>CAVAHB010000045.1:0-7177 GCA_963588415.1 Faecalibacterium sp. CAG:74
CAATAGATGGAGAACGCCGTGCCCATATATGGAGTACGCCGCGTCCATCTATTAAGTACGCCGTGGCCATCTATTGAGTACGCCAACGCTCCGAGAGGGGGTTCGCCGCGCTCCCCGAGGGAGCAGACGGCACTTCACGCAATTTCGCGGTCGAGGACGATGCGACCGTTGAAGACGTCATGCACAATGAGACGCAGACGTCCGTCCACGACCTTGCCTTCGACGACCGTCGGGAAACGGCTCGCGTCCGGCCTGTTGCCCGATACGCCCAGTTCGGGCCCGCCGCCCACGACCTGCGCCCACGGACGCTCCGCCGTCGGCGCGTCGAAGCGGAACTGGTGCTTGTGTCCGCAAACGACGAGCTGCACGCCCGCCTTCTCCAGAATCGGCGCCCAGAGGTCGTGACATTCGCGCGACCAGTAGGCGAAGTCATACGGATCGACCTTCACGCCGTCGTGCGGATAGTCCGGATGGCCCTTCGCCGCGAAAAGCGGAATGTGGCAGAAGAGAACCTTGAACTTCGCCGCCGCAATCTCGGGGTGCGCCAGCTGCTCGCGGAGCCATACCGCCTGCGCCCGACGGTACGGCTCGAAGTTTGCGAGTCCAAACCACTTCGGGTGGGCGTCGGGCTTGTCCTCGCCCGTATCCATGCCGACGAGCGCCAAATCGCCGAGGCGCACGGCGAAGTTCCACTTGAGATCCCACTGGTCGCCGCGCCGCTCGGCCGGATGGCGCGGCAGCATGACCTCCTCCTTCTTCGAGATCCAACTGCCGCGGAAGTCGTGGTTGCCCGACTCGAAGAGGATGGGAATCGACGTTGCGTAGTCGCGGTCTTTGACCGGCGGATCGAGGAATATCTCGACGGCCGTTTCCTTCTTCTGCGTCGTGTTGGTCGCGTCGCCGTTCCAGACGACCGCCGCCGGCGCGAGTTCCTTGATTTTCTTCACAATCATCTCGAACGGCTTCCACTGCGCGTGCGTGTCGGTCATCATGCAGAAATGCGCACGCGCGCCTGCACCGAGCGTTGTGAACGAATATGTCGCGGAAACGACTGGTTTTCCAAGTTTCGCGTCATAGATGTTCCGATAGTCGGTGAACGGCGTCGTAATCGTGCGATACCAGTATTTCGTCGCGGGCTTCAGGTTCTCCAACCGCACCTGCAACGCGGCGACGTCAATCGGCACGAGCCCGTAGCCGCCCGACTTGACGAAAGCCGAATGCTCGAACGCGGGATTGTCCGCATACTCGACGACTCCCTTGGCGAGACCCGAGACCTTCCACGACACGCCCATCGTCGTTTCGCCCGGCGCCTGAAGGTTCGGCAACCCGACCGTCAGCGGCGCATCCCCCGTGCCGAGGAACGGATCCGCCGGCGCGTTCGCCTTCTTCGTCTCTGCAATTGCCCCGGTCGTTGCCGCGAGCGTTCCCGCGCCAATCAGGAATCCCCGGCGGCTCATCGACCCCGTTTTCTCCATTTTTCCTTCTTCCTTCATTTGAATCTCCTTCATTTGAATTGACCGACACCGTAAATCCGCCCCATGTTGGTGAGAATTGGTATCATAATGAATTGACGCGGCATTTCCCAAGTCAAACGGTTCAGGCCGTCAGAATGAAATCGTCCTACGCCGCGCCGCCCAGCAGAGGTAGGCGACCGTCACAAAGAATGACGCGGGGACGCGCGGACGCGCGGCAATCCGAACGCCGAGAAGCGTCGTCTTGCCGCCAAGACCCATCGGGCCGATGCCGAGCGTGTTCGCCTCGCGGCAAATCCGCGCTTCCAGTTTCCGCAGGGTCGGATCGGCGGATTCACCCGCCTTTCCAAGCGGACGCAGCAACTGCTCCTTCGCCGTCTCAAATCCCGTGGCGCGGTCGCCGCCGATGCACACGCCGAGAATCCCCGGCGCACACCCGTAGCCCTGCGTCTTCACGACCGCGTCAAGCAGACATTTGCGCACCCCGGCGAGGTCGCGCCCCGCACCAAGTGTCGCATCAGGCAACGAATACTGCCGCGACATATTCTCGCTTCCGCCGCCCTTCATGAGGAGCGTCACGGACGGTCTCGCGGCAGTTTTCGCGACATAGTGGACGACGGGTGCGCCGTCCGCACAGTTGTCGTCGTACGACTTTCCGCTCACCGCGTCAATCGTGTTCTTCCGAAGAACTCCCACGTCCGTCGCCTTCGCAACGGCCCGCTTGAGGAGTTCTGGCGTGACGCGGCGGCGCAGACGTTCGTCAACGAAGAAGGTGAGCGTCCCCGTATCCTGACAGAGCGGCGTTCCCTTCCGCCGCGCCAACCGCACGTTATCGAGCACCGTTCCAAGTACGATGGCGGCGGATCTGCCGCGCTCCTCCTGACGGAGGGCGCACCGAATCGCACGCTCTACGTCGTCCGGCAGCGAGCAACTCGTCTCGCAAACGAGTGCGGCGATCCTCTCCAGCGTCGTCACTTGTTCACCACACGGAGCGTTTCTTCGCGGATCTTGACGAAATCGCTCTTGTTCGCCACCGCATCCTTCTCGACGTAGAAGGCGGAAAGTTTGGCGATTTCGTCGGCGAACAAGTTCTGCTCCTTCAGGATGCGCAGTTTCTCGGCGGCGACGATGCCGTTACGCAGTTCAAGGAATCGCCACGAGGGTGCGCCGTCGGGATAGACAAGGAAGGTGTCGCCCGCCCGCCAGTCCCCGTAGGAGGCATCCTTCTTCGGATTCTGCGGCCAGCTGTTCCACGCCCAGCGCAGAAATCCGTCCAGTCCGCAAACGCCCGGGTACGCACCGAGCCAGAACGCCTCCCCCGCGCCACTCGTCATGAACGTGTTCGGATACGTCGGCCAGCAGCAGACGTAGAACGTCGTCTTGTAGCCCTGCTTGCGGCGTGTCTGGACTTCGGTGAGGAAGTCGTTCACCGTGACATGACTGAGAACCTGACTGTAGTTGTCGATTGTGATGCCCTTGAAGTCGGACGGTGCGCGATTGCCCGCCATCGCAATCCGCATGCCGGGGGCTTTCGTCTGAACGAAGTCCGCAATCTTTTTCACGTCTTCTGGCGGCCGCTCGTCCATCGCAATGTAGGTGTCGCCGAACCAGCCCTTCTCCTTGAGATGTGCGGCAAAATCGACGAGGAAGTCGCCCCAGAAGTCCGCGAACTCCGGCGTGCCGGGGATGCAGGTCATCTCCTTCGCGTTGCCCGCCTCGTCCTTGTAGCGGCAGACGTTCCCCCACGGACACATCGTGTAGCAGGCAATGTCCGGGCCGAGGCCGCACGAACGCCCGAACACCACGTATTCGTCGAAAACCGTGTAGTCGAACGCCCACGAGCCGTCCGCCTTCTTCACACGCCCGATCATCGACCCGTAGGCGTCGTAGCACTGGTGATTCCACGGCTGGTCGAGCAGCGTGACCGTCAGGGTCTTCTGCCCGGCGGTCGCCAGCGTCTTCCAGACGGGGCGCATCGCGTCGTAGTGCTTCTTTGAGAACGGCTGCACGCCCTCCAGGCGGGCGACCGCCCACGGGTGTTGCCAGAGGTCGAGAAAATACTTCCAGTCCTTCGGCTGGGGCAGGACGCGGTCAACGACGCGGATGCGCATTGCCCCGCAGTCGTAGACGCCCGGCTTCGCGTTTTCCGCCACGCGCACCTCAACGATGCGCGGGCCGTCCTCGTCCTTCGCGCCCCACTTCACGCGGTCGCAGATCTCCACCCGCTGCAGGGAATTCGGCGTCGGCGCGTATTTCACGCTTTTCAAAACGCCGCGCCGGACGCGCATCCCGTCGGGGGCATCCCCGAGTTCGGCGAAGTCTGGCACGCGCGCGACCACCGTTTCGCCACGCCAGGCGGCAACCTCGAATGTCCGCGCCGACGCGCAGAACGCCAGGGCGACAGCCGCCCCCGTCAGGATGTATTTCATTTTCATGGTCGGTATTATATCATAAATTGAGGGAAAGTCGGACGCCTGTCGCCCGATGCGAAATGGGAAGCCGATTCATTCTTCTCCTTCCGCCTTTTTGATAAGTCCGCGTTCCCTAGCAGTTTTGTAGAGCATTCGCCCGATTTCCGTTTCGCACTCCTCCGCCGTCAGCTTGACGAGGAATGTCTCGCCCATGGGGACGAACGCCGCGTTGAACTCGTCCAGCGACCTGACCTTCCCACGGCAGAGGGCCGTCAGGTAGACGATTTCCGTCGCCTCGCGATCGCTCAATTCGATTAGCGGATGGAGATTGTCTTCCGATCGTGCACTTCGGTAGAAGGAATCCATTATCTTCCTCATGCCTTTTGAAAGTTGGACTGTTGGCGGCGGAAGACCATACCGTTCATTGACGGCAAAAACACAACTCGGCATCATTCCGTACGCCGAAGTCTGCCATAACTTCTGAACAGAGGGAGGCCAATCCTTCATATTCATCAGACATATCGATTCTTCAATGAAGGCATCTTCGGAATCCCATTCGTGCGTTTTAAGCCTCTCGAAGAACGCGAAGATACATTTCCGACTAAAGGAAATCACGGACGGTGAATATTTCATCCATTTGCCCTCTAATCTCTGGTCTGCAATGATTTGGCTGTAAGTTGGATTCCGGAGCTGAAAATAAACGGGTTCCCTCTTGTCCATCGCACGAGTCAGGTTCGTCTCTGCAAACAGCGTCCGAATCAGTCGTGTCGGACGAAATCCAAGATTTTTCATAAAGCGAAAGTCTTTTTCAGGATAGGAAATCCCCGGCCAAGAATTTGTAACGAGATATTCGGGCAGTATTTGCACCACCCCGCAGTAAATGTCTTCACGGACAAGGCATTGAGCAAGTTTCGTGCAAATGTTCTTTTGTATGTCCGTTGGCAGATTGGAAAATTCACGCGGTGGCTTCAGACTGCCGAGAACGTTGTCGTTTGATCTCTTGGGTTTCGGACTGACCGATACGCGCACCGAGGAAGTTCCGTTGGTGCGATGCTCGCACGTCCGGGCGAAATCCTGCGCCTTGGGAACGGTCTGGGAGGATGTGGAAAGCGGAGGTCTAAAATTGTAGGCCGTCAGGGCGGCCCGTCGCCAAAAGCCGAGGGAAGGTTCGGCAACGTATTCGCGGCGTTCGGGTGGGACGAGGTCAATCCACGATTCGAGCGTAAAAGAATCCCTTGGGACTTTCTTTAGGTCTTCCAGCGAGTCAACCGTGTTTTTACTGCACTTTGCCTTCTCCCAAAGTTTGAGCGGCCAGTTTTTGATTTGCGCGCCAGTCCAGCAAAGCATCATATACCGATGATATTCACTCCGATCCTTCGGAAGCCATCGTCTCAATTTCCACCGCATGTGTTCATTTGTTTCGGCGTCCATTCGCGTCGTACAGGCGGCATATGTCCTTGTCATTCCAAACCGCGTCCGATCGAATTCCGTTCCCGACGAGGACTTTTCAAGACGCTCGACTCCATTTGTGCAGGCTTTCGCCAACTTTGAATGGGGATTTCCGTTGAATGTCGGAAGCGGAGCCTGATAGACGACTCCGCCCATATACAATGCCGTGTTCATGAACGGCTCGACGACCGATTCACGCGGCTCCTGCGCACCCTGGACAAACACGCCCGAAAGAATCGCGGCAAAACTGCCCTGCCGCCTGATGCGGAACAAGTAGTCGCCCTCCTCATTGGCGCGGAAGACCTTATAAACGCCGTTCCAGAAGTCCTTCACGCGGGCGCGGGCGATGATTGGCGATTCCTTTTCCCCGACACGACTCAGCTCAATAAGATAATCACGGCGGCGGTTCTGCCCTTCACGTCCGTCCTTGTTGAAGAAATAAAAGGCCACGTCGTTTCCGCCGGCAGGCACGTGCACCTTCACCGTCAGGTCGGGACCGTTGAAATAACGTCCGTAAGTTTCGCCGTGATCGTCCCATTCCGCCTGTCGCCGGATGCCATGTTCGGGTAGCCAGAGAGTGTTTGGGTTGTCCGTCACCAGCCAGTGCAGCCAACGACGCATTCCTTCTATTTTCCGATGATTCGGCCCTATCCATCCGCTTACCAGATAGCGTCCCCATGGCCCGTCCACGCAAATGGAGTCCCCCCACTGGGCATAGACCGCACATAACACGGCATAGCGCAATCCGTAGCGCCCCCACCAGTCGCCTTTCGTCTCCCAGTCGTCTCGAAGATAAAATGCGGAGGGGCTGTCGTTTTTCCGCGACTGGAGGCCCTTGCCTCCCCTTTCGGTCGCTTCAAGCGGCGGACGCGGGAAACGCGGCGGTTCTCTCGTGCCCGACGGCGAAGACCGCTTGCACGGCTTGCCTTCGGTTTCCGCCCGAACGATTCCCTTTCCGTACAACCCAAGCAGAACACTTCCGTCGCGGGTGCGAACGGAAGAAGTTATCCACTGTCGCTCGGAATCGCCGGGCAGTTGGACAATTGTCCGCCGTCGGATGTCGTATGCGCAGATGCCTCCCTCGCGACAGGAAATCAGCACGGATTCCTTTCCGAGCGGGCAGAATGACGTCACGTAGTCGTCCGGCAGCAGACGTTCGCCCTTCCGGATCAGAGCCGAGTTGTCCGCAAGACCGAGGTATTTGTAGTAGTCTTTTGCGCGGATGTAAGACCACGTGTCTCCTTTGTCCCCGCTGATTGCCAGTCCTGAAATCGTCCCCGCGAACATTGTCCCGTCTTCATGCACGTAAAGGCTGTTCATCTGATTGGACGGCAGCCCCTGACCGATTTCGGACGGCGTGACCTCGTATTTCCCGCCCTTGAACGTCCACGGCGCGGAGACGACCTTCCATTGCGAATAATCGTCTTCCCTGCATCCGATGGAGATGCCGGCCGTCGCATGACCGAGGTAGACGCGGCCATCCCTTCCGCAGGCAATGGACGTGATTTCGTTTTCGGGCAGACCGTCGGCTCTCGTCCAGAAACGCCAGACGTCCATCTTGCCCGAATATCGTGCAAGCCCTCCATCCGAGGCGATCCAAACCATGCCGTCCCCATCCCCCGAAATCGCGAACACGCGACTGCCACAGAATCCCGTCTCAAGCGGGAAGGCGCACCATGTTTTGCCATCGTAGACACAGGGGCCTTCCGTAAGCGAACCCGCCCAAAGGCGTCCGAAGGAATCTTCATAAAGGCAGAACGCGCAGTCGCCCCCGACCTTTTCGTAATTGCGATCCTTCACCCACGCCTTGACGACATCGTTGCTGCGCCACAGTCCGTCCCCGTC
>CAVAHB010000046.1:0-9956 GCA_963588415.1 Faecalibacterium sp. CAG:74
ACGGGCAGTACACGACGGACGGCGGCACGCACCTGACGGCGTTCAAGGAGGCCCTGACCAAGGCCCTCAATGACTGGGACGCAAAGAAGAAGTTCGACGGCGACGACATCCGCGACGGATTGCTCGGCGCGGTTTCGCTCAGGATCATGAACCCCGTGTTCGAGGGGCAGACGAAGATCAAGTTCGTGATGAACGACATCCGATCCGATCTCGTGGCGGAAATGAAGAAGGAGATTGAGGTCGCACTCCATCGGTCGCCGTCCGAGACGGAGAAGTTGGTTGCGAAAATCGAGGAGACCGGCAAGATCCGGTCGCAGTTGAACACGATTAAGAAGCAGGCGCGGGAGCGGTCGCAGGCGGTGCAGGTGCGTGTGCCGCAGTTGAAGGACTGCAAGAACCACCTCAAGCTTGACAGGATAGACAAGAAGACTGGCAAGCCTGAGGGCGAGGGGACGATGATTTTCCTCACGGAGGGCAAGTCGGCGGGTGGCACGCTGGGAAACGCCCGCGATGCGATGAACCAGGCCGTCTTCTTCCTGCGCGGCAAATGCCTTAACACGTGCGGATTGAACAAGGACGTACTCTACAAGAACGAGGAGTTCTTCAACCTCATCAAGACGCTCGACATCGAGGATACGCTTGACCACCTGCGCTACGGAAAGATTATCTTCGCCACCGATGCCGATGTGGACGGCCTGCACATCCGCATGCTGCTGACGACCTTCTTTATGCGCTTCTACCGCCAGCTCATCACGGACGGGCGCGTCTTCATCCTCGAAACGCCGCTCTTCCGCGTCAGGAACAAGAAGGAGCAATACTACTGCTTTTCGGACGAGGAGCGCGAGCGCGCCATTCGGGCGTGCGGGCGGGGCTGTGAAATCACGCGCTTCAAGGGACTTGGCGAATTGAACGCGAAGGAGTTCAAGGACTTTATCGGCCCGGAAATGCGCCTGACGCCCGTGACGTGCGTCGATGACGTGGATATTGAGAAGACCATCAAGTTCTACATGGGGGCGAACACGCCCGAACGCAAGGACTACATCATGGATTCGCTCGTCTGCGATTCCAGCGAGTTCTGACGCGATGGCGGTGATACTCGAGAGCGAGCGGAAATCGGCCAGGGCACGGTCTTTTCTCGCACTTGTCTACGCGATTCTCGCCCTCGGTGCATTGACGATGGTCTATCCCTTCGCCGTCATGATTGCGGCGAGTTTCTCCTCGTCCTACGACTATTCGCGGCACGACCCCGTCGTGCGCTCGCTTTTCGACCGAAATGACCGCTTCGTCCGCTCGATTGCCATGCGCTTCACGCGCTTCCCCCGCGCCGTCTATCCCGATGCGCCGTCTGCCTGGACGAGTTGGGAGGCGGTTTCGAAGGATCGGGCGGGAATTGCTGCGTTCGCCCGGCGCGAACTTGCCGCCGTCGAAGATTCGGCGGTCTGGCCGCAGGCGAAGTCCCGTGCCGAACGGTTTGTCCGAACCCTTTCCAAAACCGATGCGCGGCATCTCATCTGCGACTACGATGCGCGGGATGTCGCCCGATTCGTCAGGAGCCGATACGGCACGATTGAAGCCCTCAATGCCGCGTGGCCTGTACGCTACCGTTCGTTCTTTGATGTCTCATTTTCCGCTGAAGCGAAGATGTCGCCCGAAAAAGTGATTGCGGACAACGAAAAGTTCGCGACATGGGACGCATTCAAGGTCTGGTACACGACGAACGCGCTCGTTCGCGGCGATTTCGTCGCCCGGGCGATGCCCTATCCGCTCGACGACCACGCGGCGGAAATCCGCAACGCGCTCGCCGTGCAGTTCGTCGAACACGGCTGGCGCGACTTTTTTGGCGGCGCACTTGCCAACTACCGCCTTGTTGGCGACTACCTCTTCCTGCGCGGACGCGCCTTCGCCAACACGCTGATCCTCGTCATCCTCTCCGTCCTCGCCTCCCTTACGGTCAACCCGCTTGCCGCATACGCACTCTCCCGCTTCCGCCTCCCCTCCACGGAGAAGATTATCCTTTTCCTGCTGGCGACAATGGCGTTTCCGGCGGCGGTGACGGCAATTCCGGGATTCCTCCTCATCCGCGACCTGGGGCTTCTCAACACGTTCGCCGCACTCGTCCTGCCAACCGTTGCAAGCGGAATGTCCATCTTCATCCTGAAGGGATTCTTCGACGCACTGCCGCGTGAACTCTATGAAGCGGCGGCCATCGACGGTGCGGGCGAATGGATGGTCTTCCGCCGCATCACGCTTCCGATGACGACGCCGATTCTCGCGGTGAACGCGCTCAACTCGTTCATACACGCCTATTCCTCGTGGGAGTGGGCCTTCCTCGTCTGCCAGAAGGAGTCGCACTGGACGCTTGCCGTCTGGATGTATCAGATGTCGCAGACATTCGCCCACCAGCCCTGGTGTGTGATGGCGGGCTTCGTGTTCGTCTCGTTGCCGACGGCGGCGGTCTTCCTGCTTTGCCAGCGCGTGATTCTGCGCGGCATCGTACTCCCCTCCATGAAGTAACGGAGGGGGGATTTCGCCGAATCAGGCGAGTTTTGCCAGTTTTGCCGCGATTCCGACGTAAGTCGCGGGGGTCATCTTCAGAAGCCGCTTCCGATCCGCCTCGGGGAGCGGAAGGGCCGCGATGAAGTCGTGCATGATTTCCGCCGTCACGCGCCGACCGCGCGTCAGTTCCTTCAGATGTTCGTACGGGCGATCCATGCCGACCTTGCGCATCACGGTCTGAATCGGCTCGGCGAGTACCTCCCAGTTGCGGTTGAGGTCGTCCGCCAGCCGTTCCTCGTTGAGTTCGAGCTTCCCGAGTCCCCTGATCGTCGAGCGGATGGCAATGAGCGTGTAGCCGAAGCCGACGCCCATGTTGCGGAGCGTCGTCGAATCGGTCAGGTCGCGCTGCATCCGCGAAATCGGGAGTTTGCGTGCCATGAAGCCCATCACGGCGTTGGCGAGGCCGAGGTTGCCTTCCGAATTCTCGAAGTCAATCGGGTTCACCTTGTGGGGCATCGTCGAGGAACCGATTTCGCCCTTGACCGTGCGCTGCTTGAAGTAGCCCATCGAGACGTACATCCAAACGTCGCGGTCGAAGTTGAGCAGGACGGAGTTCCAGCGCTGGATGGCGTCGAAGAGTTCCGCGATGCCGTCGTGGGACTCAATCTGCGTCGTCAGGCGGTTTTGGCGAAGCCCGAGCGACTTGATCACGCCCCGTGCCAACTTCTCCCAGTCCACGTTGGGGTAGGCGGAAAGGTGCGCGTTGAAGTTGCCGACTGCACCGTTCATCTTCGCCGGCATCACGAGTCGATCGATTTCGGCGGCCTGACGGCGCAGCCGGGCCGAGACAACCGCGAGTTCCTTCCCGACCGTCGTTGGACTGGCGGGCTGGCCGTGCGTGTGCGCCAGCATCGGCACTTTCGCATAGGCTTTTGCCATCGCGGCGATTTTCGCCGTCATCTCGTCCATCGCGACCCGCAGGACGGACTTTCCGTCGCGTAGCATGAGCGCGTGGCTCATATTGTTGATGTCCTCGCTCGTGCAGGCGAAGTGGATGAATTCGCTCCGTGATTCAAGGCTCGTACCCTTCACCTTTTCCTTCAGGAAGTACTCGATCGCCTTCACGTCGTGGTTCGTCGTCTTCTCAATGTCCTTCACGCGCCGGGCGTCCGCGAGCGACACGTTTGCCGCGAGTGCGCGAAGTTGCTTGCGCTCCGCCGCCGAGAGAGCCTTGCACTCGCGAATCTCCTTCGCGTCGCAGAGGGCTTCCAGCCATGTGCACTCGACGAGAATGCGTCGCTTGATGAGGCCGTATTCCGAAAAGACCTCGGTCAGTTCGGAACATTTGCTGGCGTAGCGTCCGTCAATCGGGGAAATAGCCGTCAGACTGTCAAACTGCATGGGGAGGTTGTCCTTTCGTCCTGCGCTCAGGCAATCGTCTTCGCCACCTCGTAGACGTGCTCGGCGGTGAAGCCGAACTCCTGCGCCAGCACCTTGTAGGGCGCGGAGGCGCCGTAGTGGTCAATCGTCACGAACTTCGTCGTCCTGTGGTCGAGGCGGAAGCGGTCCCAGCCGAAGCGGACGCCCGCCTCGACGATGACGCGCTTCTTCATCAGTTCGGGAATCACCTGATCGCGGTAGTCGCGCTTCTGGGCGAAGAACCGATCCCACGAGGGCATTGAGACGACGCGCGCCGACTTGCCCTCCGCGACGAGTTTCTTCGCCGCCTCGATGCAGAGCGCAACTTCGCTGCCGGACGAGAGAAAGAGGACGGTCGAGGAATCCTGCGCCCCGCCTTCCCAGATTACGTACGCGCCGCGTGCCACGCCCTCGTGGCGAACGCCGTCCAGTACGGGGATGTTCTGCCGCGTCGTTATCAGACAACTCGGTCCCGTCGTCTGAAGGATCATCTCGACGAACGCATACTTCGTCTCGTTCGCGTCCGCCGGACGGAACGTCGTCACGCCCGGCATCGTGCGGAGTGCGGCAAGTTGCTCAATTGGCTCGTGCGTCGGGCCGTCTTCGCCCACGTAGAAACTGTCGTGCGAGAAGATGAAGAGCGACGGCATCTTCATCAGTGCGGCGACTCGAATCGCCGGGCGGCAGTAGTCGCTGAAGACGAAGAACGTCGCCCCGTAGCCGCGGAAGCCGCCGAACGCCGTGAGGCCGTTCGCCATCGCCGTCATCGCAAGTTCGCGGATTCCGTAGTGGATGTTCCGTCCCTCGAACGAACCCGGCGCAACGTCGCCCAGTCCCTTCAGCACGGTCTTGTTGCTCGGCCCGAGGTCTGCGCTGCCGCCGACGAGTTCGGGTACGACCTTCGCCAGGGCGTTCATCACCTCGCCGCAGGCCGAGCGCGTGGCGACGGCCTTCCCGGTCTCGAACTGCGGCAGGGCCTCAATCATCTTCATGTAGTCCGGCTCGGCCTTTGAGACGGCAATGTCGGCGTGGGTGCGAACCCAGCGCCGCGCCAGACGGTGCTGAAAGCCGGTTCGGTCGGCGAAGATGTCGTAGACTTCCTGCGGCACGAAGAAACTCTGGTCGGGGTCGAACCCGAAGGCCCGCTTCATGCCGGCGACTTCCTCCGCACCGAGCGGCGCACCGTGTGAGTCGGCGGTGTCGTGCTTCGTTGGCGCACCGAATCCGATGTGGGTCGTGGCAATGATAATCACGGGCTGGCCGACGACCTTCTCGGCGCGGCGATAGGTTTTGTCAATTGCGTCGTAGTCGTGGCCGTCGCAGGTGAAGACCTTCCAGCCGTAGCTCTCGAAGCGTTTTTTCGCGTCGTCGTTCATTGCGAGCGCGGTATCGCCCTCAATCGTGATGTTGTTCGAATCGTAGACGAGGATGAGGTCGTCGAGTTTCATCGCACCCGCCCAACTGCAGGCTTCGTGCGAGATGCCCTCCTCCAGGTCGCCGTCTCCGCAGAAAACCCACGTGCGGTTGCCCGTCTTCGCCTTCTTTGCCGCGACCGCGAGGCCGACGCCCATCGCAATGCCCTGCCCGAGCGGACCCGTCGTCACCTCAATCCCCGGCATCAGCCCGCGCTCGGGATGCCCCGCGCACCGCGAACCGAACTGGCGGAACGACTTCAACTCGTCCATCGTCACCCCGCCCATCCCCGAAAGGTGGAAAAGTGCGTAAATCAGCGAACTCGCGTGCCCGCCGGAGAAGACAAGGCGGTCGCGGCCATACCACTTCGGGTCCTTCGGATCGACATTCAGGTGCTTGAGCCAGAGGGTGCTGGCAAGATCCGCCAGTCCCATTGCCACGCCGGGGTGTCCGGACTTCGCCTTTTCGATCATGTCCGCACAGAGACAGCGGATGGTATCCGACACGAGTTTCAGTTGTTCGTTAGAAATCTTCATAGGTACAATATTATACCACATATTGGGCGTGTCGGTCGGTCGATGACATGTTCACGACGGGGCGAAAGACGTGTCGCGGGTATTCGTTTCGGACGGAGAAGGTCATATCATAACTGCCAATGTTTCAGCGCACGATGGCCTTGCGTGCCGCCGTGAGATCTGCGAACTCGCCCGCCGCAATCATCTGCACGATGAGGTTGCCGATGGCCGTGCCCTCGGTCGGGCCGGCCACGATCTCAAGTCCCGTTTCCTCCGCCGTGAGCAAGTTGAGGTAGGCATCGCGGCTGCCGCCCCCGACGACGTTGAGGGTCGTGTAGGTCTTGCCCGTGATGGCTGCGAGGGAATCCGCCTCACGCGCATAGCACCGGGCGAGCGACCGGTAGACGCACTGGATCAGTTCGCCCACCGTCGCCGGCGCGGCAAATCCGTCTTCCGCACAAGCCGTGCAAACGGCCTCAGTCATCGAATCCGGCGCGAAGAACCGCTTGTCCGCCGCATCGACATATCCCTGATACGCCGCCGACGCGCGGGCCGCCATTTCCAAATCGGAGAAGGAGTATTCCCTTCCCTTCTCCCAGTCGCGGATGCCCGCCAGCGCCTTCGCCGTCGCCGAATCGTCCTTGCCGTCAACGTACTTCACGCCGTTCAGTTCGCGGCGGATGGACTGAATCATCCACAATCCCATGATATTCTTCAGGAAGCGGAATCGCTTCCAGGCCCCGCCCTCGTTCGAGAAGTTCGCCGCGCACGCCGCGTCCGAGACGATTGCGACGGGGTTTTCCACGCCGATGAGCGACCACGTTCCGCTCGAAAGGTAGATGGCGCGGTCGTCCCGTGCCGGAACGGCCAGATAGGCGCTTCCCGTATCGTGGCTGGCGGGCAAAACGACCTGTGCGTCGAAGCCGACCGCCCCGCGCACGGCGGAGGTGAAGCCGCCAAGCACCGCGCCCGGCATGGTGAGCGGACGGAAAATGCGCTCCGGCAGACCGAGTTTCGCGATGATTTCGAGGTCCCAGTCGCAGGTTGCCGCGTTCACGAGCGAGGTCGTCGAGGCGTCGGTATACTCGTTTGCCATTTTCCCCGTCAGCACGAAGTTGAGGTAGTCGGGAATCATCAGCAGGCGATCCGCCTTCTCCAGCTGTTCGGGATGTTCCCTCTTGAGCGCGGCAAGCTGGTAGATTGTGTTGAAGCCCACCTTCTGAATGCCGCAGTGCGAATAGAGTTCGCGGAAGGGGATCATCGCATCGACGGCCTCCATCATGCCGTCCGTGCGGCGGTCGCGATAGGCCACGGCGTCGCCGACGGGCAGCCCGCGTTCGTCCACGAGAACGAAGTCCACGCCCCACGTGTCGATGCCGACGCTGTCGGGGGCTTTTCCCGCGTCCGCCGCCGCCTTGAGCCCGGCAAGCACGTTCCGCGCGAGGGACTGGAGATCCCAGCAGTCGTGCCCGTCCTTCACGACCTGCGAGTTGTCGAAGCGGTAGATTTCCTCCAGCTTGATCTTGCCGTCCTCGACCGTTCCGAGGATGTGCCGCCCCGAACTCGCCCCGATGTCAATTGCCAGATAACGTTTCATTTTCTCTTGCCTTTCCTTTTTGAAGTGTCAGATTTCCGTCAGAACCCCGGAAGGTTCATCTGCCCCGAGACGCAGACCTTGCGCCCCTTTGGCAGCGATCGGTCGGACGTGTCGTAGACGACGAACTTGATGCCGTCGAACCGCCGCGACAGTTCCTCCCGGATGTAGTCCGACACGCATTTCACGTTTCCCCGGTCGTCGTCGGAGAACCCGATTGAGACGAATCGGTTCAATTCGCCGCGCCGGCGGAGCATGTGGAAAATGTGTTCGACGAAATCGCGGATGGCGAACTCCTTCGCGAGTTCGGGTTTCGCGGCGTTCGTCGCCGTCGCCAGTTTCTCGTGGTAGATCGGGTCGGACTGCATCCTCTCCTCGAATCCCTTGTAGGTTACCGCCGCATAGCGACAGGAGTTGAGGTAGCGGTCGAGTTCCTCCACGTCGCTCCCGAACGTCTCCACCTTGTCGAAGAACTTGCGATAACCGCGCAGATTTGCCATCATTTCTTCGCGTTCCGCCTCGGAAAGTGCATAGCGGATGAAGACGCGCACCGCCTTCTGGAGAGTCGCCGGAGAGTGTCCGCGCGCCGTCACGATGGCGAAAAGCCGTCCTTCCCGAAGCGTCTTCTTGAGGGCGTTGTAGCTTGGCCCTGGCTTCTCGCCGTGTTCGACGCGCTCCAGCGCCGTCACCGTATCCTCGATGAAGTGCGTCGTCCCGGGTTCGTCCGAGAAGTTGCGGAAGGCCGCCTTCCAGCCGCCGACGAGCGGCGGGCGGTAGTGCTCGACGTCAGTTCGCACGACGGCAAACGCCGCAGTGGAAAGTTCGACCGGCTCCCACGAGCCGTCTTCGCGTCGATGCTCCATGCGTATTTTCGTCGGCATGTGCAGGATGTTGTCATCCCAGTCGAAGATGTAGTACTTGAAGTCGCGTTTTGCGACCTCGTCGTTCACGCGGGGATTTGCCCGTGCCGTCACGCCACGTCCCCCCTGAAGTCGAATCCTCGGACGCCCGTCAGCTTCACGTCGATGAACTCGCCGACCGCATCGGATTCGACGTGCACGACCCCGTCCACGTCGGGGGCCTGGCTCTCCATCCGTGCCACGCCCGGCGCAACGACGAGCGCACGGAAAACCCGCCCGACAAGCCGCCGCGACCGCACCTTCCAAATCGCCTTCGCCTGCTCCATCACCGTTTTCTCGCGCGCCTCTGCCACCGCACGTGAGGGCCGCCCCGGCATCGTCGCCGCCTTCGTCCCTTTCTCGGGCGAGAACGCGAACGCGCCAAGATGGTCGAACTGCATCCGCTTCAAGTCCGCCAGCAGGCACCTGAACCGCGCCTCCGTCTCGCCCGGAAACCCCGTCATGATCGTCGTGCGCAGCGTCACGCCCGGCACCATGAGGCGCAGGGCTTCCGCCGCGACGCGGCTCGCCTCGATCGCCGGCCGGCGGTTCATCTTCGCAAGAACTTCCGGCACCGTGTGCTGGAGCGGAACGTCCACGTATTTCACCGCGTGCTTCGCGCCGTTCATCCAATCGATGTATGCGTCGCTGATTTCGTTCGGATAACTGTAGAGAACGCGCACCCAGAAGTCGCCCCGAATCTTGTCCAGTTCCCAGAGCAGTTTCGGCAGGTCCCAGCCCTGAAGCCCGATGCCGTAGAGCATCGGGTCCTGCGCCACCACGTTCAGTTCTCGGCATCCGCTCGCAATCAGGGCCTTCGCCTCCCGGATGATGCTTTCGGGCGGACGCGACCGGTATTTGCCGCGAATCCCCGGAATCGCACAGTAGGCGCAGCGGTGGGCGCAGCCCTCGGCAATCTTGAGATAGGCGAACGCCTTGCCCGTGAAGCGCAGCCCCGGCGTCTTCGACTCGACCCAGTCCTTTGGCACGCCCTGCCAGACGTCCACCCCCGGGAACTTTGCCTTCGCCGCCGGATAGCGCTGGGGATAGCACCCCGTCACGACGACGCGCCCGTAGTTGCCGCGTGCCTTCAGTTCGAGCGCACGGGTGATTTCGGCCTCCGCCTCCTCGCGCGCCGACGCGATGAAGGCGCACGTGTTCACGATGACGACATCCGCACGGTCGGGATCGTGCGACAGTTCGCACCCGTCCTTCAGTAGGTTTCCGGCCATTACCTGAAGGTCGACCGCGTTCTTCGCACATCCGAGCGATACCAAAGCTATCGTTTCTTTACTCACAGTTGGGAAATTATACCAAATCTGCGCCGCCTCGTGCGACAAACCAGATGAAATTGGTGGCGAGAAAGGGGATCGAACCCTTGACCTTAGGCTTATGAGTCCTGCGCTCTACCAACTGAGCTATCTCGCCAATGAGGTGAACGGGGGCATATGATACCAAAATTATGCCGCGTCAGTCAATACCCGCCGCTCACTTTTACCATTTTTTTGCCTGGAGGCTTGTTTTTGGACGCGAAGGTGACGGCGGTAGCCGCCCGTGTGGTGTCTTGAGGTAATTGCAAAACCTCTTGCGGGCGAGCGGGACGCTCGCCCCTACCGTGCA
>CAVAHB010000047.1:0-14530 GCA_963588415.1 Faecalibacterium sp. CAG:74
TATATATAGGGGCGGCGCGGCGGCTTCAGCACGGGCATCACGAACGCGGTTGCGGCTCGGATTTTGCCACTGAACACACTGAACGGCTTCGCCGCCACTGAACACACTGAACTCGCCACCGGAGAGAGGCCAGGCCGACTTTCGGTGTGTTCAGTGGTCGAAACCAGCGAACGGGGTGGGGTTCTTGCTGACCAACCCCATTTACAAGTCACCGGCGCGGCGGTTTTTCAGACAGGATTGGCAGGATGGACAGGATTGGAGACAATCGCCTACCGCGCCGGCGACGCGGCCTCCTTCGGCGACGCGCCGCACGGCGACCGCGTCGTCGCCGTCTGCGACCCGCCCAACTACCTCCTCACGAGGGACTACGCGGACGGCGACCCACTCCCCCTCGGCCTCACGCCAGGCAACTGGTCGTACGAGGCCACCCGCAACCTCATCCGCGACCTCGTTGACAGGGGAGACGCGATGGTGTATACTGATGAGGCATGGTGGCACAAGGAGAACTACTCCCCCGACACGCGGGAACTCAACGGCTCCTCGACCTTCTCGAGGGAGCAGGACATCCTTCTCGACATAATCAACACCCTCGACCACTTCGACGTCGCAGGCCGCGTCGCCGGGCGGCAGGAAACACTGGGAATACAACATGGACATCAACGAGATGACGCCGCAGCAGCGCGCGGCGAGAATAACCGTAATGCTGACCCTGACCTCTCCGCTGACCCCGGAGGAATCGGCGGCGATCGACGCTCCGTTCGACGAGTGGCCGGAATCGCTGAAGACGAAGGCAGGGTCTTTCGCGGAACTGGTACGCGCCGAGGACGAGAGAGCCGCATCGCCCTTGCCCGCGAACTGACGGGCTCAGGTCCACGCTTCTCGGTCCGCGTCGGGGACAGCCTCGCGGACAGGGCCAAGTACGACCTGGTCGTCCGTGCGCTTGCGAGGCGGAACAGACCTCCCGCGAACGTGCTCACGCCCGACGCAACGCCGCAGGATGCCGCGAGGTACTTCTCCGACAACCTCCTCGGCCGGACGCTGACCACGCCGAACGGCGAAACGCTCACGCTTGACGCGAGACACTTCTACCGCCTGACCTGCGAGGGCAGGGGCAAGGGCTTCGTCGAGGGTTTCAGGACGGGCATGGAGGCTTTCGACGCAATCCTCGGCGGAGAGGTCAAGGCCGGGCGAATCAGGGGCTACCGCCCCGACAGGGCGCGAATGATGCCGCTGTTCGCCGATGTGGTCGAGCATCCGGATGTCATCCTCCAGCAGGGGAATGTCTCGCAGTTCATCAAGCGGTACGAGGCCGAGGACGGGCGTGCCATGACCGCCGTGTTCAGGATGTTCGAGGACGGGCGGAAGATTCTCTCCTTCCACGGCTTCGGCGCGAGGTACGGGGAACTAAAACAATACCACATCGCCTACTTGAGCGATGCGGTAGAGACCGGGACATCTCCGGCAACGTCTGTTGTACAGGAGGCAACGCCTCCCACAGATGCCCGCATTATACCACAAACCGCGCCCGGAGCGCAAGGGGGGGCTGACGACCGCCGCTCCGTCCGCCGCCGCCCCGAGAGCCACGTCCCGACGGAAGTCCTCCTCGAATCCTTCGTCGCCCAGCGCATCCTCGCGGGAAGGAAGGTCGACGCGGAGGACGTGGAGAAGCTCGTCAGGAACGCCCGCCTCACCGACACGGTCACCGCCGCGCAATTGGTTGGATTCATAGCCCACAAGCGGCGGCAAGTGTGGTATAATTCCCCGCATGGAATTCGAGAATACCATCGGGCTGGAAACTCACGTCCAGCTGAAGACGAAAACGAAGATGTTCTGTTCGTGTCTGCTGAAGACAGGATGCGAACCGAATACAAACGTATGCCCCGTGTGCCTCGGGTATCCGGGTGCGCTGCCGGTGATGAACAGGGAGGCCGTCAAGCTGACGGTGATGAGCGGGCTGATGCTCGGCAGCACGATTAACCGCCATGCGACATTCGACCGCAAGAACTACTTCTACCCCGACATGGCGAAGGACTACCAGATTTCCGAGAACGGCAATCCGCTCTGCATCGGGGGCGGGGTGACGATTCAGACCCCGAAAGGCCCGAAGTTCATCCGCATCAACCACATCCACCTTGAGGAGGACGCGGCGAAAATCAACCACTATGCGGTCAGTTCGGGCGTGGACTTCAACCGCGGCGGAACGCCGCTGATGGAAATCGTGTCCGAGCCGGATCTCTCGTCCGCCGATGAGGCAATCGCCTACCTGACGGCGCTGAAGGAAATGCTCGTCTATGCGGGTGTGTCGGACTGCAACCTCGAGGAGGGGAACATGCGCTCCGACGTGAACATCTCGATTCGTCCCGTCGGGGAGACGGCACTCGGCACGAAGGTGGAAATCAAGAACATGAACACCTTCAAGGGTATCCACGCCGCGCTCGAATACGAGGCGAAGCGCCAGCGTGCGTGCAAGACCCACGCGATTCCGATTGTGCAGGAGACGCGGCGGTGGGATGGCGAGGCGATGGAGACGGCCTCCATGCGCTCGAAGGAGAACGCCCACGACTACCGCTACTTCCCCGAACCCGACCTCGTGCCGGTCGAACTCTCAGGGGAGCAGATTGAGGAATGGCGCAGACTTCTGCCCGAACAGCCCGAAGCGCGGCGGGCGCGCATGATGGCCGACTACGGCATCGCCGAATACGATGCGGATGTTCTCTCCCAGCACAAGGCGAACGCGGACTACTTCGAGTCCGCCGCGAAGGGACTTGACAAGAAGACGGCGAAACTCCTCTGCAATCTCTACATGGGCGATGTGATGGCGCTCCTCAACGCGAGCGGCAAGACGATCGGCGAGTGCGCGATGAAGCCCGCCGAACTCGCGGCGCTTGTGAAGCTTGCGGCGGCCGGCACGATCAACGGCCCGACGCTGAAGGAACTTCTTCCCGAAATCTTCGAGAAGGGCGGCGACCCGGAGGCAATCGTGAAGGAACGCGGACTTGGCGCGGTGAGCGACGCGGGTGCACTTGAGGCGTTCGTCGATCAGGCCATTGCGGCGAATCCCGGACCCGTGGCGGACTACAAGAACGGAAAGAAGGCGGCGGCGGGCTTCTTCGTCGGCCAGGTGATGAAACTCTCGAAGGGCAAGGCCGACCCGAAGATTGTGGGCGGACTTGTGGCGAAGAAACTCGCGGCACTATGCCTTTCGCTCGTCCTGATGTTCCTGACGGGGTGCGTCTCGTTCATCCT
Organism: Faecalibacterium sp. CAG:74; assembly: GCA_963588415.1. Lineage (GTDB taxonomy): Bacteria > Verrucomicrobiota > Kiritimatiellia > RFP12 > UBA1067 > UBA1067. Next base: position 3,247 of record CAVAHB010000047.1, read on the forward strand.
TTCCCAGCGGTGCGTCTTCGTGGATGAGGACGGTCGGTTCGCCACCGTGGAGTACGGGAGCGGCAAGTCTGACCATACGACGACCTTCGTCTCGCCGGGGAACGGAAAGGAGATGGAGTTCAAGTCGAAGCTGCGCGTCCGCGTCTATTTGCCGAACGAGAGTTTCACGGCCTACCAGCGTATGAACATGCTCCAGAGCGGCACAATGTACGGGACGGACGACAAGAAGTGGCTTTTCCATGCGAACGGCTTCACTTGTTCCGTCTATCGGCAGACGGCGGACAAGAGCGATTATCTGCTCGTATTTCAGGGCGTGCTTTGCGAGACGCCCAAGAAGACGGATGCGAAATGAATCCGCTTGATAACATTCGCGTCGTTCTCGTCGGGACGCTCTACACGGGGAACGTCGGTTCGAGTTGCCGCGCCATGGCGAACATGGGCATTCACCGTCTGCGGCTTGCCGCGCCGAACCTGCAGAACTCGTGGGAGGAAGGCGAGCGGCTCGCCGTTCACGCGACGGACATCCTGGCGAATCGCGAGGAGTTCGCCACCTTCGAGGAGTCCGTCGCCGACTGTGTTGCCGTGGTGGGGACGACCGCCCGCGAGGGACTCTACCGCCAGCACGTGAAAGCGCCGCGTGATTGCGCGGCGGATATCCTCTCCATCGCTGAAACCGGGCCGGTCGCACTTGTCTTCGGACGCGAGGACAAGGGGTTGCTGAACGAGGAAATCGCGCAGTGCACGCACCTCATCCGCATTCCCGTGGACGAGGGCTACACCTCGATCAACCTTTCCCAGGCCGTGCTTATAACCTGCTACGAGTTCTTCTCGGCTTCGGGTCGCTACGTTCCGCCGCACGAGAAGGCCCCGCCCGCGCCACAGGCGCAGAAGATGCAACTCGTGAAGAACTGGTCGAACATGCTGCAGGAAATCGGTTTCATGAAGCGTGAGCAGGCGGATCACTTCATGCAGGGCTTCCACCGCGTCTTCTCGCGGGGCGTCGTGACGAAGGACGATGCCGCGCTGATGCTGGGCGTGGCGCGGCAGGCCATCTGGGCGAAGAACCACGCGAAAGAGGCGAATGGATAGGGTCGTCTACCTTTTGCGCCGCCTATGTCTTCTGATCCCGACCTTCCTCGGCATCACGGTCGTCTGCTTCGCCCTCACGCGCTTTCTGCCGGGCGGCCCGGTCGAGATGCGGATGATGCGCCTCAGGGGAATGGGCGCGACATCGGGCGAGGCGGCCTCGAACGCCACCGCATCGCAGGTTTCGGACGAATATCGTCGTGAACTGGAGGCTCAGTTCGGCTTCGACAAGCCGATTGCCCGACAGTATTGGGACTGGCTTGTCGTCAACCAGATGGGGATGAACCTGCCGAGTTATGACTATCCGAACAAGACGGCGTGGGAGTTGATTCGGTCGCGCATCCCTGTTTCCGTCTGGTTCGGGCTTGCCGCATTCGTTCTCACCTATCTGATTTGTATTCCGCTGGGCATCGCGAAGGCCTTGCGCCACCGGCAGGCTTTTGACGCGGTGTCGAGCATTCTCGTCTTCGTCGCCTACGCGATTCCATCCTTCGCGCTGGCAATCGTCCTCAAGACCTGTTTCTGCGGCACGGTGGAGGGTCTGCCCGACGTCTTCCCGCTCGGCGGCATCACCTCCGACTTCGACGTTGAGCCGACCGCGTGGTGGGGTGCGTTCATCGACCGTGCGTGGCACATGGTTCTACCCGTCGCCTGCTATGTCGCGGGGAGTTTCGCCATGCTGACGCTCCTGATGAAAAACTCCCTTTTGGACCAGATTTCGGCCGATTACGTCCGCACGGTGATTGCGAAGGGGGCTTCGCGCCGCCGCGCCATTTGGTTTCACGCCTTCCGCAACGCCCTGATTCCGATTGCCACGGGAATCGGGCCGATGGTGGGGCTGCTCTTTGCGGGTTCCATCATCATTGAGACGATTTTCGAGATACCGGGCATGGGGCGGCTCAGTTGGGATGCCCTGATTGGCCGCGACTATGCGGTCTTTCTGGCGCTTTTGGCCTTGACATCCCTCTTCCAGTTGGTCGGCAACCTTATTTCAGACATCCTCTACATGGTCATCGACCCTCGCATTGACTTCTCGCGCCGGCGGTTTTAGACAGAGTCCCGCCTCGGTCGCCCCCTTTGCGTTTTTCACGGCGGTATGGTATAATGCGCGGTGTGAAAAAAGGTTCGCGAAAACTGAAGTATCATCGGATTCTGCTGAAACTTTCCGGTGAGGTGCTCGGAAACAAGTCAACGGGTGAATGCATCGACCCGCAGAACTTGGCTTTTATGGCCGAGCGCGTGAAGAAGATTCACGCGCTTGGCGTGGAGGTCGGGATTGTGCTCGGCGGCGGAAACATCTTCCGCGGGCTGACGGGTGCGGGCAAGGGCGTTGATCGCGTGGTGGGCGATTCGATGGGAATGCTCGCAACGATCATCAACGGGCTTGCTATGATGAATGCGCTTGAGGCAATCGGCGTTCCGACGCGACTCATGACGGCAATCGAGATGCCGAAACTCGCCGAGCCGTTCATCCAGCGGCGTGCGCTCCGCCACTTCGAGAAAGGGCGCGTGTGCATTTTCGCGGGCGGAACGGGCAACCCCTACTTCTCGACCGATACGGCCGCCGCGCTCAAGGCGAGCGAAATCGGCGCGGACGCGCTTCTGAAGGCGACGAAGGTCGATGGCATCTACACGGCCGATCCGAAGAAAGACCCGAAGGCGAAGAAATACGGTCAGCTCAACTACGAGACGGCCATCGAGAAGCGGCTGAAGGTGATGGATTCCGCCGCGTTCGCCCTATGCATGGATAACGGCATTCCGATCATCGTCTTCGACTTCTTCGACAGGGACGCGCTCGTGCGCGTCGTCTGCGGCGATTCGGTCGGCACGCTGGTCAGCAACAAGTGAACCCCGGCAATTTGACGAAACAAACCTAACGAACGAGAAAAGACATGGAAACGGTAAATGAAGTCCTTAACGACGCGCAGTCAAAGATTCAGAAGAGTTTCGACGCGCTGAAACAGCAGTTCGCGGGATTGCGCACTGGCAAGGCCAGCCCTGCGATGGTCGATCAGATCAAGGTCGACTACTACGGCTGCCCCACGCCAATCAAGAACCTCGGCACGATTTCGACCCCGGAGCCGCGCCAGATCAAGATTACCCCGTTCGACCCGACCGTGCTGGACGGCATGAACAAGGCGATTCTCGCGGCGAACATCGGCGTGACCCCGCAGACGGACGGCAAGGTGCTCCGCATCACGGTCCCCGAACTGAACGAGGAGCGCCGCAAGGAGATTGTGAAGGTCGCGAAGACCCAGGCCGAGGCACAGAAGGTCGCGATGCGCAACGTGCGCCGCGACGCGAACGACGCCGTGAAGAAACTCGAGAAGGACAAGAAGATTTCCGAGGACGACATGAAGCAGGGTCTGGAGAAGATCCAGAAGGCGACGGATGACGGCATTGCGAAAATCGATGCCGAACTGAAGAGCAAGGAAGCCGAAGTGATGGCCGTCTGAGGTCGGTTTAATTTTTAACAACGAACAGGAGCAGGCGAACGATGGCAGAAGAAAATCCGATGAGCCCGATTAGCGCGGCAGAACCGCCGAAGGCAGACCCGTTGGCGAAGCCGGTTTCGGCGCATACGGCGACGCTGAAGTTGAAGCCGGTCATTCGCAAGCCCATGGTGGGTGGTGCGACGCAGACCGGACTGAAGCCGGGGCTGAAGCTTCCACCGAAGCCGACGATTCCGACGGCGGGGTTGAAGTTGCCGCCGAAGCCAGGCGCGACGATTTCAGGGCTCAAGCCTGGAATCCGACTGCCGCCGAAGCCGGGACTTGCCGCGAAGGGAATGAAACTCCCAACGCAGACCGGGCTGAGGCCGGCGATTCGTCCTCCGGCCGCGCCGGCGGCGGCGACTGCCGCCGAAAAGGCCGCGTCGCCGCTCGCTCCGGTTTCCGAGGCGAAGCCGGCTCCGACGCCCGCCGTGCCGAAAGCCCCCGAGACTTCGAAGCCGCTGGAGGCCCTGAAGGCAATGACGCAGAACCTGAAGAGCATTACCGCGCCGATTCCCCAGCAGGCGATTCTCCACAAGACGGGAATCATTGCCGACCCGAAACTTCCGGAATCGGCGGCTCCCGCCGTTGCCAGCGCTGAACTGACGGATGCGCAGAAGCAGGCGGCGAAGTCGAAGACCTCCCGCATTTCGCTTTCGGATGCGATGGGCGTCGCCCCCGTGTCGAACGACGCGCCGATGAAGACGATTCGCATCAAGCGTCCCGTCGGTCTGGCCTCCGCGCCGAACGCCGCGCCGAAGCCGGCCGCGCCGTCGGCTGGAACTCCTGAAGCGGCGGCAACTCCGTCGGCCGCTCCAGCCCAGCCCGGGCCGAGCATCACGCAGCGCAAGACCCTGAAGATTTCGCGTCCGGGTGGTGTCGTCCGTCCGGCTGGCAAGTTCGGCGTGAAGAAGCCCGATGCACCCTCGGCGGCTCCAGCCCCTGCGGCGGAAGGCGAGGTCGCGGACATTCCCGACATTCCGAACCTTCCCCCGGTTGCGCCAGTTGCGGCTTCGGCGGGCGAGCCGGCGGTGACGGGCGCGTTCGCCATCATCAGCCTAATCGTTCAGGTTGCGGCGTGCATTGCGATTGGTGCGCTCGCCTGGTTCCTCTACGTCGATACGACGACGCCGACGTTCTGATGGCGGGTATGACGCGCCTACGTGCACTTGTCAAGGCAACGGTTCTCGAGATTCTCGGAGAACCGTTTGTTTTGTTGCTCACGATTTTCGCACTGGCGATGGCCGTGCTGGCCCCGGCCTTCCACTACCACCAGTTTGGCGAGGCGTCGCGCATGGCGCGTGATGCCGGCATTTCGGCCCTGCTGCTGGGCGGCGGCGTTCTCTCGGTGTTTGCGCCGATTCGGGTCTACCGGCGGGAGATAGAGTCGGGCACGGTTCTTTCGGCCCTGGCGTTGCCCGTGTCGCGCCCGCTCTTCTTTTGTGCGAAGTTCATCGGTCTGCTCGTTGCCTATTTTTCATTCGTCCTGACGGTCGGCGGCGTTTCGCTGACGGTTGTGAACGGGGCGGAAATCGGCGGGGCGATTGCCGCCGCACGGGGGGACGTGGCGCGTCTGTGGGGCCCTTCCCTCGCCTGTGCGGTGGCGGTGCTTGTCGTGCCGATTGTCGCTGCGGCGGCGTTGAACCGCTTTGCCCGATTCCGCTTCACGCTGTCGGCGAATGTGATTTCCCTCATGCTGGCGGTGGCGGGGACGGCCTACCGCTTCAACGCCGCGCTTGCCGGGCGGGTCATCCCCGTCATCCTGCTGGCGGCAGTCCCCGCGTTCGTGCTTTTCGCCGCATCCGCCGCGTTTTCCGTTCGCTTTCGCGCCAATGCCGCCTCCGCACTTACGGTGCTCGTCGCGGCCGCCTTCCTGCCGGCGCTTGGCAACTACTGTCTTTCGGACGCGCTTGCAAACGGCGGTTCGGCCGGCGAGGCCTACTGCCTTTTTGCAACGGCGGCAATCCTGCCCGCCGTCGCCAGCTTTCTGCTCCTCGGCATCTGGCTTTTCAACGGACGGGACATCTCATGAGCGACAAGGCCGTAGTAATTCAACTGGAAAAAGCCACGCGAATCTTCCGCGACTTCTGGCTCAGGCCGACGGTGAAGGCCGTTGACGGACTCGACCTCACCGTGCGCAGGGGCGAGACGTTCGGACTTCTCGGCCCGAACGGAAGCGGCAAGTCGACGACGATCAAGATGATTCTCGGTTTGCTCGCGCCGACTTCGGGAAAGGTCGAACTGTTTGGGCTTCCGCCGCGTGCGGTCGCCGCGCGGGCAAAACTCGGCTACCTGCCCGAACTCAGTTATCTGCACCCGTTCCTGACGGCACGGGAGACGCTTGCCTACTATGCGGGACTGTGCGGACTGAAGCGCACCGTCGCCCGCGAACGCGCGGACGAACTCCTGCGGATGGTCAAGCTGACGGATGTCGCGAACCGCCCCGTGGCGGGGTTCTCGAAGGGAATGGCGCGTCGCGTCGCCCTCGCCTCGGCCCTAATCGGGAAGCCCGAACTGCTGATTCTTGACGAACCGACGTCAGGGCTGGACCCCGTTTCGACACGCGAGGTGAAGTTGCTCATCAAGGCACTGGCAAAAAACGGAATGACGGTTCTCATGACCTCACACCTCCTGGCCGATGCCGAGGACGTGTGCGACCGCGTGATGATCCTGAACCGAGGGCGGTCGGTTGCGGAAGGAAAGGTCGCCGAACTGGGCGAGTCGCTGGAGGACTTCTTCCTCGCGAAAGTTGGAGATGCCGATGAGTTCGTTCTGGCGGATTTTCTCGCTTGAGTTCCTTTCCCTCATTCGAACGAAGACGCTCGCCATGTTGCTGGTGGCTTCCGTCGTGTGGATGGTGGCCGCGCCGCACCTGCTCATCGCGGACGGCACGGCCGAGGGTGCGCGGCAGATGTGCCTGAAATATTCTCTGGGAGGCGTTGTCGCGCTTCTTTCCGTGACGCTTCTCGCCTCCGCGACGAGTGCGATTGCGCGGGAACGCGAGACGAAGCGACTTCAGTTGACGATGGTGCGTCCGGTGCGCTTCTTCACGATTGCGTTTGGCAAGATTGCCGCGCTTTCCTTCGCGGGGGCGTTCGTGCTCGGCGTGGCGGTTGCCGTCGAGGCGGCGCGGCAAGATTTGTCGCGTCCGTGCCGGCACGTGCTTTCGCCCGTCCTGCCGAGTCCACGCGAGGAGGCCGAGAAGATGTACGAGATGTATATGAAAAGCCCCGAAACGCCTGAGGAGGTGAAGAAGACGAAGAAGTCGATTGTCATCCGCCTCCTGACCCAGCGGGCCGTCGATCATTACCAGACGATTCCGACGAATGCGGTGACCGTGTGGAAGATGGCCTCGCTCCCGTCCGGTCTGCCGGTGGAAGACCTCGCCGTTCAAATGCGCTTTTCAAGTGCGTTTGACCTGCGCACGGACGTGCGCGGCACACTCACCTTCGGCAATCGGTCGGGCATCGTGAGCAACATTACGCAGGCCGTCACCGAGTTCCCCCTCAATGCGTCCGCCGTGCGGACGAACGGGGTGGACGAACTCTCCTTTGCGAACGAGGGGGCGGCGGCGGTGATGCTCCGTCCGCGTCGCGATCTCAACCTGCTCGTCCCGGCGGATGGTTTCGGCTGGAATCTTCTGCGGGCGTATGTCGAACTGACCGGACTTCTCGTGCTGCTCATTTCGCTTGGCGTTTTTCTGGGGGCGGGCTTGGGGCAGGCCCCGGCGCTCTTCACGGCAATCGTGGTTCTCGTCCTGAGCGAGGTCAGCCCGAGCATCGTCGACCAGTATCCGGACGAACTCGAAACGAACGCGGTGGATCGGATGGGGCTTGCGATTACGCGCTTTGCCGCCGAAGTGACGCATCCGCTCAGCACGCTGATGCCGCTGGCGCGGCTTGCCGCCGACGAGCGGATCGAGACGCGGGAGGTCGTTCGCACGGGCTGTGCGAACTTCGTGCTGCTGCCGCTCGTTTTTGCGCTGCTCACGGCGGCCGTTTTGCCGCGCAAGGAGAATGGCGCGGCCTGAGACCGATTTGATTTCAACCAACGAAAGGAACAGAAAGATGAACGAAATACCCTACAAGACCTACTTGAGCGAAGACGAATTGCCGACGGCGTGGTACAACATGCGGGCGGACATGAAGCGCAAGCCCGCGCCGCTCCTGAACCCGGCGACGCTGAAACCCGTGACCGCCGAGGAACTCGAGCACGTCTTCTGCCGCGAATGCGTAAAGCAGGAACTGGACGACGCGACGCCCTACGTCCCGATTCCCGCCCCCGTGCGCGACTTCTACAAGATGTATCGTCCGTCGCCGCTCGTTCGCGCCTACTTCCTTGAGAAGGCGCTCGGCACGCCGGCGAAGATCTACTACAAGTTCGAGGGCAACAACACCTCCGGCTCGCACAAACTCAACAGTGCCATCGCCCAGGCCTACTACGCGAAGGCGCAGGGTCTGACCGACGTGACGACCGAGACGGGCGCGGGGCAGTGGGGCACGGCGCTTTCGATGGCGAGCGCGTTCTTCGGGCTGAACTGCCACGTCTACATGGTGAAATGCTCCTACGAGCAGAAGCCGTTCCGCCGCGAGGTGATGCGCACCTACGGTGCGGACGTCACCCCGTCGCCCTCGATGACGACCGAAATCGGGCGCAAGATCAACGAGGAGCATCCCGGCACGACCGGTTCGCTCGGGTGCGCAATCTCCGAGGCGGTCGAGGCCGCGCTGAAATTGCCAAACGCGCGCTACCTGCTCGGCAGCGTCCTGAATCAGGTCTGCTTGCACCAGTCCGTCATCGGGCTTGAAACGAAGTCCGCGCTCGACAAACTCGGCGTTCACCCCGACGTGCTCATCGGGTGCGCGGGCGGCGGCTCGAACCTGGCGGGGCTGATTGCGCCGTTCATGGGCCAGATTCTGCGCGGCGAGGACAACTATCGCATCATCGCCGTCGAGCCGGCGAGCTGTCCGTCGTTCACACGCGGCAAATACGCCTACGACTTCTGCGACACGGGGCGCGTCTGCCCGCTTCAGAAGATGTATACGCTCGGCAGCGGCTTCATCCCCTCCCCGTCCCACGCGGGCGGACTGCGCTACCACGGCATGAGCGCGACGCTTTCCGAACTCTACGCCCAGCATCTCATCGAGGCGCGGGCGGTCGAGCAGTCGAAGGTCTTCGAGGCGGCGACGCTCTTCGCCCGCACGGAAGGCACGCTCCCCGCGCCGGAATCCTCCCACGCCATTCGTGTGGCGATTGACGAGGCGTTGCGCTGCAAGGCGGAGGGCAAGGCCGAGACGATTGTCTTCGGTCTCACGGGGACTGGTTACTTCGACATGACCGCCTACGCCAAGTTCAACGACGGCACGATGAGCGACTACGTCCCGACGGACGAAGATCTCGCGAAGGGTTTCGCGTGCCTTCCGAAGGTCTGAGGGCGAAACGCGGCGTGAAGATTCACTTCACAGGCATCGGCGGCGTGGGGATGGCGGCGCTCGCGTTCCTCCTGAAGGTGCGCGGCCATGAGGTGTCGGGGTGCGACCTCCGCGCCACCCCGCGCACGGAGTGGCTTGAGGGCTTGGGCATCCCCGTTGGTTTCGGGCATTCGGCGGAACATGTCGCGGGAGCGGATTGCGTGGTGATGACCCCCGCCGTTTCAACGGCGAATCCCGAGCGCCGCGAAGCCGCCGAGCGCGGCACTTTGCGCTTTCGCGGCGAAATGCTCGCGGAAATCGTGAACGGGTGTGACGCGGTGGCCGTCTGCGGTTCGCATGGGAAGACGACGACCTCGACCTTCACGGCGAAACTGCTCCTCGCCCTCGGCGAGCGCGTCGAATGGGCCATCGGCGGCGAAACGGGGGCATTCCCCGTCGGCGGGCGCGAAGGCCCGGCGGAACGCCCGCCCGTGCTGGTCGTGGAGGCGGACGAGAGCGACGGGACGCTCGCGCTCTACCGTGCGAAGACGCTCGTCGTGACCAACTGCGAATACGACCATCCCGACCATTTCAAGACGCCCGAGGCCTACGCCGCCTGCTATGAGACGGCGAAGGGTCAGGCGGAAACCGTCATCGAAAGCGAGTCGTTGCCGCCGCTCGACTTCGTGGAGACGCTGGATCTCGCGCCGCACAACCGGAAGAACGCCCGTGCGGCGGTCGAAGTCGCCCTGCGGCGCGGACATTCCGCCGATTCAATTGCGGCGGTTTTGCCGCGTGTCGTCGCGGAACTCCCCGACCGCCGCTTCCAGAAGTTGCGCGAGGGGGTCTATACCGACTATGCCCACCATCCGACGGAAATGGCGTGCGCCGTCGCAATGGCGCGGAGCGTCTGCCGCGGAAGGTTGCGCGTCCTTTTCCAGCCGCACCGTCCTTCGCGCACGAAGGCGTTGCTCGCGTCCTTCCCGGCCGCGTTCGCCGGGGCGGACGAGGTGATTCTCTGCCCGACCTACGCGGCGTTCGAGAAGCCGGTCGAGGGGGGCGACATTGCGGATCTCTATGCGGAATGCCGCGCAAAGGGCGTACCCGTCAGGTTGGCGCGGACGTGCGAGGAGGCGTGGCATCATGCGCGAACCGTGATGCGGGAAGGCGACGTGAGCCTTCTGCTTGGCGCGGGCGACATCATCGACCTCGCGCCGCTCGTGCGGGCGTGGACGCTTCCACCCGAACGGCAGATCTGGATTGGCGCGGGTTCGAACACGTGGAAGAGCGACCTTTGCACGGGCGAGGTCTATGTGAAGACGGCCGGCCCCGCCGGCCAGCTCGGCGCGGCGCTCGGCATCCCGTGGATGGCTGGCATTCCCGGCACGGTCGGCGGCTGGATTCGCATGAACGCGGGGGCGTTCGGACACTCGATTTCCGAGGTGATTGCGCGGGTCAAGGTGGATGGCGTGTGGCGTTCGGCGGAGGATTGCGGCTTTTCCTACCGCCATTCGGACATCACGGGCGAGATTCAGGACTTCGTGCTGAAGCCCCTGCCCGCCGATACAGTAGGTGCGGCGGATTACCTTGCGCGGCGAAAGCGGTTTCCGGCGGGAACGAAGGGGAGCGTCTTCAAGAATCCGCCCGGCGACTTCGCCGGCAGGCTGTTGGAGGCGGCGGGCATGAAGGGCCTGCGCGTCGGCGGCGCGGCGGTTTGGTCGGAACACGCGAATGTCATTGTTTCGTCGCCCGAGGCAACCGCGTCGGACTTTCTCGCGCTCGCACGCCTCATGTACAACCGCGTCTACTTTCGCTTCGGCATTTCACTTGAACCCGAAGTCTGCGGCATTTCTGTCTCCTCCTGAATACTCGCGGCTCGGTGCGGCATCCCAGTACTAGTACTAAGGAGTACGGGAAGGCTCTTCGGCCGGTTGCGTTTAGCCCGCCGCAGTTGTGCATTTAGCCTGTCGGACGCCCGACCTTTCGGAGCGCGGCGGACTGCACCCGAGTGCAGACTTTAGCCGCCTTTGGCGGCACGCTGAACACACAGAAAGTCGGCCTGACCTCCCTCCGGTGGCAAGTTCAGTGTGTTCGGTGTCGGCGAAGCAGTTCAGTGTGTTCGGTGGTGAAATCCGAACCGCAACCGCGTTCGTGATGCCCGTACTGAAGTCGCCGCGCCGCCCCTATATATAAGGTGTACGGGAAAGCCCGCGTCTGGCCCCCTCGGAGAGCGCGGCGAACCCCCTCAGGGAGCGTTGGGATTCTCCATATATGGCCACGGCGTTCTCCATATAT
>CAVAHB010000048.1:0-6193 GCA_963588415.1 Faecalibacterium sp. CAG:74
TGGCCAAGGGCCTGAAAGACCAGATAGTTTGGTAGCGGGGGCTGGATTTGAACCAACGACCTTCAGGTTATGAGCCTGACGAGCTACCAGGCTGCTCCATCCCGCAATCTGGTGTTCTCGAACGAATGGCGCGCCTGACAGGAGTCGAACCTACAACCCTCAGATTCGTAGTCTGATGCTCTATCCAGTTGAGCTACAGGCGCATAACTCGAAAACGGCGCATAGTATACCATTTCCCGCCGTACAGTGCAATAGGGGTCGGTGAAAAATATTTCCGCCCCCTCACCCGCATATGCCGTACCGAGGCCGGGCAAACTCAGGACGGCGGAATATGGTATAATGAGGGGCAAGAGATGAAGACATCACAGTTTTGGTATCCGCTCCCGGAGCGGTTGATCGCCCAGCATCCCGCCGAGAAACGCGGAACCGAGCGCATGTTGGTCTTGCACCGCGACACGGGCGTAATCGAGCACCGCCACATCGCGGACATCGTCGACTACATCACGCCGAACGATCTGCTCGTCGTCAACGATACGAAGGTCTTCCCGGCGCGGCTGATCGGCAAGTGGGCGGATTCGGAGGGTGTGGTTGAAGTCCTGATGATTGCCGCCGCGCCGGAAAGCGAGACGACGAAGGAACTCGTCTGGAACTGCATGCTGGGAAGCGGGCGGAAGTGCCGCGAAGGGCAGGTCGCCGTCTTCGGCCCGAATCGGGAACTGAAGGTACGATTGCTCAAGCCCCTCTCCGGAATCGGAATGTGGAAGGTCGAGTTCCTCTGCGAGAGGCCGCTGATGGATCTCCTCGACGAGTTCGGCCATACGCCCGTGCCGCCGTACGTGAAGCGCGAGGGGACGCGCGAGGAGGAACTCGCCGACCGCGAACGCTACCAGACGATTTACGCGAAACATGTCGGGTCGGTTGCCGCGCCGACGGCGGGGCTGCACTTCACGCCGGAGATTTTCGCCGCGCTTGAGGCGAAGGGCGTGAAGCGCGTCGCCGTGACGCTTCACGTCGGGCCGGGCACGTTCCGTCCCGTGAAGGCCGAGAACATCGAAGACCACCAGATGGACTTCGAGGCGTTCACCGTGCCGCCCGAGACGGCGGCGGCGATCAACGCCTGCAGGGCGTGCGGCGGGCGCGTGTTCTGCGTCGGCTCGACGACGGTGCGGACGCTGGAGACGGTGGCGAACCGTCCGCACGAACCGGGCGACGAGGGGAATCTGGTCGTCCCGGGCTCAGGCGCGTCGAATATCTTCATTTATCCGCCCTACACCTTCAAGGTGTGCGACTGCATGCTGACGAACTTCCACCTGCCGCAGTCCACCCTCCTGATGATGATCTCCGCGCTTGCCGGACGCGAGCGCGTGCTGTGCGCCTACGCCCTCGCGATTCGCGCACAATACATGTTCTTCAGTTACGGCGATTGCATGCTCATCGTCTAATATGGTATAATTTCCGCAATGCCGCTATTCGTTCCAAGAGATCGCAAGTCATTGTTCCGCCAGTTTCTGGCGGGGATGTATGACGCCGTCATCATCACAGACCCGAACGGACACGTGATTGAAATCAATCCGCGTGCCGAGGAACACTTCGGGTATTCGCAGGATGAGGTCGTGGATCGTCCGATTTCAATGCTCATTTCGGGGCTTTCGACCGAAATCGTGCAGCGGATCCGCCGCGGGCTCGAGGAGAATCACCGCATGCTCGTGGACGGCAGCGGCATCTGCAAGGGCGGAAGGAAGTTCTCGTGCGAGGTGACGATTTCGGTAATTGACCTGATGGACCCCTCGGATCTCGTCTTCACCGTGCGCAATACGGAGCGCCGCCGCAAGCTGAACGAACGGCTGCGCACGAAGGAAAACGCCTTTGACACGGCGAATGCCGCGCTTTTCGCCTGCGATTGCGAGGGGCATTTCACCGAGGTGAACCATGCCTTTCTCGACATGTTCGGGCTGGAGGACGCAGAGGCCGCCCGAAAGCTCCTGTTCGCGGATCTCATCGGCGACGACCCCCTGCCCGAGGACTTCAAGAAGGCACTTGAAGGCGAAACCTCGACCGTGGGCATCGTTGCGGAATCGGAAGGCGAAGGCCGCGAGGAAATCGAGGTCAAACTCGCCCCGAATCGAATCGGCAACCGCATTCGCGGAGTTGTCGGCAGTATTCTGAAGGTATAAGACTTATGCGTCGCGCACCTTTGCATTCGGCGGGGATCACCTCGCTCGCGGTCAACAAGACCGACCCGAAGTTTCTTCAGGACTTTCTCGCCCTCAAGTTCAACCTGTCCCGGCGGACGGCGAAGGCGATGATTGACGGGCGCAACGTGTGGGTTAACCGAACCTGCGTGTGGATTGCCCGCTTCGCGCTCAATACGGGGGACGTGATCGAAGTCCCGGCGAGCGTCATCAAGGGTGCCGTCCGGCAGTCGGCGAAGGCGGTCTCGGAGGGTGCAAAGACGGGTGGCGCGGCGAAATCGCTTGCGACGGCGCCCCGTCGGCACGTGCGCGTCCTTTGGCAGAACGAGAACTACCTTGTTGCGGATAAGCCGTCCGGCATCATGAGTTGCGACGACCCGAAGTCGGCGGAGGCGATTCTGCGCGATCAGGAGAAGATTCCGACGCTGGAGGCCGTGCACCGCCTCGACCGCGACACGACGGGATGCCTGCTCTTTGCGAAAAACCACGCGGCACATCTCGCGGCGGTCGAAGTCTTCAAGACCCATCAGGTGTCGAAGGTCTACCACGCGATTACGGTCGGCAAGTTCAAGTATTCGCACCAGTTGATCAATACGCCGCTCGACGACCAGCCGGCGGTGTCGAAAGTAACACGTGAGGCCGCGTCGGAAGACGCGAGTTTTCTGCGAATCCGCATTGAGACGGGGCGGACGAACCAGATTCGCCGCCACCTTTCGTCCGTGCGTGCGCCGATTGTCGGCGACCGCGTGTTCGGGCTGAAGAACGCCCGCGATCCGCGTATGATGCGCGTCTCGCGGCAGATGCTGCACGCCTCGACCCTCGTCCTCCCCGACCCGATGAAGCCGCACGACGAAATCAAGGCGCATTCGCCTCTTCCGGCGGACTTCCGCTCAACCCTCCGCCTCTTCGGCATGGGCAAGTAGCGAAGGCCGGTTCAGCCGTGAATCGCCTTGAGATCGGCCTCGGAGGCATCGGGCAGTTCGTCGTGAAGAGGAGCTCTGCTGGCACGCCGGCGAACTCGGTCTACTTCAGCAGAAACTCGAGATTCCTGAGGTCGTGACCCATGACCACGATGAACGGGCCTTTCTCGACCGTGAGGACTTCCCCTGATGTCGTCCGCGTCGAAATCGATGTTCATGACCGTCTTGAAGAGGACGCCCACCATAAGCGCGTCCTCGAAACGCTGATCGTCCGTGGCGACATCCGCGTGGAGAAAGGCACGAAAGGAGGAGATATATTCGTGTCGATTGAAAAAGTAAGTGGGCAGATATAGTTTGGTCTGGTCACGCGATGGCGACCGGACTGCAACTACGCCAGCCGCAGACGGGCGACCCGTTCCATGAACGCGGTCAACTTGGCAATCGACTTTCTGCCAGGGGCGGTTTCGAGCGAGCCCGACGCATCGACGACGTCCGCACCCGACCGAAGGGCCGCCGCCACGTTCGCGGCGGAAATGCCCCCCGCAAGAACCGTGCGAGCCGCCCCGCCGAGGCGCAAGTCCGCCTCACCATCCCCGTGGGAACGGTCGAAAAGCACCGCGTCACCGGGCGCCCCGCCGGCAAGCGTCCAGACCTCCAGCCCCGCCGCGTGGAGCGCTTCCACATCGTCCGCCGTGGCGCGGCGATGCAACTGGACGATGCGAAACCCGACCTCCTCGGCAACCGCACGGCACTCCGCCGCCGATGCGTCCGTAAAGACACCGACGACCCTGGCGCGTCCGCACAGTCCCGCGACAATCCCCTTCGCCTGTTCCACGGTAATCCGCCGCGGACTCCCCGCCGCGAAAATCAGTCCGATGTAGTCCGCGCCAAGCCGTTCGGCGGCGGCGGCGAACGCCGCGTCGTTGACGCCGCAAATCTTGACCTGCGGACGCGCCACCATAAGTCAGGCCCGCACGAGCAGCCCCGTCGTCCACTCGCCGAAGGTCTTGCGGGCGACTTCCTTCAGTCCCCGCGCCTCGTAGGCCTTCAGGACTTCGGGGTAGAGTTCCGTCAGGATGCCCGAAATGATGAGCCTGTCCCCGACGCACGGCACAATTTCATCGGCGAAGCGAATCAGCAGCGGGCCGAGGATGTTGGCGGCCACGAGGTTCGCCTTCGGCAGGTCGCGGCGAATCTTCGCGCCGAGACCGTACTTGAAGTATTCCACCGCCACGCCGTTTTCCGCCGCGTTTTCGGTCGAGGCATCGACCGCCTCCTGGTCGACGTCGAACCCGCAGACGGGCGAAAAGCCGAGTTTCGCCGCCGCAATTGAAAGAATCCCGCTTCCGCACCCCATATCGAGGAAACTGCCGCGCACGCCCGAGAGTTCGTCGATGAACTCCAGACACGCCCGCGTCGTCTCGTGCTTGCCCGTGCCGAACGCAAGGCCGGGATCGAGGGTTATAACAACCCCGTCCGCCGGCATCGGCTCCCACGGCGGATGCACCACGATGCGCCGCCCGATGCGCTCCGTCTTGAAGTGGCGGCGATACGAGAGTTTCCAGTCCTCATCGGGGATCTGGGCGACCTCAATCGCTGCCGCGACGCCGACAATGCCAAGCGCCGCGCCGAGGCACGCCTTCGCCTCGTCCGTCCGCGCCGCATCGGGGAAGTAGATCTGAACCTGCGTCAACTTCTCCTCGATGTCGCGGTAGGACGACAAAACGAAATCCCCTCCGTCGAAGACTTCGAAGAGGGGATTCACGTAACGCTCTTCAATCGAGCAGTAGACCTTGTTCATTCGCGGCTTCTCGCCCGAAGAAAGCGAAATCCGCGCACCTTACTTGGCGGCGGCCTTCGCGACAAGCTTGCGGACGACGGTCGGACGCTGCACGAGCACGCGCACGGCCTCATCGCCCATGAGCTTGACATCCTCTTCCTTCATCCCGAACTTGACGAGACGACGACGCTGCGCGGCGTTCTTGTGCGCCTTGCCGGCCGGCGTCTTGCACGGACGGACGTGAGATTCCTTACGAAGTGTACGACCTGTACCCATTTTCTACCTCTATCTTTCTTTCTGCGGCCAATCCCTTCGAATCGGCCACGCCATCATTCATCACCCGTTGCGCTTACCGCTTGACGAGTTTACGAACCGCCTTGTGCGAGCAGAACGTGCGTTCGGTGTAGAGTTTCGCGCGCCAGCTCGGACTCGACTTGACGACCTTGATCGCCTGAATCCATGGCGAGTGGAACGGGAAGAGTTTCTCCACGCGGACACCGTAACTTTCGCGGCTCACCGTGAAGTTGCCGGAAATGTTCTTGCGGCCGTTGTCAATCGCAAGAACCTTGCCCTCGAAGTCCTGAACGCGGAACTTGTCGCCTTCCTTGATCTTAATCGAAACGCGGACGATATCCCCCGTGTGGAACTCGGGAAAGTTCTTCTCGCCCGACTTCGCCGTCTGCTCGGCGTTGATCTTATCGAGAATCTTGATACCCATGATTAGGCCTCCTTCTTCGTCTCAGCCTTGGGCTGGGCCTTGCGGGCATGATGCGGCTTGAGGGCCGGGTTCTTCGCACGGCGAATCAGGCTCGCGACCGTGGTCGAGGGCTTCGCACCCTTGGAGAGCCAGTAATCAACACGCGCCAAATCAAGCTTGAAGTTGTCGTCCTTAATCTGGGTATCATACCACCCGAGAATCTCAATGAACTTGCCGTCACGCGGACTGCGCTGATCCGCGGCGACAATGCGATAAGTCGCGTGGTTTGTGCAACCCGTACGACGCATTCTGATCTTTACCATTCTTCTTTTACATCCTTTCGGTTGATGAATTGGCGCATATTATACCATACCGACTGAATCCGCGCAAGAGGGTATCGGATAAGCGAAAGTACGCACGGGTCGCCATAACGGCGGGCTCTCCCTGAAGAAGTCGTGCACGAGTTCCGCTCCAGTTCAAAAAAAGTTGCCTTTCTGTCGGCGCGGCGAACCCTTCCTGTCCGACCGCCGTACCACCCTATGGAGAAATCGAAATCACTAGATGGAGAATGCGTACTCAATATATGGAGAAAGTCAAATCAATA
>CAVAHB010000049.1:0-9232 GCA_963588415.1 Faecalibacterium sp. CAG:74
ACGCCGCAGGACGTGAAGGAGGTCGCGCACGACGTGCTGCGCCACCGCATCCTCCTCACCTACGAGGCCGAGGCGGAGAACGTCACGAGCGACAAGATCATCGACAACATCCTCAACGAGGTCGTGGTTCCGTAATGGCGACGGATGTCAGGGATCTGATGGCGAAGGTGGGGAAGATACGAATCCTCACCAATCGGCTAATCGACGACCAGCTCGCGGGCGACTACCACTCCACCTTCAAGGGGCAGGGCGTCGAGTTCGACGAGGTGCGTCCCTACGAGGCGGGGGATGACGTGCGGACGATCGACTGGAACGTGACCGCCCGCACGGGCGTTCCCTACATCAAGCGCTATGCCGAGGAACGCGAACTGACGATCCTCTTCCTCGTGGACGTTTCGGGTTCCCAGGGCTACGGGTCGGGTTCGCGCTCGAAGATGGAACTCGCGGCGGAGGTGACGGCTCTTCTCGCCCTGACGGCGATTCGCAACCAGGACAAGATTGGTCTCATCCTCTTTTCGGATAAAATCGTCTCCTACATTCCGCCGCGCAAGGGGCGCGACAGCGTGATGCGGCTCGTCCGCGAGGTTCTCGCGGCGGAGGACGACGCGGAGGGCGGCACGGACATTGCGGAGGCGCTCAGGTTCCTGAACGGCGTGCAGAAGCGCCGCGCCGTCGTCTTTCTCGTGAGCGACTTCCTCGCCCCCGCCGAGAGTTACGAACGCCTCCTTCGCGCGACGGCGCGTCATCACGACGTCATCTGCGTCCCCGTGAGCGACCCGGCGGAATCGAATCTGCCAGATGTCGGGCTCGTGGAACTGGAAGACCCCGAAACGGGTGCGCTCTCGCTCGTCGATACGTCGAGCGCGGCGGTTCGCCGCGCCTTCGCCGACCGTGCGGCGGAGGAGCGGGAGGAACTCAAGACCTTCTTCCTCAAGACGGGAATCGATACGCTCGCCGTCTCGACCGACAGACCCTACATCGACGGCGTTCGCGCCCTCTTCAAGCGCCGCGCCCGCAAGCGGTAGAAGCAACGGCGCATCCACGCTTCGTCGCCTGACACTGCGGACAGAATCGGCCAATCGGGCAACCTTTGCATTTCGGGCGGAGCGGCGCACATCTCGTCTGTCCGAAGGAGACGAGGTGCGAATTCCACGTCTTCCAGTATTTGACGGGCAGAATCTTGCGAAGCGTCATTTCCGTTTCAAGCGGCGTTTTCGTCCTGACGAGTCCGAGACGGTTGCAGATGCGATGCACGTGTACATCCACGCAGATGGCGGGCAGGTCGAAGCCGACGGCGACGGTCAGGTTCGCGGTCTTGCGTCCGACGCCCGGCAGTTCGCAGAGTTCCTCGACCGTGCGCGGCAGAATGCCGTTGAACTTTTGTTTCAAAACGGCGGGTAGGGCCTTCAAGTGCCGTGCCTTGTCACGATAGAAACCGACCGGATAGATGAGGTTCGCAATCTCCTCTTCGCACAGCCGTTCGAGGTCGTCGGGGGTGAATGCCGCACCCCGTGCCGTGGCGAACAGCCGACGGACAGCCCCCGCCGTGCATCGGTCTTTCGTGCGGGCGGAAAGAATCGTGCCGACGAGGACGCAGAAAGGGTCGTGGGTCTGCGCCTCGACAAGTTCGATGATGGGAGAGTCGTGGGCGACGAACTCCTTCCTGAGGGCGCGGTCAACGGTCGGGATGTCCTTGATTGTCATGGGTATATTCTATCATATTTGAAGCCGTCCACGCCGTTCGTCCGCTGCCGAAGACTTTACCGCAGAGTCGCAGAGTTCGCAGAGGCGGGGGTGGCGGTCACGCGCCGCGTGACCGGGCTGGACTGCAGTAGGTGCCCAATCCTCTCAGTCCTGTTAATCCTGTCTGAAACCTCCGCGACATTTTCAGAATCAGGTCCTCGGTGAAAATGGCGAGTCCACTATACAGGCAGCAGGTTTTATGGTATACTTCTCTCAATCGCTTTGGAATCCGTCTCTTCTTCGAGAGGTCGGATGAGGCAGAAAAAGGCTACGAAAAAGATGATGGACAGATTGAAACTTAAGAGAACACTTGCGGCACTGACGTTTGCGGCAGGCCTCGTCGGATGCCTGACGGGCATCCACGCGATCGTTCCGGCGGAGCGCGTCGGCGTGTGCAGTTGGAGTTTCCAGAAGCCGCTGACGGAAGTCGCGGCGGAAATGCAGAAGGCCGGCGTGAAGGGGATTCACCTTGCGCTCGGCCCTTTCATCGCGCCCGACGGTCGGCATGGCGCGGCGGAAGGCACGAAAACCCTCGCATTCGTCAAGGAACGCATTGCGAAGGGCGACTGGGTGCTGATGTCCACGATGATCGGCTTTCCGCAGGAGGATTATTCGACGCTCGAGTCGATTCGCCGCACGGGCGGCATCGTGCCGGACGACGAGTGGGAGACGAACAAGAAACTCGTGACGGCCGCGGCAAAACTCTCGCAGGAACTCGGCTCGCCCTATCTGACGCTTCATGCGGGCTTCCTTGACGAGAACAACCCCATTGCCTACGCAAAATACGTTCAGCGCGTGACGTGGATGCGCGACGAGTGCGCGAAGTACGGTATGCCGCTTCTGCTCGAATCGGGGCAGGAGACGGCGGAGGATCTCGCGAAGTTCATGTCCGCCGTGCCGGGAATCGGCATCAACTTCGACCCGGCGAACATGATTCTTTATGGAAAGGGCGAGCCGATTGAGGCGGTCAAGACGCTGATTCCGTGGATTCGGCAGGTGCACGTGAAGGACGCAAATGCGACGAGGATGCCCGGAACCTGGGGTGAGGAGGTTGCGTGGGGCGAGGGCGAGGTCGGCGGAAGGGCGTTCATCGCGGTGCTTGAGTCGCTCGGCTACAGGGGCAATTTCGTCATCGAGCGCGAGGCGGGGTCGGATCGTCCCGGCGATATCGCCCGTGCGGCAAAACAACTTAAGGAGTAAAATCAACATGAATACATCGAGACGTTCATTCTTGAAGGGTGCGGCGGCGGTCGGCGCATTCAACCTCATCCCGGCGCACGTCCTCTGGGGCGCGACGGCCCCCTCGAACCAGTTGACGCGTGCCCTGATCGGGTTCGGCGTAATCGCCCATTCGGGCAATCACCTTCCCTACAGGGGGTCGCGGCTGATTGGATTGTGCGATCCGTTCGACTGCCGCGTGAAGGCGGGGCTCGTCGCCGCCGAGAAGTGCGGCTGGGGCAAAATCAAGGCCTACAGGAACTTCCTCGAACTTCTCGCCGACAAGGACGTGGACATCGTCCACATCTGTACGCCGCCGCACTGGCACGGGTGCATGAGCGTGATGGCGGCGAACGCCGGCAAGGACATCTGGTGCGAGAAGCCGATGACCCGCACGGTGGGCGAGGGTAAGCGCGTGATGGAGGTCGTGAAAGCCAAAAAGCGCATGTTCCGTCTTAACACATGGTTCCGTTTCCAGGATACGTTCTACGGATTCGGAACGCCCGTGAAGCCCATCCGTCAGGTGGTGGAGAACGGACTGCTCGGCAGCGGCCCGATTCGCTGCGTCTTCGGTTCGGGGCAGGGATTCACCTGGAAGTTCGGCTGGTCGGGGCGCGTGAACCAGACCCCCGAGCCGATTCCCGCCGGGTTCGACTACGAGATGTGGCTCGGTCCCGCGCCGTGGAAGCCGTATACGGCCCATCGCGTCGGCACGTCGTTCCGTGGCTACTGGGACTACGATTCGGGCGGGCTCGGCGACATGGCCCAGCACTATCTCGACCCGCTGCAGTATCTGCTCTGCAAGGACGAGACCAGCCCCGTGCGCATCGACTACGCCGGCCCGAAGCAGCACCCGGAAGCCGTCGGCCGGTTCGACCGCATCACCCTGAAGTATGCGGACGGCACTGAAGTTTTCCTCGACGGCGACGAGTCCCTGAAGGGCGAGCCGCTTCTGCGCGGCTCAAACGGACTGTGCGTCTATCCGAAGGCGCCGAACGGCAAGACGCTCCGGCTCGTGGACGGAAACGGGAAGGAACTTGACGCGGAGAAGATTCTCGCGGAACTCCCCGAACCCGCGCCGCAGGTGACGGACTTCATGGAATCCGTGCGCGAGCGCAAGCCTTTCGCGCTGAACGAGTCGAACGGCTTCCGCAGTTCCTCGATGTTCAATCTCGGCATCGTCGCCGAGCGGCTCGGACGCGGCTTCGACTTCGACCCCGACACGCTCCATGCGGTGAACGACCCGGCGGCGGAACGCTTCCTCTATCCGTCCATGCGTGAACCGTGGGCAACCGAATTCATGAAAGGCTGAGTGAAATGAAAAGACTGATATTTGCGCTTGTCGTTGCCGCCTGCGCGGCACTTTACGCCGAGAACGCGGCCAAAGACCCCGCCGCGCCGTTCAACGACTACGGTCCGGCGATGGAGTCGACCGCCGAGCATCCGCTGGCCGTCGTCTGGCAGGACGCCCATTCGGACGACCTAAAGAAGGCCGTTTCGGACGAGACGATCGCGGGTTTTGTCGCGGACGCGAAGGCGGCGGAAGATCTTTTGGCAAAAGTCCAGCCGGCCTACAAAACCGACCCGCTCGTCTCGATTCAGATTGCGACGATTTCGCAGTGGGTGATGCTGCCCGACCCCTGGTATTGCCTGTTCTGGGACGGTGAACACGCGGCGGGGCGCAAGGTCTGGGTGAATGCGCTTATGAATCGGATTGAAGGCACGACGGATTCCTACGTGAAGGAGTTCTGCCTCGACCAGTTGCGTTGGTGTGGGTGCGCGTGTCCGAAACTGGTCGAACGCATCAAGGCCGTCGAGGCTGGTTCGACGGACAAGGCGGTTAAGGAACTTGCTGGAATCGTCCTGCGCGAAATCGCGGGTAAGGGGATTGGTCGGTAGGCGATGGAAAAACGGAAATTGAAGGCCGTCGTCCTCGGGGCCGGCTACCGGGGGCGCGCCTACGCGGAGTATGCAAAGGCGCATCCCGACCAACTTGAAATCGTCGGCGTGGCCGACCCCGAACAGGCCGAGACCATCCCCGCCCCGCGATACTGGAAGGACTGGCGGGAATGCCTCGCGGAGCGTCCGGATGCGGACTTCGTGATGATTACGATGCCGGATGCGTTGCACTACGAGCCGGCGCTGATGGCGTTGGAGGAAGGCTACCACCTTCTTCTTGAGAAGCCGATTTCGCCGACGGAGTCGGAGTGCCGCGAGGTAATCGCCAAGGCTCTGGAGAAGAAGCGCCTCGTGATTGTCGGGCACGTCCTTCGCTACACGCCCTACTTTGCGCACATCAAGGCCCTGATTGATTCGGGCGAGATTGGCGAAGTCGTCTCGATTGCCCATCAGGAATCGGCAGGTTTCTACAAGGTCGCGCACTCCTATTGCCGTGGGAACTGGGCGAACTCGAAGAAGTCTTCGCCCATTATCCTCGCGAAGTGTTCGCACGACCTCGACCTCTTCGCCTGGTGGATCGGCAAGAAGTGCCAGCGCGTGTCGAGTTTTGGGTCGATTAAACTCTTTCGCAAGGAGAACAAGCCCGTCGGCGCGGCGGATCGCTGCCTCGAATGCCCGGCGGAAATCGAGCGCAAGTGCATCTGGAGCGCGAAGAAGATGTATCTCAAGTACGATGAACTGAAGTACCTCTTCGCTGACCAGTCCGACGAGGCGATGATGAAACTCATCCGCGAGACGGAATACGGCAAGTGCGTCTACTGCTGCGACAACGACGTGCCCGACCACCAGTGCGTGAACATGGAGTTCGAGGGCGGCGCGACGGTGGCCCATATGATGACGGGCTTTACTGAGAAGAACATCCGCACGACGCGCATTTCCTGTACACGCGGTGAAATCATCGGCGACGGGACGTCGTTGCACATCTGCCGCTTTGACGGCGGTGACGTTGAGACGGGCGTTCCACTTTCGCTTCGCGTGGAGAACCACTCGCGGCATGGCGGCGGCGATTTCAACCTTGTGGCGGAACTGATCCGAATCCTTTGGCGGAGCGACGCGGATGAGATTCGCGAAACGACGGCGCAGGCCCTTGAGAGCCATATCATCGCGTTCGCGGCGGAGAAGTCGCGTCTCAACGGTGGCAAGGTCATTGAGATGTCGTAACCCGAATCGTAGGCATTTCTCACTTAGCGCGGCAGACGGACGGTAAAGCGCGTTCCCTCGCCCGGTTTCGATTCGCAGACGATTGTGCCGCCGTAGGAGGTGACGATTGCCTTCACGAGTGCCAGTCCGAGACCGTTGCCGGGCAGATGACGGCTTGAATCGGCGCGCCAGAACCGCTGGAAGATGTGGGGGACGTCGGTTTGCGCAATGCCGCATCCCGTGTCGGAGACGGCGAGGCGAATGTCGGACGCGGTTGCCTCCAGCGCGAGGTCAATCCGTCCGCCCCTCGGCGTGTACTTGACGGCGTTTTCCGTCAGGTTGCCGAGAACCTGCTGAATCTTGGCGCGGTGGCCGTGGAAGGCCACGGGGTCTTTCGGCAGGTGGAGGCTGAGTTCGAGTCCGTTCTGTTCGGCGAGTGGCTGGAAGAGGTCGGCGGTCTGTTTCACGAGGTCGGAGATGTCGAGTTCCGTGCGCGGCGTTCGGTCGATGGATTCCTCCGTCTGCGAGATTTCGAGCATCACGTTGATCAGGTTCAGCATATCGGAGGTCTCGTCCGCGACGGTGTCGGCGAGCGGCTCGCGCGCCGCGCCCGAGACCTCGGCCTCTGCGGCCATCCGCAGTCGCGAGAGGGGGGTGCGCAGGTCGTGGGCGAGGTTGTCCGTCAGCATCTTCAGTTCGCAGAGCGTCTTTTCGTTCTTGTCGCACATGGCGTTGAAGATGGCGGAAAGCACGCGCAGTTCGCGGATGCGCGTGGTCGTCTCGACGCGCTGGGTCCAGTCGCCGGCCTCGATTTTCCGCGCCGTTTCGGCGATGGCGTTGAGCCGCCGCGTGAGGCGGACGCCGAGAAGCCACGAGACGAGCGGGGCGAGAAGGGTGGTGAGCAGGAAGGTCGTTCCAAGGACGGCGGAGAGGAAGAAGAAGAAGTGTTCGGTCGAGGTCGCGTCGTGGGCGACGACGATGATGCGCCCGCCTGGCAGGGTGCGCGTGGCGAGCCAGACGGCGACGTGGTCGTCGTCCCGTGGCGAACGCCGTGTCAGAAGTCGCCACGGCTTGCGCTTCTTCAGGAGGGAGTTCTCGATGCACTGGAGAACGTTAGCGGGCGTTGCGGTGGCGCGGATGACCGTGCCGTCCGTTTTTGCGAGAACGAGGAAGGTCAGGTTGGGGTTGTGTTCCTCGGAATCTTCCTCCATGCAGTCGAAGAACCGTTCCGTCTCCCCGAATTGGATGTATTCCGACTGAAGGTCGTCCGCCAGCCGCTCCATGCGCGTGCGCAGGCTCTTCGTGAGGTGGACGTAGGAGACGACGAGGATGGCGACCGTCGCGGCGAGGAAGATCACGCTTCCGGTGGCGAGCGAAAGCACGGCCATCCGATGCCGGAGTGAGTAGGTTCTGTCACTTCCGTTCTTCGAGTACATAGCCGAATTTCCGCACGGTGTGGAGGAGTTTCACGTCGAACCCCCGGTCGATCTTGTTGCGAAGGCAGCAGACTCGGGCTTCCACGGCGTTCGTGTTGGGCGTGAAGGAGTAGTCCCAGACGCGGTCGATGATTGTCGATTTCGAGACGATGCGCCCCTTGTTCCGCAGAAGATATTCAAGCAGCTGGTATTCGAGGGGCTGAAGGTCGATGCGCCGGCCCGACCGCGTGACGCGGTGAGTGACGACGTCCATCTCGAGGTCGGCGAGACGCAGGGTCGTCGCCTCGGGCGTCGCCGAAGCGCGGCGGATCAGGGCCTGGACGCGGGCGATGAGTTCGGTGATGGAGAAGGGCTTTGCGAGGTAGTCGTCGCCGCCCGCCTCGAGCCCCGTCACCTTCGCCTCCACGCTGCCGCGTGCGCTCAGCACGATGACGGGTAGGCGGATTCGCGCCGAGCGAACGCGGCGGATGATCTCGATCCCGTCGATTTTCGGCAGCATCACGTCCATCACGGCGGCGTCGAACGCGCCGTTCAGCGCGGCGGAAAGCCCCGCCTCACCGTCCGCAACGGCCGTGACGGCGAATCCGGCGCGGCGGAATCCGTCGCCCACGTATTCCGCCATCTTGGCGTCATCTTCCACAATCAGGATATGCATGCCCATATTTTACCATTCCCGCGGGACTTTGTGCGAACGCGAGTTTCAGGGAGCGCGGCGTCCGATTCTCGCGGCGGATGCGGACGAGGTCGAAAAGGGCGCACGGCAGGTCGAGGGCCTTCATCTTCGAACCGGGGACGTCCGTCCAGTTCGCGAGCGGAAGTTCGACGCCGTGTCGCCGCAGACGGGTCGCGCCGAGGCGGACAAGGAGTTCCACGTCGAAGAGCCAGCGCGAGAGGAAGGGACGTGCGAAAAGCGTCCGCGCCGTGTCGCGGCGAAAGAGCTTTGCGCCGCACTGCGTGTCGAAGACGGGCACGCCGACGGCGAGTCGGATGAGACGCTTCATGATCGCGCCCGTGAACGAGCGGAAGCCCGAACGCGAAATCGCCGCGCCGAGGTGGGGCCACCGCGCCCCGATTACGACTTCGCGGTCGGGACGCGCCGCCAGTTCGCCGATGAAACGCGGCACTTCGGAAAGCGGCGTCGCGAGATCCGCATCCCAGAAGCCGACGGCCTCGCAGGCTGTGTGGTCGAGCGCCCAGTTCACGCCCGCCCGCACGGCTTCTGCCTTCCCGCCGTTCCTCGGCAGGAAAATCGCCTCGATTGCGGGGGACTGGTTCCGGAGAAAGGAAAGGGTCTCGGCGGTCGTGTCGGTCGAGCCGTCATCGACGAAAACGAAGGTTAGCGAAGGATTTTCCGAAAGTGCCGCGAGGAACGCCCCGACGTCCAGTCGGGCGGACTCGTTCCAGCAGGGAATGACGAGCGTCACCATGTCGAGGGCGTCCGTCGCACGTGTTTGACCATTCATGCCGCACAGTATACCTTTTTGACCTTACGGCAATCTGACGCGAACCTAACCATTTGGTAAGCATCGAGGCGTTCGCTTCCAAATTCGGCGAATGGATGAAGGAGGGCGGATGCCGACGGGGACGCATCGAAATATGGTATAATGCCGATGTCTTGTCGAGGCTGTGTCAACGGCGGAGCGTTCTATCGTAGCACGGTTTTCGGTGAGACCCATAGGTCGGGAACTGACGTGGCAATCCGCCGCGCTCCACCCCGCGACCGCATCAGATGGTTT
>CAVAHB010000050.1:0-11333 GCA_963588415.1 Faecalibacterium sp. CAG:74
GCTCGAGCCGCTCGACTGGACGACCAGCTTCCAGCCGGCGCACTGGAGCGACGGCATGACAACCTTCGACTATGCGTGGTAAAACAACGGACGTCTTTCAAACAAACAAAACACACAAAGAAAGGAACACGACTATGAACGAACATCGGAAGGAAGCGACGCTGATGCTGGCCCTGTGCGGTGCGCTGGCATTGAATGCGGCGGAGATTTCACTGAAACCGGCGGAAGCGACGAATCCGCTGGTCGTCGATATTTCGGGCGCGACGACCCTCTCGGACTGGCTCGCGGCGGAAGGGAAGTCGCTTTCGGATTATGACGCGCTGGTCAAGCGCGGCACGGGGACCCTGACGAGCGACGCATCGATTGCGACGTTCGGCGGCGAGATTGTCGTCGAGGCGGGTCGTCTCGTGGCGGCGGCGAGCGGCGCGTTGGGTTCGTCGTCCGGAGCGACCTTCGTGCTGGACGGCGCGACGCTCGAGATTGCGACCGCAAACGGATGCCCGGACTTCACGGCGGAGCCGATGGTCATTTCCGGCGAGGGCGATTCGGCGAAAGCCGGGGCCATCGTCGTCAGCGGCGGACAATACGCGAACACGGCGTTCGGGCCGATCCATCTGGCCGGTTCCGCCACCGTCGGGCTTCAGGAGAAGTCGAATCGCGATTTCGGGGCGATTGACCTGAACGGACACGACCTGACGATCGCGGGGTGTTCGACGGGGGCTGACGACGTCTATGTGACCGACGCGGTTTCGGGTCCCGGACGGCTCATTCGGGAGGGCGGATACCTCGGTTGCAACGGCGGGCGCTTTCCGGCGGGCGAAACGGCGGGGTCGATTCTCGTTCGGACGGGTTCGGGCTGGAAGGCGGGCGATGTGCCGGAAGGGGCGTGGCCGATTGTCTTCGAGGCCGACACGAAACTCTACATTCCCCCCGTCGCCGGCAATCTTTCATGGGATGGTGACGTGACGCTGCAGGGAAACGTCGACATCTGGAGATGGAGCGGCGACTGCCAGTATGCGCTTTGCGGCAAGGTTTCAGGACCGGGCGGCTTCACGGTCGAAGGCGGTTGCCGACTCGTGCTGGAGAACGCGGCGAACGACTTTACGGGCGGCATCGTCGTCCTCGCGGACGGCTTGGGCGTTCGGGCGACGTGCGCCGGTGCATTGCCGGATACGGCGGCCGGGCTGACGCTCAGGGGCGGCACGGTCGAACTGGCGAGCAGCGAATCGTATGCGCTTCCGCCCCTGACGATCGACGGCGCGGCGGGAACGACGGCGAATGTCTCCGGCTTTCATGTCGATGGAAATCAGCCCTATTCGTTCACGGCGTGGGACTGGACGAAGGGTTCGTGGGCGACCGCCGTCGTCAAGCGCGGCGGCGGCGAACTGCTGTACGACACGCCGGTCGGCGCGGCGGTTCTGGACGTTGAGGAAGGTTCGGTGCGCCTGGGGACGGCGCGGAACGTGCTCGTCGAGTTCACCCGCAAGCCGGGACTTTGGGAAGGGAACTTCCCGGCCAATTCGAGCAACAAACTTTCATCTCGGGATGAGTATCCGACCGATATGTCCACCGTTCGCACGAACGTCCTGGCCGGATCGGTCTTGTGGGACTACCGCGTCAACGAGAACTCGACGCTCGTCTATCGGGGCTATCTCTGGAATCGCGAGGCAACGAACGTCGTCTGGAGTTGGGGAATCGGCGTGCAGAACTGCGGTGCGCTGTACATAGACGACGACAAGATCCTTGAAACGAGCTGGAACGAGGTCAAGTGGGCGGACGTAACGCTGACGCCGGGCGCCCATGCGTTTGAGTATCGGCAGTGGTCGTGGTCGGGATGGATGACGGGTCTGCGCGACGGGGTGTGCGTGGAGAGCGGGCTCGTCGCGGATACGCTCGGTCGGGGAACGCAGGACGTGGCCGACTACCGGGTTCTGCTCGATCCGGGCGACGGCTCGATCTTCACGCGCACGACGGACGACGTCTGCCGGTTCGAGGCCGTCGCGCCGGCCTTTGGCAAGGCGAAGTTCGCAAAGGGGACTTCCTTCGACCTCGGCGGCTACGGAAGTTATGCGTTTGCGGACGTCGAGGGCTTCCCGCAACTGACGGGCGGAGACGTCAGCGTCTCCGGCATGTGGACGATTCCCGCCGGCGAAATGATTGACGGCGGCACGGCGAGTGCTTCGGGAAATGTCGTTTTCAAGGACGGGGCTTCGGTTTTCGTCGATGACACGGGGAAGAAGCCGAGCGCGGCACGGGAGTTTCCGATTCTGACCGCCGAAGCGATCGTCCTGCCCGAGGGACGGCTTACGGTTGAGTCCGCGAGCGGGGATCGGTATGGCCTCAGCCTTTCCGAAGACGGGCGGACGCTCTCCATCCGCAGAATCACGGGCTTCTTCCTCAAGATTCGCTGAGACGGGAAAGGAAAAACCACATGCTGCTGGGAGTCGTTTTTGCCGCGCTTGCGGCGACGCAGGGTCTTCAGTCGGGAGCCGTGGCGGCCTATCGGACGGAGGGCGCGGCCTATTACACGACGGTCGGGACGGTGAATCCGGACGAGGGAACGGTCGAGGTCGTCATCACCCCGTGCGTCGATTTGAACGGGAAGGGCGAGGGCTGGCCGTTCGCGTTTCGCGTCTTCGCGAAGGAAAAGGGGCCGCGAACGGAGGTTCTCGGAATCTTCCAGCCGACGTGGGAGGGCCTGAAGCCGGCCGTCTTCGGCCGCGCGATGACGGACGCGGGCGAGCCGACGGCAATCGAATGGGAGCCGCCCGTCCGGGCGGGCGAGACGGCGGTCTACGCCCTGAGCTGGAAGAGCGCCGACCGCACGCGCCTTTACCGGAACGGGCGGCAGGTCGGGGAGACGGAGCAGCCGGGGCCGCTGGCGCCCGTCGCGCCGTATCTCATTCTCTACGACGGCCGGCCGCTTTTCGCGTCGCGTCTGCGCGTCAGCACGTGTGCGCTTCCGGCAGCCGAACTTCAGGCCGATCCGACGCGACCGTTTGCGCGAGGCCCGGCGACCTCGCTGCTCGTGAACGACCTTGACGCGCCCGAGTATTTCGTCACGCCGGCCCTGAACCGCCGGCGGCTCGTGCCGTTCGACCGTCTCGCCGACCGCGTGTTCCGCGAAGGGGACGAGGTCGCGCTGAAGTTCGTCGAATACGATCCGGCGCACGGCATCGCCGGTCGGATCGTGAGCAGGAGCGTCGGACGGCTTCCCGCAGGGCTGCACGATTTTCGCGAACCCGAAGGCTCGTTCAAGGTGTCCGTCCTGCCGAAGGTCGAACTGACCGGCGGCGTCCTGCGCGACTATCTCGGCGTGTCCTTTCTGCGAAATGCCGAGTTCGTCGCGAAGACGGGCATCCGCTGGGAACGGCTCTGGAACTTCCACGAACTGCTGTGGTTTCAGGTCGAGCCGAAGCCGGGCGAATTCGACTTCCGCGAGGCCGACCGCACGATTCGGGCGGCCGTCGACCGAGGAATCGGGCTGCTGGCTACGCTGGGCTGTCCGCCGCCCTGGGCGGGCGTGCCGCCGGATATGGAAGGCCCGAACGGGAAACTTTTCGAGGACAACCCGAACTGTCGTGTGCCGCGAAACCTCGACGAGTGGCGTCGCTACGTGAGGACGTGCGCGAACCGCTATCGCGGCAAGATCCGCCACTGGGAAATCTGGAACGAGGTGGACTGGATGCCGCCGGGCCGTGCGGCCAGTTTCAACGGCACGGTCGAGGACTACTTCAAGCTGATGAAGGCGGCGAGCGAGGAGATCCGCGCGGCGGATCCCTCGAACAAGGTCGTCGTCTCGGGATTCGGAACGGGCCTTGCGGCGACGGAGAAAGTCTCGGAGCGGCTTTGCGAAATGGGCGCGACCGACCTCGTCGACGTCTGGAACATGCACGCCTACAAGATCCGCGAGAAGGCCGCCGAATACCGCGACGTGCCGCGCCGCTTCAAGCCCGGCATTCCGGTCTGGCAGTCGGAGTTCATGTGGCACGTCATCTCGGACAGGGACCGCCAGGCCTATCTGGGCGACGCCATCCACAACTGGTATCTGGAGGAAGGATACGAGAAGTTCTTCGACTTCGGCGTCGGCTATCTGCTGGACGAGCACACGAACTCGATGGAGCCGCCGATGCAGGCCATGGCCGTCCAGCAGACCTACTTCGAGGGATGTTCGCAGTTCCTCGGCCGAATCGCCGCGCTGCCGTCCGTTGACTTCGACGTCGCCCATTCGTTTCGCCGTACGGACGGTTCCTACCTGTCGATGCTGGGGTCGTCCATGGGGCGGTATGTCGTGCGTCTCGCGTCCGAACCGCAGGAAGTCCGCGACACCTACGGCGCAAATGTCGCGATTGACGGGAAGACGCTGGAACTGGACGGGAAGATCCTGTTCGTCGTCACGAAGAATCCGCTGGACGTCACGGGCTTCGAGGTCAGGAACGCAAACCAGCTCGTTCGAAACGGCGGGTTCGAGGACTTGACCGGCGACGACCTCGACGGCATCGACAAGTGCCGGGCAGAGGGCTGGGAGTTGCGCTTCGACCGCTGCCCGACGGGGCGGATTGACATTTCGACAAATGCGCTGACGGGGCGTTTCTCGCTGCGGATGCATCCGACCAAGGATGGGATTCGCGAACTTTACGCGCTTTCCCCCGTCCGCGTACCGGCGGCGGGCTGGTATCGGCTGACGGCACGGGCGAAGGTCGCGAGCGGTTCGCCAGCGCTTTACGTCCAGCTGTTCCAGATGAAGCCCGAAGGGTGGTTGCGCGGAAACGAGAAGGAGAAAGTCCCGTGCGGCGAAACGGTTGACCTGCACCTGAACGTCGAAGTCCCCGAGGCATTTTCGGAGCCGGTGGCGGTCATCGTCGGCGTGCGCGGCGTTGGCGAGGTCCTCTTCGATGACGTGCGCTTCGAGCGGTTCGAGAAGCCCGCGTTTGACGAGGACGATGCCGTTCTGCCGTCCCTTGCTGGGCGTGGCGGACGGCTCGTGCGAACGGCCGACGAAGTCGTCGATTTGGACGCGGCGCGGCCGCTCGGCACGGGCGTGAAGTATTTCGGCGGCGTTCCCTTCCGCCTGACGGACGGCTGGCTGGCGGCGGCCGGACAGGACTGGCGGAATGTCGCGGCGTGCGCGACGCTTCCGCTGGACGGCGCGTGCGCATCTGAAATCCGCACGCTGGGAGCCGTCATGTATCAGCCTGAGAAGGCCGAAACGCCGGCGACCCTTGAACTTGTCTACACGGATTCCTCGGTCGTCAGCCTTCCGGTCAGGTTCGGGCGGGACATTCGCGACTGGTTTCTCGTCGGGCATCCGGAAGCGAAACCGGTGGTGAGATGGGAAGCGCCGGGGTCGGGACTCGACTACGGCCTGTTCACGGGGACTTTCCGCAATCCGTATCCCGAAAAGCCGCTGACTGCGCTTCGTCTGCGGGCGCAGACGGCCGGGGTCGTCGCCCTGAAGTCCGTCACGCTGCGAAAGTCCTTCGGACGGGACGCGGCGGATGGCTTCTGCGTCATCATGCGGTATGACGACAACCACACGGCCGACGAATGGCGGGCGGTGGCGAAGCAGTTCGACGACCGGGGGCTGAAGATGTCGCTGGCGATCATCCCGGCGGAAATCCGGGAGGAGAGCCAGTGGCAGGCCTTGCGCGAAATCGCCGCGTCCGGACACGAACTGATGGATCACACGGCCCAGCACGCTCTCTTCCGGATGATGTTTTCCGACCGTGCGCGATATGATGAGGTCAAGGCGCGGAAGTATCCGTTCATGAAGGACTGGGACGACGGCGGTCTTCGCCTGTATTTCATGGGAGACGTCGATTTGGATCATCCGGATAACTTCCCGTTCACGGCATCCGTCCGCGGCGTGGACAATGCGTGCGTCCTGACGGACGTTGAGCCGTCGGTTGAAGGGCGGCTCACCGTTCCGCGCAAGTTCTACGAGCCGAAGTCGGGGCGAATTTATGCAATCGGCAGCGCGGGGAATCCGCGCATCGTGCGCGACTTCTGGTGTCGCGGCATTCGGACGGATCCCGGCCTTGAGAAGACCGCGTTCGTCGGTTTGTCCGACAAGGCGTTTTCGTTTCCGGACGAGATGGTGCGGCTGCAGGCGGACTATTCGGGGGAGTTGTTCCGGGAACACGGGCTGCCACCGCCGCGCACGTGGTGTCAGCCGGGCGGATGGGAGCCGTTTCTGCCGGCGGAGCGGGTCGCGGCAATCTACGGGCGTGCGGAATTGCCGTCGACGGACTACCTGGACTTGGGCGACGACCTCGAGCGTTTCAAGGAGCGCGTGCGCGAAGGCCGCCGCAACGACAGTCCCGTACAGTTCCTCTGCCATATGACGGGCGGGCGCATTGGCGGCTGGGAGCGTTGGCTTCGGCTCAACGGCGAGTTTCTCGACTGGCTGAAGCGCGAGGGAATGCCCGTGAGGACCCCATCGTCACGGGATGGTCGGACGCACACTTCGGACTCTTCTGGAATGAGCGGCGAGGATTACAATTGATGTAATGCTGACTTTGGCCTGCTTACATTCCATGTTGAATCGGACGGTGGTGCGGAACATCATTCGTCCGTTTGGCACGGGATGTGCTGACTTTTTGCGGAGCAAACTATGGATAATGGATTTCAGGCGAAATGGCAGGCCGAACGCGAACGCCGCGCGTTCCTTGCGCTGGCGGACGGCACGGTTTTCACGGGTGTCGCATTCGGTGCGCGGCGGGATCGTTTGGGCGAAGCCGTCTTCAACACGGGAATGTGCGGCTATCAGGAGATTCTGACCGATCCATCGTATGCGGGGCAGGTCGTCACCCTCACCGCTTCGGAAATCGGCAACTACGGTATCAACCCCGAGGACGTGGAGTCCCGGGGCCTTTTTCTATCGGGGCTTGTGATCGGCGACCTGACGGAGCCCT
Organism: Faecalibacterium sp. CAG:74; assembly: GCA_963588415.1. GTDB lineage: Bacteria > Verrucomicrobiota > Kiritimatiellia > RFP12 > UBA1067 > UBA1067. Next base: position 6,915 of record CAVAHB010000050.1, read on the forward strand.
CGAACTATCGCGCCACGCAGTCGCTCGAAGCGTATCTCGCGGCGAACGGCGTGCCGGGCATCCGCGCAGTCGATACCCGTGCGCTGACGATTCACCTGCGCGACTTCGGCAGCCAGCGCGCCTATCTGCACGCCTCGGATGAGCCGCTTGCGCCGGAGGAGGCGGTTCGCCGCGCCCGCGACTGGGAGGGGCTGGACGGGCAGGATTACGCGGCGAAGGTGACGTGCGATGCGCCGTATGCGTTCAATCCCGATTCGGGCGCGGCACTTCACGTCGTCTGCTACGACTTCGGCGTGAAGACGAACATCCTGCGCAATCTCGCCGCATTCGCTCGCGTGACGGTCGTGCCGGCGAAAACGACGGCGGAGACGGTCTTGGCATTGAAGCCGGACGGCGTGTTTCTCTCGAACGGCCCGGCGGATCCGGCGGCGGTGACGTATGCGATTGAGAACGTGCGGAAACTGCTCGGCAAAGTCCCCGTCATGGGCATCTGCCTCGGCCATCAGCTTCTCTCCCTCGCCTGCGGGGCGAAGACGGGGAGGCTCAAGTTCGGTCACCACGGGTGCAACCACCCCGTGAAGAACCTCGCGACGGGAAAGGTCGAGGTGACGAGCCAGAACCACAACTTCGCGGTGCGGACGGATTCGATTCCCGACTGCCTCGAGGTCACGCACGTGAACCTCAACGACGGCACGGTCGAAGGCGTGCGGCACAAGTCGCTGCCGGCGTTCTCGGTGCAGTATCACCCCGAATCGTGTCCCGGTCCGCACGACTCGAACTACCTCTTCGAACAATTCAGAAAGATGATTTCAAAATGAAGAAACAGGTCAAGTACGTATTCATCACGGGCGGCGTCGTTTCGAGCCTCGGCAAGGGCATTACGAGCGCGTCGCTTGCGCTCCTCCTGAAGAGCCGCGGCTACAAGGTGTTCATGCAGAAACTCGACCCCTACCTGAACGTCGATCCCGGAACGATGAGTCCCTACCAGCACGGCGAGGTGTTCGTGACGGACGACGGGGCGGAGACCGACCTCGACCTCGGGCACTACGAGCGTTTCGCGGGCGTGACCTGCTCGAAGGCCTCGAACTACACGTCGGGACGCATCTATTCGGCCGTTCTGGCGCGGGAACGCGCGGGCGGCTACCTCGGCGGAACGGTTCAGGTCGTGCCGCACGTCACGAACGAAATCAAGGCGGCGATCCGGTCGGCGGGCGAACACGACTGCGACATCGTGCTGTGCGAAATCGGCGGCGTGTCGGGCGACATCGAGTCGCTTCCGTTCCTTGAGGCGGCGCGGCAGTTCCGCTTCGAGGAGGGGACGGAAAACACCTGCTTCGTTCACCTGACGCTCGTGCCGTACCTGCGGGCGGCCGGCGAACTCAAGACAAAGCCCTCACAGCACTCGATCGGCCAGCTTCGCGCCATCGGCATCATCCCCGACATCCTCGTCTGCCGCACGGAAATGCCGATTCCGAAGGAACACCTTGAGAAACTGGCGATGTTCTGCAACGTGCGGCGCGACTGCGTGATCGAGGAGAAGGACGTCACCGACTCCGTCTACGCCGTGCCGCGCGAACTCCACAAGCAGCATCTCGACGAGCAGGTTCTGAAGCAACTCCATCTCGACATCTGGCCTATCCGCCACACCGTGTGGGATACGCTTGTGAAGAAGGCGACCCAACCGAAATACGAATGCACGATCGCCCTCGTCGGCAAATACATTTCCATCCGCGACGCCTACAAGAGCGTGCATGAGGCCCTGCAGCATGCGGGCATGGCGCACAATGCGAAAGTCCACGTGGACTGCATCGAGGCGGAGGAGGTGGAGAAGAACCCGAAACTCCTCGCGAAGGCGGACGGCATTCTCGTTCCCGGCGGATTCGGCAGCCGCGGCGTTCCCGGCAAGGTCGCGGCGATCAAGTGGGCGCGCGAGAAGGGGATTCCGTTTCTCGGAATCTGCCTCGGCATGCAGTGTACGGTCATCGAGTATGCGCGGGACGTGCTCGGCTGGAAGGACGCGAATTCGACCGAGTTCGACGAGAAGACCGCCCACCCCGTCATCGACCTCATGGAGGAGCAGAAGAAGGTGACGGCGAAGGGCGGCACGATGCGCCTCGGTGCGTATTCGTGCGTGCTGAAGAAAGGCTCTCTCGCGGCAAAACTCTACAAGACGCTTGAAATCTCCGAACGCCACCGCCATCGCTACGAGTTCGCGCTCGGCACGCCCATGCAGCAGGCGATCGAGAAGGCGGGACTGAAGGTCTCCGGCACGTCTCCGGACGGAAAACTCGTTGAAATCGTCGAACTGCCGGCGCATCCCTACTTCATCGCGGGTCAGTTCCACCCCGAGTTCAAGTCGCGCCCGACTTCGCCGCATCCGCTCTTCGACGGACTCGTCGCGGCGGCGCTGAAGCAGAAAAAAGACGCGAAATAAGGAAGGGGACGTCCCATGTGCGGCATCGTCGGCTTTTCCAGTCATACGCAGGGCGCGTGCCGTCCGCTCGTCAACGGACTGCGCCGCCTTGAATATCGGGGCTACGATTCGGCTGGCGTCGCCCTGGAGTCGGCCGACGACCTGCGCGTCTTCAAGCGGACGGGCAAGGTCGCGGAACTCGACCGGCTTCTGGCGCGGGAGTTGCCGGAGAGCGAACGCGCCCGCTACACGCTTGGCATCGCCCACACGCGCTGGGCGACGCACGGCCTTCCGACGGAGGCGAACGCGCATCCTCAACTCGCGGACGGAGGACGGCTCGCGCTCGTGCACAACGGCATCATCGAGAACTATGCCGACCTGCGGGCGAAACTCGAGAAGCGCGGCTGTGTCTTCGTTTCGCAGACCGACACCGAGGTTCTCGCCCACCTCATTGCGACTTTCGACACGGGCGACGACTTCATGTCGGCCGTGTCGCAGGCCCTGAAGCAGGTGGAAGGCACGTACGGCCTCGCCGTCATTTCGCTTCGCCATCCGGGCGAGATGATTGTTGCGCGCAGGGGTTCGCCGCTCGTAATCGGCATCGGCGAAGGCTCGACCGTCGTTGCGAGCGACGTTTCGGCAATCGTCTCGTACACGCGGCAGGTCATCTACCTCGACGACGGTGACATCGCCCGCGTCACGCCGGAAGGCGCGGACGTCTTTACGCTCGACAACGCGCCTGTCTCGCGAGACGTCCGCTTGGTTGACTGGGATGCGGGTGCGGCAGAGAAGGGCGGCTACGCGCACTTCATGCTCAAGGAGATTTTCGAGCAGTCGGAGGCCTTGCGAAACACGATTCGCGGGCGGCTCGATTTGCGGGACGGAACGACCGTCCTCGCGGGTCTCAACCTGCCGCCGCGCGAACTCGCGACGATTCGCCGCGCCGTCATCATCGGCTGCGGCACGTCGCTCCACGCGGGCATGGTCGGCAAGTATCTCTTCGAGTCGCTCGCCGACCTGCCGACGGGCGCCGAGCAGGCGGCGGAGTTCCGCTACTGCAACCCGATTGTCGGGCCGAACGACTGGGCAATCGCGCTTTCGCAGTCCGGCGAGACGGCGGATACGCTCGCGGCCGTGCGCGAATCGATGGGCAAGGGTGCGCTTGTCTCGGCCGTCTGCAACGTCGTCGGCTCGACGATTGCGCGGGAGGCGGGGCGCGGCGTCTACCTTCATGCGGGTCCTGAGATTTCCGTCGCCTCGACGAAGGCGTTCACCTGTCAGGTCGCCGTGCTGCTCATGATGGCGTTGAAACTCGGCCGCACGCGGCGGCTCTCGCGCGAGGAGGGAATCCGCCTCTGCACGGAAATCGCCGCGCTGCCCGATCTCGTCGCCGAGACGCTGAAGGAAAACGACCGCATTGCCGCCGTCGCGGCAAAATACGCGAAGGCGAACGACATGTTCTTCCTCGGTCGCGGCATCCTCTACCCGACCGCGCTTGAAGGTGCGCTCAAGATGAAGGAAATCTCGTATGTCCATGCCGAGGGCTATCAGGCGGCGGAACTCAAGCACGGGCCAATTGCGCTTCTCGGACGCGGTACGCCGGTCGTGGCGCTCCTGAACGACGTTCCGGGGAAGGAAAAGACTCTCGGCAACGTGCAGGAGTGTCGTGCGCGGCAGGCTCCGGTCGTCGGCATCGTGACGCAGGGCGACGACGCGGCGGCGGCCTCCTGCGACGACGTGCTGCGCGTACCTCGCACGAGTGCGGCGTGTGCGCCGGTCGTGACGGCCGTCGCCCTGCAGTTCTTCGCCTATCATGTCGCCCGTCTGCGCGGCTGTGAAATCGACCAGCCGCGCAACCTCGCGAAGTCCGTCACCGTCGAGTAGCGGTCGCACGGCGGCCAAGCGTCGGGGGATAATACAGTATAAGAGGGCGCATTTCAGGTCGGGTGGGCGTTTTAATTATTGCAACAAGAAATTCAGGAAGTATAATATACATCTCAACGCGG
>CAVAHB010000051.1:0-13290 GCA_963588415.1 Faecalibacterium sp. CAG:74
GCATTCTCCATCTAGTGATTTCGATTTCTCCATAGGGTGGTACGGCGGTCGGACGGGAAGGGTTCGCCGCACCGAAAAAGGAGAAGCGGAGGATGAAACCCTGGTTGGGACAAGACGGCTCAATTTGTGGTATAATAGGCGCATGACTTTGAGAAGTTCAATTCTGATACTGGCGGTTGTCGGTGTCGTAGGCGCCGCATGGGCGGTCACTCAGCCGGGCGTGAGTCCGGGGCCGGGCGTTCGGTATGCGACCGACGCCTATCCGGGATTTGATACGGAGGAGGATGCGGGGAATCCGACGAAGAAGGCGCCGCGCTGGTTCGCATGGCTCACGGGCCCGAAGATGGCGAATGCGTCCGAACAGTTGGCATGGGCGCAGGAATGCGAGCGCGGGGAGTCGTGGGGCGCGGCGCGGCGCGGGTATGACGCGCTCGTTCGGTACTGGCCGACGGCCCCGGAGGCGGTGACGGCGCAGAAGGCGCTCGCCGACCTCCTGCTTTCGCACGACCTTGACTACGAGGAGGCGTTCGCCGAATACAAGTATCTGCTGGACTTCTACTCCCTTGAATGCGATTACGACGCGATTGCCGCGCAGATGTACAAGGTGGCGAACCTGATGCGGGAGGAGGGGAAGCGAATCGTCTTCTTCCGCTTTGCAAATACGGTGGACGTGCGCCGTGCGTACGAGGTGGTTGTCCGGCGTTCGCCGGGCGCGGCGTTCGTGCCGGAGGCGTTGCTGACGATTGCCGCGCTCCGCGAGGACGAGGGCAAATATGAAACGGCCGTCGAGGTCTACGAGAGCCTTCGCAGCATCTACCCCGATTCGCCCGAGGCGAAGGCGGCTCTTCTGCGCGAGGCCCGTGCGCGGATGGCGATTCTGGAGGATAACGGCTACAACCGTGTGCGGGTGCGCGATACGATCGGCTTCCTTAAACTGGCATTGCGTGAGACGGATCGCGAGGCCGTGCAGAAGGAACTGGCGGAGATGCTCGCCCGCGTCGAGCGGGATCTGGAAGACGAGGCCTACCGTGCGGCGAAGTTCTACGATTCGAAGACGCGTACGGCGCGCTCGGCCGTGAACGCCTACGAACGCTTTCTGATTGATTACCCGGCGGGCATCCACGCGGACGAGGTTCGCGCACGGCTCGCCGTCCTCAAGGAGGGGAAGAAATGAGCGCGAGATTCCTGACGGCCCTTGCTTCCGCCGCGTTGCTGGCGGGGTGCGCATCCTACCGGTGGACGGCATCCGTCCCGGCCGAGATGCGGACGGTTGCCGTGCCGACGTTCCGGAACGACAGCAACGTGACGGAACTCGGGAACGTGGTGACGCGGCAGATTCTGCGTGAGTTCCAGCGCGAGGGGACTTTCCGCATTGCACGGGTCGAGGATGCCGCGCTTGAGATTCAGGGTGCAGTGACGGCGGCATCCTCGTCGTTCGCGGGTGCGGATCGTACGGCCGGGCGACGGCACTCAATGCAGCACTTCACGGTCAGAGCGACCGTTTCGGTGGTGGATCACCGGAACGGGAAGGTGCTCGTCAACAACCGCGAATACGAGGTGTCCGTTCCGTATGGGGCTAATGGCGACCTGATGACGGGCCGGCGGAACGCATCCGGGCGCGTGGCCGAGGAACTTGCGACGCGGGTTGTCGATGACATTTTGGAACAGAAATGGTAACTGAAGAGGAGAAATCATGAATGAAGTACATGCTGTAATTGAGCTCAAGATTACGCCCCAGCGCGACTGCGGTTTCGGCAAGATTGCCGAGAAGGTGGCTAAGTTCGAGCAGGTCGAGGCCTGCTTCCTGATGTCGGGCGGATATGACCTGCTCGTGTTCGCCAAGGGCGACAGCCTGCAGGACGTGGCGCAGTTCGTCGCGGCGGATCTTTCCACGCTCGACGGCGTGCTTTCGACTTCAACCCACTTCATGCTGAAGACCTACAAGCAGAAGGGAATACTCGACCTTGCCGAAGGCGACGAACGGCTCGCGGTGACGCCGTAAACGAAGGGAACGAGGACTGACGATGGCGGATGATTTGGCCCAAAAGGCCCAGAACTTCACCAACCGAGGACGGCAGGCGCTCGAATCGGGTCGCTACGATCTTGCGGTGGATATGCTGATGGAGGCCGTTTCGGCGGCTCCCGACGTGCTGGAGACGCGGCGGCTTCTCAGGGCGGCGCAAATCGCGAACTTCAGGAAGAACGGCAAGGCCGGCTTCGGTGCGAAACTCGGCTATCTGCTGGCGCGGCAGAAGATTCTCGGTCTCGCCAAGAAGGGCAAGGGGGCCGAGGCGATGGCCGAGGCGGAGAAACTCCTCTGCCAGAACCCACTCGACGCGGACAACATCGAGGCGGCGGTGACGGCGGCCGAGGCCGCCGGCAAGGCGGATCATGCGGCGATTTCGATTGAGGCGGCATACGAGTGCAGCAACCGCGACCCCTCCCTGCTGGAGCGGGTGGCGACCTACTACACGATGGCGAAACGGTGGGACAAGGCGCGAGACGCCTACCAGAAGCTCTCCGAACTGAAGCCGGGCGACCAGCGCGTCATGCAACTTCTCAAGAACGCCGAGGCGCAGGCGACGATGAACGCCGGCTGGGAGCAGACGGCGGGCAAGAAGGGCGGTTTCCAGAACCTGATCGCCAACAAGGAGCAGGCGAAGAAACTCGATGCGGCGAACAAGGCGGTCGTCACGGGGTCCGATGCGGACGCGCTGATCGCCGAGAAGCTGGCGCAGATTGAGAAAGAGCCGAAGAACATGAACTATCGCCGCGCCCTGGCGCGTCTTTACGTTCAGAACAAGCGGTATGCCGAGGCGATTGACTGCCTGTCGAAGGCGATTGAGGCGGCGGGTTCGATGGATCCCGAACTCGACCGAATGCTTTCGCAGACGCGGATTCAGTACTACGACCAGCAGATTGACGCGCTTAAGGCGGAGGGCAAGGCGGAGGAGGCCGAACAACTTGAAGGCGAGAAGAACCAGTTCGTGTTTGACGACCTCGCGGCACGAGTGGAGCGGTATCCGAACGACCTTCATCTGCGCTACGAACTCGGCGTCCAGTACTTCACCTACGGCTACTACGAGGAGGCCCTGGAGCATCTGCAGTTGGCGCAGAAGAGTCCGAAGGATCGCCTGTGGGCGCTCTACTACCTCGCGATGTGCTTCCTCGCGCAGGGTCAGACGGACATGGCGGTGATGCAACTCGAAACGGCCCGCGACCAGATTCCGACGATGGACGACCTCAAGAAGAAGGTCGTTTACCGGCTCGGCCTCTGTGCCGAGGAGGCGGGCGACCTTGAAAAGGCCTACCAGTACTACAAGGACGTCTATTCGACCGACGTTGGGTTTGAGGATCTTTCCGACCGGATGTTGGCCGTTAGCCAGGCTCTCAAGGAGCGGCAGCACGGCTAATGTGAAATCGGGCGGGCGGCGGATTCTTCCGCCGCCCGCTTCCGCAGTTGCACAAACACAAACAAAGGGGAACAAGTGGCAGCCCCAAGGAGAGTCGAACTCCTCTACCAAGCATGAAAAGCTCGTGTCCTAGCCGATAGACGATGGGGCCGTTTCAACGGGCGGGAATTATAGCATAACTTAGGCGCGGAAATCAAGGGGGAACTTTGAAAATGACGGAAAAGGAAGCGTACGTGGCGTTCAACCTCACGGATCAGGTCGGGTCGGTGACGGTTGAGAAGTTGGTTCGTCGGTTCGGGTCGGTCGTTGCGGCATGGGAGAACTACCCGAAGAAAATGGCGCGGAGTGGCGGTGAGATTGACTGGAAACGCGAGTTTGAACTGGCGCGGAAGTATCATGTCACGATTCTCACCCCGGCCGACGGCGACTACCCGAAGATACTCCTGAAAACGCAGGAGCATCCCCTCGTCCTTTACGTCCGCGGGAATGTCGCGGCACTTTCAAAGCCGGCCATTGCCATTGTGGGGACGCGCCGTGCGACGGCGTACGGGCTTGACCAGGCGAACAAGTTCGCCCATGACCTGGCGGCGGACGGGTGGTCGGTCGTTTCGGGGCTGGCGCTTGGAATTGACGCGGAAGCGCACAGGGGGGCTCTCGCGGCGGAAGGGACGACGGTTGGCGTGCTTGGGTCGGCCCTCGACTGCTTCTACCCGGAGGAAAACCGGGAACTTGCGCGGGAAATCGTGAAGAAGAATGGCGCGGTCGTGAGCGAGTTCCCCTTTGGCCGCGAGCCGGACAACCAGACCTTTCCCCAGCGGAACCATGTCGTCGCCGCGCTTGCAAACGGGGTGCTGGCGGTCGAGTCCCCCGCGAAAAGTGGAACGCTCATCACGCTTGGCATCGCGGCGGACATCGGGCGCACGGTGATGGCCGTTCCGGGGCGCGTGGACAGCCGGTCGAGTGCGGGATGCCTCAAACTCATCCGCGACGGTGCGACGCTTGTCCGAAATGCCGCAGATGTCGAAGAGGCGATGGCCGAACTCCTGCCGACCGTGAAGAAACCCTCGGAATCGCCGTCGCCCGCCGTGTGCCCCGAACCGCCGCCGTTTTCCATTGAGGAGGCGATGATCATGCGGGAAGTCGATGTGGATGGCGTTTCAATGGAGCGACTTGTCGCCACGACCGGGCTTCCGGCGGCGAAAGTCGCGGTGCTGTGCATGACGCTTCGGCTGAAGGGTCGCGTGCGCTACTTGCCGGGAAACCGCGTCGCCCTGCCGCGTGAGTCGTAGGATGCGCCAAGTAAAAGGGTTTGGAGGGAAAGATGATGTCGAAAGCCTACATATTCGATATGGATGGTACACTCGTGGACAACTGCCGCTATCACATTGTCGCCTGGCAGGAGTTTGCGCGGCGGTATGGGCGCGAGCTGACGGAGAGGGAAATCATCGACTGGATGGGCGCACCGAACTCCTATTACTGCGAGCAGATATTCAACCGACCGCTTTCGCCCGAGGAACTGGCGCAACTGGGCGAGGAAAAGGAACGCATCTACCGTGCGCTCTATGCGCCGCACATGCGTCTGCCGGACGGGCTGAGGGCCTTGCTTGACCGTGCCCACGCCGAGGGCATCCCCTGTGCCGTTGCGACGGGCGGGCCGAAGGAAAACGTGGACTTTGTGATGGACGGACTTTCCATCCGCGGCGATTTCGCGGCGATTGTGGATGCATCGTGCTATGAGCATGGAAAGCCCGCCCCGGACTGCTTTCTCGCCGCCGCCGAACGGCTGGGCGTTGCGCCGGCGGGTTGCACCGTCTTTGAGGATGCGGTCGCAGGAATACGGGCGGCGAAGGCGGCGGGAATGAAGGTGGTTGCCGTCACCTTCACGAATCCACGCGAGACGCTGCAGCGGGAAGCCCCGAACCTCATCATCGACTCCTATCGGACGCTCGGTTAATCCGTTCGGACGACATCAGTCGGCCAGCGGGTGGGCATGCAATATGGTATAATGCGCGGCGACAGCGGAAAGGAACTGAACGGATGATGAAAACGATTGGCATGAACGGGCGGCGGGCGTGTGCGCTTGCCGCCGTGATGGTTGTGGCGATGGCTGGATGCCGCACGGCACGGTATGACAAATCGCCGCGTTATTCGCAGAATCTGACTGAATATCTCAACTTCGTGCAGAGCATTGTCCGGTCGTCAGGTCCGGGCGACGGACTGGACACCGATGACTTCGTGAATCGGGCGATGTCCAACTGGGAAGGCGAATACAAGTTTCGGATTGTCTACGCGGACGACCGCTACGCCAGTTTCTGGGCGTTTGAGAGCGGATATACGGGCGGTGCACACGGCAATTACGGCGATACGGTCGGGACGATCGGCCGGAGGACGGGTCGCCGCGTCCGCGTGGCGGATGTCGTGCCGACGAAGCGCCGCGAGAAGTTGCTGGCGGAACTCAAGGCGGGCGCGGCGAAGAAGGTCGGGGATGCGGGCTTTTCGATAGATGCGCCTGTCACGATCACCGAGAACTTCTTCGTCGCCAAAGACGGGCTTCATTTCGTCTACAATCCGTATGAAATCGCCTGCTATGCGGCGGGGACGGTCGAAGTCGTCATTCCCTGGGTGGTCGTGCAATAGGGGAACTCGTCGCGGCAGACCAGTTTTCGTCCACGGGAAGCCCGCATTTATGGTAAAATACACGGCAACAAGGACTACAAAAATGAGCATCTTCAAAGCATACGACATTCGCGGCATTTACGGTCAGGATCTGACCGAAGACATCTTCTACAAGATTGCGCGCGCCTACGCGCAGTTCATCCGTCCGAGAAAGGTGGTCGTCGGGCGCGACTGCCGTAAGTCGTCCAACTCGCTGTTCAGTGCGTTCGCAAGCGGACTCGTGGACGAGGGCGTGGACGTGGTTGACGTGGGGCTTGTCTCGACCCCGATGAGTTATTTCGCCAATGCGACGCTGAAAGCGGACGGTTCGGTGATGATTACGGCTTCGCACAACACGAAGGAGTGGAACGGCTGCAAACTCTGCCGCGCCAACGCCGTGCCGATTTCGGGTGCGACGGGCATCAAGGACATTGAGAAGATCGTCTCCGAGATGGGCGGTTTCGTGCCGCCGGCCGGCGTCGGGAGCATCACGAAGGTGGACGTGTCGAAGGAATACGCCGCGCACGTGAAGGCCTTCGCCCACATGAAGCGTCCGCTCCACCTCGCCTTCGACTTCGCGAACGGCATGGGCATCGCCGAATCGGTGGCGTTCGCCGGGTCGGACGTTTCGTATGACGCGCTCTACGGCGAGTACGACGGCGACTTCCCGAACCACGATGCGAACCCGCTGCACGTCGAGACGCTGAAGGATTTGCAGGCCCTGATCCGTGCGAACCCCGGCAAGTATGCGTTCGGCGTGGCGTTCGACGGCGACGCCGACCGCGCCGGTTTCGTGGACGAGAAGGGCGACGTCATACCGATGGACTTCACGACGGCCCTGATTGCGCAGGATATGCTCGCGTCGAATCCGGGCGCGGCGTGCTTCTACGACCTGCGCTCGTCGAAGGTCTGCGAGGAGGTGATTGCGGCGGCGGGCGGTCGGCCGATGATGTCGCGTGTCGGCCACTCCTTCATCAAGGCGCAGATGCGCGAGAATGACGCGGTATTCGCGGGCGAACTTTCAGGCCACTACTACTTCAAGGCGAACTCGACGGCGGAATCTTCGTCGATGGCTGTCTTCGCGCTCGCGAACATCGTCTCGGCATCGGATAAGCCGCTGTCGGAACTGATTGCGCCGCTGCGGAAATACGCCCAGTCCGGTGAAATCAACTCACGCACGACGACGCCCCCGGCGCAAGTGCTCGCGAAAATCAAGGCGAACTACGAGAAGAAGGCGCGCGTGTTCGAACTGGACGGCGTGTCGGTGGATGCGTGGGAGACGGAAGGCTGGTGGGCGAACGTGCGCATGAGCAACACCGAACCGCTCGTCCGCCTGAACCTCGAAGGGAAGACCCGGGCAATCATGGAGGCGAAACGCGATGAATTTCTCGCTCAGATTCGCGCTTGAGGTGGCGTTTGCCCTCGCGCTCTCGGCGTCGTTCGCCGGGTGCGGCGCACGGGACGGCCGGGAGGAACTTGCCGCCGCCGAGGCCGCCTACGATGCCGCGCACGACCTCGCGAAGGCCGACAAACTGATTGCCAAAAGCCTGAAGTATGCGGGGGACAACGTGGACGCGCTCGTCTGGTGCGCCCGCGTCAAACTCGAACTCGGCCAGCTCTCAGCCGCGCGGGAGGCCCTCGGGAAGGCCGAAGCCCTTGCCGCCGGCGATACGGACGTCGAAATGCTCGGTGCGCAACTCGCCTATCACGCGAAGGACTACGCGGCGGCATCCGCGAAGTTTGCCGCGCTTGCGGCGAACGAGAAGCTTGAGGCGGGGCTTCGGGCGCAGGCGTTCGCCGGACTGGGCGTCGTGGAGTGGACGTGCAACGAATACGACGCCGCCCGAATCGCCTTTTTGAAGGCCATTCGGCTGGATCGGCGCAACGCGGCGGCCCGTTACCACCTCGGTCTCGTCTATCGGGACGGCTTCGGCTATGCGGAAGCCGCGCTCGAACAGTTCGAGATATTCGTCCGTCTTGAGGCGATGGCGGATAAGCGCGTGATGCGTACGCAGCGTTCGATCATTCCCGAACTGAAGGAGACGATTGCGCGGCAGGCGATGGATCGCCAGGGCTCTTCGCCACGCGACAGTTCGGCGGCGGCCGCCGCGCTCGCCCGTGCGGAAACGGCGCGGAAGAAAAAGGACTTCCGAACCGCGAAGAAGGAGTATGCCAAGGCTTTCGCATCGGATGCGCTTTCCTATCCGGCGGCGCTCGGCCTCGCCGAAATGTGGGCGAAAACCGACGCCTCGCTCAGCGGACAGAAGAAGACGCTCGAATACTACCGCACGGCCTGCGCCCTCAAGACAAGCGCGGTGAAGACGTTCGTCACGACGGGCGACCTCGCCTGCAAACTCGGTCAGTATGCAACGGCCGTCGAGGTCTACTCGCGGGCCGTCGCGGCGAATCCATCCGACATCACCGCAATCGACGGACTGATCCGCTCGCTCGGGAAGGTTGGCGGACGCAGGAAAATCGCCGCCGCCTATCAGGACTACCGCGACTTCGTCTCCGCGTCGCGCAAGCGGTGATTCGGGCCGATGGACTTCCTTTTCGCAGACTATGTGATTCTCGCCGTCGCCGTTGGGAGTGCGGTTCTGGGGTTGTTCATCGGCTTTTCGGGGGCGCTGGCGTTTCTGGCGGGGCTGGTTGTCGCGGGCGTCGTCGCACGGGTCGGGTGGACGCTTTCGGCCGACTACCTTGCCGCACGGTGGGCGCGTGGGCTCGGTACGCTCGTCGTCACCCTGCTGGGCTTCGGCATCGTCAGGGTCGTCGTGCGCAAGTGCGTCCACGGCCTTCTCGCCCAGCCGGCGGACGCGATTCTCGGTTCGCTGACGGCGCTCGTCTCGGGCGCGGCGGTTTCCCTGGCAATTGCGTGGCTGTTGGCGCATTTCGGCATCCTGTCGTTTGAATCGCGGCTTTTGGGAGAGGTGGTGTCGCTTGTCGGGTGAGGAACTGATAGCCGCGGCACGGAAGTTCGAGAAGAATCTTCTGAACTTTTTCTGGCGGCAGGGCGTTTCATACTTTGAGGGCGAAGACCTCGTGCAGGAAACCTACCTGCGGCTCTGGAACTACCGGAAGGAGTACAAGCCCACGGCGAAACTTTCGACCTTCCTCTTCCTGATGGCCCGTCAGGTACGGCTCGACGCCCTGAAGCGGCAGACCCGCCGCGAGGCGCGCGAGGAGACGTGGGGGCGCGAACAGCCGCAGGCGCAAGCCCCGGCGATTCAGTCCCGCGAGGACGTGCGATGGGCGGTGTCTCGCCTGTCCGAACCCCTGCGGGAGGTCGTGGAACTTGGCGTGTTCCAGGATCTTCCGTATGCGGAAGTCGCCGAGATTCTTGAAATCCCGGTCGGGACGGTGAAGTCGCGCATGTCGAATGCGCTGAAGAAACTGAAGGAGATATTCGATGACGAAGGATCTTGAGGAAACGCTGGCCGAGTTGGGGCCGGAATACCGTGAGGTGGTGAACCGCCTGCGGTCGGCCTATCGTGCGCCGACGCCGTTCGCCCGATCGGAAGCGTCGTCATCGCCGCATTCGGGTTGCATCACGGGGTGGAGCGTCGGCTATCTCATCGCGGCATCCTTTCTCATCTTCCTTGGAATCGGCATCGCGTTCCGCCCGTCGCAGTCGGGGCGGTGGTCGTCCGTGCCGCACACCGTCTATACGGTGGCGTATGCGCCGAACGAGACGGCGTTGGCGGCGATTGTCAATTCCCAGCGGGCGGACGGAAGTTGGGCGAACGACTTCCTCACCCAGCAGAACGCGGCGGCCTTGCGCGGTGCGGAAGGTTCGGCCGAGCGGATTGCCTACAAGAAGGCGGTTCGCTACCTTCGCTCGAAGGGGCTTCGTCCGCTTTCCGACGAGGAGCTGAAGATGCGCGGGGATGCCGCGGCGCGGATGTTCGCACGCGGGTAGCCCCGAAAGTCGCAAGTCATTCCCCTTTCCCGGCCTGTCGTTCGGGGTTTGCCCGTAATCCCGCCGCAACCGTCTTTTTGGTATAATATGCGGGACAAAGGCTAAGATATGACGGCGATTGTAGATTATGGCGCGGGCAACCTGACGAGCGTGAAGAACGCATTCGCCGTTCTTGGCGTTGATGCGGTTGTGACGCGCGCGGCGGACGTGATTCGCACGGCGGATCGCGTCGTCTTTCCCGGCGTGGGCGCGGCGAAAAGCGCAATGGCGAACTTGCATTCCCTCGGGTTGGATGCGGCGGTTCGCGAGGCGGCGGCTTCGGGTCGTCCGTTCCTCGGCATCTGTCTCGGCATGCAGATTCTCTTTGAGCATTCCGAGGAGGATGGCGGCGTGGACTTGCTCGGCGTTCTGCCCGGCAAGGTGAGGCGGTTTCCCGACGTGCCGGGCTTCAAGGTGCCAGAGATCGGCTGGAATCAGGTGAACGGCAGGACTGACTACTATTTCGTCCATTCCTACTACGCCGAGAAGGGGCCCTACACCGTCGGGACGACGGAATACGCGGGCGTCGAGTTCACGAGCGCGGTTCGGAAGGGCAACCTCGTGGCGTACCAGTTCCATCCCGAGAAGTCGGGGAAGGCGGGTCTCGCCCTGCTGAAGGAGTTTCTCTCATGCTGACGAAGCGGGTGATTCCGTGCCTTGACGTGCGCCAGGGCCGCGTGACGAAGGGCGTGAAGTTCAAGAACAACGTCGATTTGGGCGATCCGGTCGAGATGGCCGTCGCCTATTCCGAGGGCGGTGCGGACGAACTCGTGGTCTACGACATCACGGCATCCGCCGAGCGGCGGCCGATTGACATCGGTATGGTCGCGGCGGTGGCGAAGGCCGTCCGCATACCGTTTGCGGTGGGCGGCGGCATTTCGTGCGTGGCGGATATGGAGCGCGTCATTCTCGCCGGTGCGGAGAAGATTTCGGTGAATTCGCTGGCGGTGCGCAATCCGCAGATTATCGCGGAGGGTGCGGCGGCGTTCGGGCGGCAGTGCGTGGTGCTGGGGATGGATCCGGTACGGAGCGCGAAGTGTCCGAGCGGGTATGAGATTACGACGCGGGGCTTCCGCGAGTTCACGGGGCTTGACGCGGTGGCGTGGGCGAAGCGCGCGGTGGAACTCGGCGCGGGCGAGATCGTCGTGAACTCGGTGGATGCGGACGGCACGCGGGCGGGCTTTGAACTGACGATTACGCGGCTCATTGCGGACGCGGTGGGCGTTCCGGTCGTCGCGTCCGGCGGCGCGGGCCGGCCGGAACACCTTGTGGCGGCGTTCAACGAGGGCCATGCGGACGCGGCGATCGTGGCCGGCATGATACACGGCGGCGACTACACGATTACCGAAATCAAGCGCGTGATGGCGGCTTCGGGCGTACCGACGCGGCTCAGTTACTGACTTAAACCATACGACATAACGAAGGAAACAACGACGACTATGAGCAGACAGTGGATTGCGATTCTTGACTACGGTTCCCAGTACACCCAGCTGATTGCGCGGCGAATCCGCGAACAGCAGGTCTATTCCGAGATTATCCGCTTCGATACGACGGCGGCGAAGCTGCGCGAGAATCCGCCGGCGGGCATCATCCTTTCGGGCGGTCCGAACAGCGTGTTCGAGGAGGGTGCGCCCGGAATCGACCCCGAGATCTTCAACCTCGGCATCCCTGTTCTGGGCGTTTGCTACGGAATGCAGCTCATGAGCCAGAAACTCGGAGGTGCGGTCGCCCCGGGCGAATCGCGCGAGTATGGCAAGACGGAGATGACGACAACCCCCGACAACGTGCTTTTCGCGGGGCTTCCGGAGAAGTTCGTCGTGTGGATGAGCCACGGCGACCGCGTGGCGGCAATCCCCGCCGGCTTTCAGGTTTCGGCAACGAGCGCGAACTGCCCCTACGCGGCGATTCGCGACGAAAGGCGCAGATTCTATGCGATTCAGTTCCATCCCGAAGTCGTGCACACCCAGCACGGCAACCAGATCCTCGGCAACTTCCTCTTCAAGGTCTGCGGATGCCGAGCGGACTGGAAACTGTCGAGTTGGATTGACGAGACGGTGGAGAAAATCAAGCGCCAGGTCGGGGAAGAGGAGGTCGTGCTCGGCCTTTCGGGCGGTGTCGATTCGTCGGTCGTCGCGGTGCTCCTGCACCGGGCGATTGGGCCGCGGCTTCACTGCATCTTCGTTGATAATGGGTTGCTTCGCTACAACGAGGACAAGCAGGTTGAGGAAATGTTCCATGCGAAACTCGGGCTCGATCTCTACGTCGCCCATGCCGCGCAGCATTTCTATGCCGCGCTGAAGGGCGTATCTGACCCGGAGCAGAAGCGCAAGATCATCGGGCGCGAGTTCATCAACGTCTTCGCCGACTGCGCCCGGAAATACCGGAACTGCAAGTTCCTCGGCCAGGGCACGATTTATCCCGACGTGATTGAGAGTTCGCACGCGCTGAAAGGGCCTTCGCAGACGATCAAGAGCCACCACAACGTGGGCGGATTGCCCCCGGATCTCAAGTTCGAGCTGGTCGAGCCGCTTCGCGACCTTTTCAAGGACGAGGTCCGCGCCGTCGGGCGCGTGCTGGGGATGGATTCGGAACTCCTCGACCGCCAGCCGTTCCCCGGGCCGGGGCTCGGCGTTCGCATTCTCGGCGAGGTCACCGAGGAGAAGGTGAAACTCCTCCAGCAGGCCGACCTCCGGGTGCAGGAAGAGGTGAGGAAACTCCCCGACTACAAGACGATTTGGCAGACGTTCGCGGTTCTGTTGCCGGTGAAGTCCGTCGGCGTGATGGGCGACCAGCGCACCTACGAGTACACGTGCGCAATCCGCTCCGTCAACTCGATTGACGCGATGACGGCGGACTGGACGCACCTGCCCTACGAGACGCTTGCAACGATGTCGAACCGAATCATCAACGAGGTTCGCGGCATCAACCGCGTCGTCTACGACATTTCGTCCAAGCCGCCGGCGACAATCGAGTGGGAGTGACGGCGGGGACGCATGCGCATTGATGCGGGTAAACTCATTCCCGCCGTTGCCTATATATAAGGTGTACGGGAAGACCGCCATTAGACCCCTCAGGGAGCGTTGGGATTCTCCATATATGGACTCGGGGTTTGTCCATATATGGACTCGGGTGTTCTCCATATATGGACTAAGGTGTTGTCCATATATGGACTTGGGGGTAGTCCATATATGGACTCGGCGTTCTCCATATATGGACTCGAGGGTACTCCATATATGGACAATCCGTTCTCCATATATGGACTCG
>CAVAHB010000052.1:0-2457 GCA_963588415.1 Faecalibacterium sp. CAG:74
ATCTACGTGAGGCTCGAACTCGGCCAGCCGCTTCACGCCTTCGACCACACGAAGTTGAAGGATCGTACGATTGTCGTACGCGATGCGCGCGAGGGCGAGACGATGAAGACGCTCGACGGCGTGATGCGCAAACTCGATCCGTCAATGCTGATGATTTGCGACGTGGAAAAGCCGAACGCCGTCGCCGGCGTGATGGGCGGCGAGGAGAGCGAGATTGCCGACGGCACGACGAGCGTGATGCTCGAATCCGCGCTGTTCGAGTGCACCTCGACGAAGTTTACCGCGACGAAACTCGGACTTGCCACCGAATCCTCCTACCGCTACATTCGCGGCGTTGACAAGGATCTTGCGGATTTCGCCAGCCGCCGCGCCGCGCACCTTCTGCAGAAATACGGCAAGGCGACCGTCGCGAAGGGCGTCGTCGACGTTGACAACCGCGCGTCTGTCGTCGGGCCGAACGGCGAGAAACTCCTCGACCGTGACGTCAAGCTCAACTTCGACCGCGCGCGCCGCCTGATCGGCATCGCAATTGACAACCGGACGATGGTGCGCATTCTCGCCTCTCTCGGGCTTTCGCCGCGTCTGGCGGAAGGGGCGGATGCCGCCGCGCTCGAATCCGTCGATTTCGGCATTCCGTCCTGGCGCTACGACCTTACGCTCGAAGCCGATCTCGTCGAGGAAATCGCCCGCATCTACGGACTGGACAACATCCCCGACACGATGCCGTCCGCACCGTCGGTCTCGACGCTTGACGACGCGCCGTTCCGCGCGAAGGTGCGCGTCCGCGAAATCTGCACGGCACTCGGTTTCACGGAGGCGATGCACTATTCCTTTCTTTCCAAGAAGGAACTGGACGACTTCGACGGCCGCCCTGCTTCGGTCGAGAACCGCCTTGTGCTTCCCGATCCCGTGTCGGCGGAATACGGCGTCATGCGCGACAGCCTTCTGCCGCAGATGATGGATTCGCTCGGACGCAACGCCTCCCACCAGTTGGAAAGTGCGCTTCTCTTCGAGATGGGCAAGGTGTTCACGAAAGGCCCGGACGAGAAGGAGATGCTCGCCCTCGGTTTCGTCGGACCGGTCGGACGCGAATCCCTGCGCCGGCGCATCGCCGTCTCGGAAGAGGATGCCGTCTTGTGGATGAAAGGTGCGGTTGAGGAACTGATTGCCAAACTCCACGCGGGGCATCTTGAATTCGCCGCCGCCGAACATCCGGCGTTCGTGCCGGGCGCGGCGCTTGCGGTGAAGTTGAACGGTCGCCCGATTGGCGTTCTCGGGGCGTTGTCGGCGAAAAACCGCCATCCCTACCGCCTCACCACCCAAATGGCGCTCTGCGAACTCGAACTGAAGCCGCTCCTGAAGCGAACGGACGTTCTGGGCAAGGTCTCGGCCGTGCCGCAGTTCCCGCTTGTTCGCCGCGACGTCGCCATTGCCGTGAAGAAGGGGATCTCGCACGAGACGATCGTGCGGACGATTCGCAAGAACGGCGGCAAGGAACTCGTGAACGTCACGTTGTTCGATACGTTCAAGGATTCCCGCGCCTATTCGCTCGAGTTCCGCGCCGACAACCGAACGCTGACCGACGAAGAGGTCGGAAAGACCTTCCAGCGGATTGTCGAAGCCCTCAGGGCAACCGCCGGAATCGAAGTGAGGGAGAACTGATTTTGTACGACGTGGGTCCTGTGTTGCACGCGGATTCAGCAGAAGTTTCTTCGACCGACATCTTATTGAGGGGCTTCGGCCTCACATGTGGAACGACGGGTTCCGGGGATTCTGTGTTACGGCAACGTGGGGCTTCTTTCTTTCGATGACTGGAAAACGACTGACCGTTCTGATTCTTGCCGCGCTTCTGCTCCATCCCCTGATGGCGGCGCAGCCGTCTGTTCCCTTTGAGGTGGCGAAGACGCTCAAGGTGACGCGGGGAAAGCCCATACGAAACGGTCTGCTTTTCGTAGACGGAAAGTTCATTTCACCGCCATATGTCGTTGAACGGTACGGAAACGCGCTCCGAATCAACGGAATCCAGGTGACGGGTCAGTTGATTGCGTGGAGCGAGTTTCTGCGGACGCAGGACGGGGCGGTCGTCACGACGGAGATGGTTCAGCCCGCCGCAGGCGAAGCCACTTCCGCGATTGAAAAAACGCCCGAGGTCGAACCGGAGCAAGCACCGGTGGAAACGCCCCAGCCCGTGACGGAAATCTCGGACTGGGACGATCCGCTTGCGGATCTCTTTGCGGACGAAAAGTCGGCGGCGAAGGACAAGAAGAAGCCGGCTCGGCCACCTCGGCCGAAACCGGCAAAGCCCGTGGTGGTTCAGCCGACAACGGTCACGAAGGTTTCGTTCGACGGCAAATTCGTGATGAACGATAGGGCGAAGGCCCTTGTTGAAAGTCTTAACCGTTCGCGGGCGAAGTTTGATGCCTATCTGCGTGAAGGCGGGTTCATCTGTGTGGGAAC
>CAVAHB010000053.1:0-13364 GCA_963588415.1 Faecalibacterium sp. CAG:74
TCATGGTCAACACGGAGGGCGTGGTCAAGCTCACCGACCTCGGAATCTCCTACGAGTTCAAGGATCTTGAAGGTGGCGTCAAGGAAGTCCCCGAACACGTGACGGGAACCCCGGCATACATCTCGCCCGAACAGGTTTACGGAGATGTCGAACTCGATTGCCGAACCGACATCTACTCACTCGGGGCAACCCTCTACCACCTTTCCACGGGACGTGTTCTCTTCCCCGGACTCGACAACGAGCAGACCATGCGGGCGCAATGCGATGAGGATGCGCAAGCCCGCGATCCGCGGCTCTACCGTCCCGAACTCTCGCAGGGATTCGCCCAGCTGCTGGAAGCGATGCTCGTCAAGAATCGTGACTTCAGGCTTTCGACATGGCGCGACGTCTTCATGATGTGCAAGGACGTGGAAAACGGTGTCGTCTTCAAACCGCGCCAGACAGAAGGCAATTCGTCAATCAAACTCGCCAAGTAACGGGCTTTTGCGCGACTGAAGGCCAAATGCGAGCCCGAGTTGAATCAACCTGTCAGCGAACGCCACCGTTCTGCTTCGCCAACTTCTTTAACTTGGCGGCACAGGAAAGCCGCTCAACGGCGGTCATGTGGTCAACGTAGAGAATGCCATCCAAATGGTCAATCTCATGCTGAAGGGCTCGCGCCAGATACCCACGCGCCGTAATCATCTGAGGGAGATTGTTTTCGTCAAGATATTGGGCTGTCACCTGCTCGGCACGGACAATCGCGCCACCGATGCCGGGAAAACTCAGGCATCCTTCCTTGTCCCGAACGCTTCCTTCTCGCGCAACAATCTGCGGATTCCACAACTTCAAGGGCATGGGTATCGGCGCGTTGAACGCGGCATCCGCCTCCGTCTCACAATCGGATGGGACGTCAATCACGCAAAGCCTGTCGGTACGACCCACCTGTTCGGCGGCCAACCCAACGCCGCGTGCGGCGTGCATCGTCTCGACCATGTCGTCCGCCAACTTCCGCTGAGCCTCCGAGACAAGGGCAACGGGTTCGGCCTTCTCGCGAAGAACCTTCTCGCCATACTTGTAAAGTTTGAGCACCATACCGCCCCCTGCGTTACTTTCCCGTGGAGCCGAAGCCCCCTGCACCGCGATCCGTCGCATCGACAACATCCGCTTCGACAACCGTCGGTTGCATCACGGGCGCAACAACGAACTGGGCAATGCGGTCGCCCTTTGAAATTGCGAAATCCGCCGTGCCGAGGTTAACAAGAATCACGCCTATTTCACCGCGATACCCCGCATCAATCGTTCCCGGAGAATTGAGAACCGTCACGCCGGCCTTAAGCGCAAGCCCCGAACGCGGACGAACCTGAATCTCATAACCGGGCGGAAGGATGGCAACCAATCCCGTGTGCACAAGCGCGTGCCGCCCGACGGGAATGGTCAAGTCCTCCACACTGCGCACATCCATCCCCGCATCACTTGGATGCGCATAGGCGGGCAACACCGCATCGGGATGAATGCGCTTGAACTTCAGGGTCATTTACTCTTCCGTGCCTTCAACCGTCTCGTCAACAACCGACGAAAGTTCATTCGGCTCAAAGCCGAGACGCTCCAGATTCCACTTCTTCCAGGATTCGGGCAACTGGCGACGCTGAAGCATCGCAAGGTCGTCCGCAATCTGCGACTTCAGCAAAACGGCCTTCGTTGTGTCGCCTTCCACGCGGTCGAGGCAGACGACGAGCAGACCCGTGCCGGCACCCGTACGCGTGAACTCCGAAATCGCCCCCTTATCCAACTTGCGGACGGCGCTCGCCACTGCATTCTGTTCGGCGAATTCACCCGGCTTCAAGTCGCAAATCGCAAAGGTGATGTTCGTTGAAACAACTTCCGTCGCGCAAACGGCATTCGTCCCCTTCGCGGCAATCGCATCGACGGCAGACTTGAAGGCTTCCGCCTTCGCCGCACGAAGAACACGCGGACGAATCGCCTCCTTCGCCTCCTCAAAAGTTGGGATATGGGCCGGACTCGTCTCACCCTTCTCAATCAGCCAGACGGCCCGCTCAGACCGAACGACGCCATAGCGAAGGTCTTCACTCGACGAATCAAGTTCCGCCACGACCTCGGCGAAACCCTCCGCGCCGGGCAGAATTGACGACATCGGCTTCATAAAGCCTTCCGCATAGCCACCTTCCGGAGCGAACCAATCCGACGTCTCGACCTTGAGACCATATTCGGCGGCAATCTCGTCAAGACGCGATTTGCCCTCGACAGCCTTCACCGAATACGCAAGGTAATTTGCGTTCGTCTCAAAGTACTGAATCGCCGCAATGCGACGGACTTCCTTCTCGACCTGCTCCTTGACATCCTCAAACTTCTTTACGCTTTCAACGCCATTGGTATCCGTCGTCGTATAACGATCCACCGTTGAATCGTAATGGTCTCGCAAGTCATCGTCCGTAACTGCCATCTTGGCAAGAATGGCGGGTTTCGTCGCATCAAACTTGACCATGCGAATCTTCACGCGTTCGGGCAGCGCAATCGAATTGGTATTCTCGTCATACCACTTCCGAACCGCCGCGTCATCCACCTTCAGGTCGTCCGCAACCATCTTCGCCTGCGAAAAGCGCGCCACCCGCACGGTGAAGGTATCGGTCAGGTCGGCGACCGCACGGTCAACCTCCATCGGCGAAACCCACGCCGCAGAACCAAGCATCGCCTCGCCGAGACGCATCATCGTAATCCGCCGCTTGTTAAACTCCTCAAAGCGTTCGGGGGTAATTGAATTCTCGCGGAGCAAAGCCTGATAGCGGGCGAAACTGAACTGCCCACCCACGGCAAATGCAGAATCGCGGCGAATCATCTCGCGGACTTCGGAATCGGTCGCCATCAGACCATCCTGCTTGGCAACCGTCAGTGCGGCAATCGTCTCCCACGCCAAACGGTTGACCTCCCCCGACTTGCGCCGCCAGTCACGATTGCGCCCGAATCCGCGAATGTCGTCCGCGACATCCGAAAAATCAGCCGCCTTGACCGGCTTTCCGGCGAGCGAACCCGCCTCGCCGGCGGACGAAGTTTCGCCGCGATCCGACGTGAACAGCCCATCGAAGCAGAATGCGGCAGAAATCACGATCGCAAACGCGCCCCAAACCCACTTGTTGCGAATAAGTTTATTGAACTGAAGGATAACCATCTTTTTTACCGTGTACTCTCTTACTTTGTGTTGATTGTTGTTAGACTGAAAATCGTGCTGAAATCATTCAACTTCATCGGAAGCGGTTTCGTCATCCCCCGATGTCTCGTCCGAATTGGTCGATTCGGGTTCGGCCTCAACCGTTGCCGATTCCGCAGCGTCGGCAGCCTTCTTTGCGGCCGCCTCCTTCGCCTGAATCGCCGCCTCACCCTGTTCGCCCGTGCTCAATTCGGGGCGGCCTTCGACAAACGCACAACGGTTCATCAGGCCGCCGGCCGAATCAAACGTCATCACGGTGACGGCCATCCGTTTGCCGATTTCGGGAACGGCACGGTGAATGCGAACCGCCGTCTGAGGGGAAAGCTTCCACGCCAGGGTCGTTTCAGAGACAGTCTCTTTTCCCGTCTCGAAGTCCCTTATTGCAGTAGCCCCCTGATCAAGGTTTACGATATAGTCGCCGCTTGTGCCGTAAAGTCCCGTAAAGAGAATATCCTGCGAGGTGCGAATGCGAATCTCATTCGCCGCATGCATTTCGGGAATCGAGAAATGCCGCCCCCTGATGGCAAGAGAACCCGTCACGCAACGCACAACGGCCTCATCGCCATCGCCGGTCGTCAAATACGTATAGCGCGATTCGCCCGCCGGATTGAGAACGGAGAAGCCCGGGGCCGTCACCGTCAAAAGTCCCTCGGGAAGGTTGCGCGGCAGTTTGACATCAATCGTCCCCGACTGCAAAATCAGCGTACGCGACTTGATTCCCAAAGGCTGAACAACCGTCCCGAACGAAGCATCGCCACTCATCGAGACTTCGCTCGCCGCGCCGAACCGAATCGTCAGTTTGCTCGCCGCACCACTGGTTCGATACGAACAGCCGAGCGGATAATAGCGCCCCTCCTCAATGGCCTCCCACTCGGACGCACCGGGCTTAAGCACTTCGCCCGTGCCCTCCAACACCCGACACATGGGCAGGGCAAAGAAGAACTTCTCCTGCTCCCCTTTCGGCTTCTTCGCGCTTGCAAGTGCCGCTTCCTGAGGCTCGGCGGCATCCTCCTCTGCAACTTCTTCTTGTGCGAACACGGCAGTTGCCGCGAACGCGGCAGAACCACAAACCAACACCCGAAATAGTCTATTCATTTTTACGAACCTTTCAAACAATGTGTGCGCCATCCGAAGGACGAATCAGGCTCACGGTCGGCTCGTCGCCATGCTTCGCCTTGTACTCCTTCTTAATGGCCGCCGCAATCTCGTCCGCCGCCGTCGGATCAACCAAAAGACAGCAACTACCACCAAAGCCACCGCCCGACAGACGGGCACCATAGACGGCGGGAATCGCCTTCGCGGCATCCACAATCGTATCAAGTTCCTCGCAGGAGTTCTCAAACCAATTGCGGCTCGACTCGTGGGAATCGTACATCAGCGCACCGAACCCGACGAGATCGCCCTTCTCGAGAAGCGCCGCACCCTGCAGCACGCGCTCATCCTCGCCAATCGGATGCACCGCCCGCCGCGCCGTCGTTTCGCTCAGTCCGCCGCGGTAGAGCACCCACTCCGCCATCGTCACGTCGCGCAAGTGCGTGACCTTCTTGCGCAGGATGGACGCGAAATACTTCGCCGCGTCCTCGCAGGCCTCGCGACGCGACGCATAGGCCCCGTCGACAAGCGCGTGCCGCGCATTCGACTTCACCATCATGAACGCAACCTTCGGGCCGAGCGCGACGTTCTCGAACGTGCAGTAGCGGAAGTCGCTCTTCACGAGCGCACCCTCCTTGCCGTAGAGCGAAGAGGCCTGGTCGAGAAGTCCGCACGGGCATCCCGCGAAAGTGTGTTCGGCCTTCTGGCCGATTTTCGCCATTTCCGTCTTGCTCTTCTCGATTCCGTAGAGTTTCGAGAGGGCGAGAACCGTACACATTTCCAGCGCGGCGGACGAGGAAAGCCCCGCGCCAAGCGGAATGTTGCCGAGAAAAGCCGCCTTGAAGCCGTGCTTCGCATTCGCGGGCTTGCCGTCGAAAAGCCAGTTAAACGTGCCGTTCACGTAGTTCTGCCATGTCATCTCCTTTGCGGGCGCGACCGTTTTCGTCGTGAACTTCGCGGTCTCCATCAAATCCGCCGCCGTCAGTTCGCAGGTGTCGTCCGTCGTCGCGGAGACGGCGAAGAACGTGCCCTTGTCAATTGCAGCGGAAAAGACGTAGCCCTCGTTGTAGTCGGTGTGGTTGCCGAGAACCTCAATGCGACCCGGCGCATATGCCACAATCTCCGGCTTTGCCCCGTAGAGTTTCTCAAACTTCACAACGAGTTCGTCATAGATTTCCTGGTTCAACATGGTGGAATCTCCTCTCCTTCTCTTCGTTACTTACTTCGCCTTCGGTTTCGACAGGAAGTTGGCATACACGAAGATATACGCGAAGAGCGCGATTGTCAGCCAGTAACTGCCGAGATAGCCGATCTTCCCGGCCAGCATGCCCTGAAGCGGCAGACAGACGCCGCCGAACACGCAGGCCATGAAAATGCCCGAACCCATCGGCACGTATTTGCCGAGCCCTTCCGCTGCAAGGTTGAAGAGCCCACCCCACATGACCGATGTCGCAAGTCCGCAGACGAACAGCAGGCACATCGAAAGCGGAATCGTCTTACCGAAGACGGTGACGAGTTTGACTGGCATAAACATCATCGCAAGGAGCGTGACAATTCCCATGACCGACAGCACGGTAATCATCGCCTTCGAACTCACCTTGCCGCCGATTGCACCGCCAGCGATTCGCCCGATCATCATCGCGAACCAGTAGGAGGCGACGACGCTACCTGCGACGACCGGGCCGACGCCCTCCATTTCACTCATGTAAAGGTTCGCCATGTTCGGAATGCCCGACTCAATCGTGATATAGAAGAAAATGGCGAGCGCACCGAGTGTGAAGTGGCGGAACTTCAGCGTGGCGAGAATGTCCTTCACAACGTTGGTCTTGCCCGAAAGGCGGTCAGCCTTCTCCTCCGCCGTCTCGAGGTGGGGTTCGGGAATCTTCGAGAGCCAGACGATAACGAACGCCGCCGCGAACAGGCCCATCGCAATGAGCATCGCCGGCGCGACCTTCGAGACCGTCGCCTTGTCCATCGCACCGCCAATCAGCCAGCCAAGAATCATCGGCGCAAGCGTCGCGCCAATCGAGTTGATCGAGCAACCCATCTGCACAAGCTGGTTGCCCCTGTTGCCTTCACCGCCAAGTGTGTTGAGCATCGGGTTGACGACAAGGTTCAGAAGGCACATCGAGAAGCCCGCAACGAAAGCACCTGCAATGTAGACGTAGAACGGATTGGCCGACAGCGGAACGTAGCCTGACAGAAGTTGGATGCCGAGGCCTGCGAAACCGACCGCCGCCGCCAGCAGGGCCGTGAACTTGTAGCCCTTGCGCTTGAGAATCAGACCGCCTGGAATCCCCATGAAGAGATACGCGAAGAAGTTTGCTGCGCTCCCGAGCTGCGAGGCCGTCGCCGACGCATTGAACTGGTTCTTGGCCACAACCGCCATTGAACC
Source organism: Faecalibacterium sp. CAG:74 (assembly GCA_963588415.1). GTDB lineage: Bacteria > Verrucomicrobiota > Kiritimatiellia > RFP12 > UBA1067 > UBA1067. The sequence continues at coordinate 6,693 of CAVAHB010000053.1, forward strand.
CGCGAAGTTCGTCACGAATGCAATCATGAAGAACAGTGCAAACATCGTGGCTATCGCCATCACATTACCGCCGCGCTTTACTTGATTTTCCATATCTGTTTACTCCTTATGAGGTTAGTTGCGTGTATTATAGCGAAATGAGCGCAGATAAGTCAATCCAGCGGAGGAAGAAGATTTCTTCCTGCCGTCAACTTGATCAGGTGCTTCTTCCAGACGAACTCCCCTTCCACGCCCTCGGGAAGCACGACCGAACCCGAAACCTTCGCGCCGTCAAAGCGCAAGTCCGTTTCGACAAATCCCTTCGGATGGGGCGTCTTCGAGCGGATGAAGGCGAGCAACCCAGGCGACGGCGCAACCCGGACGCGGGCAAAGAAAGGCGCGGCACTTTGCACGCCGGCGAGCCCCCTCTGCATGAAGACGAGCGGGTGCGCCCCCCACGCATGGCAGTCGCTACGCGAATCCTGCGTTTCCGTTTCGGGCATTTCAAGCGTCGTCTTGGCATCGCGTGCAACATAGTCGCGCCACAGGTCAAGCCGTTTCAGGAAGAGATCGCCGCGCCCGAACTTGAAGTAGGCGTCGAAGAGGTAGTAGGAAAAGTAGACCGTGCACCGCGCAAGGTCGGGTGCGTTGACAAGCCCGTCGAAGACACGCTCCGCCCGCGCCGAAGGAAGAAGCCCCGTCAGCAGGGCGAGACACTGCGCGTGTTCGGAATAGCGGTCGTGCCGCACGGTGTCGGCGAACATCCCGCGCGCCTCGTCCCAGAAATGCCGCTCGACAGCCTCAAACGTCTTCGCCGCCTTCTTTTCCCAGACGGTCGCCATCTCCTCATTTCCGAGCGCGCGCTCAACTTCCGCCGCGTTGCGCAGGGTCAACGCCCAGTAGAGGTTGTTTACCGCACTCGCCGGCGCGGCGTGTCCGTCCGGCGCAATGCCGTCCCTCCAGTCTGGCACCCAGTCGATGAAACTCCATCCGGGAAGGTTGGCGAGAAGCCCCTCCCCGTCCTCGTAGCGCGAAATGCCGTCCAGCGTGTGACGCATGCCGGGTATCCGATCCAGAAGCCACGCACGGTTGTCGTGCTCGCGCACGTAGTCGCCGTACATCATCACCTGGCACATCGAATAGGTGACGGACTCCTGTTCGTGCCGCGTCGGCCAGTTCATCGGAATCATACCGTTTTCCCGCCGCGCATAGTCGTAGAGGTCGATCGCCCGCCGGATGAGGCGGTCGTCGTTACTCATCGAGGCAAGAATGCGCAATTGGACGCGCGTGTCGCCAGGATACATCTGCGATTCGTAGTAGGGGCAGTCGAAGAGCATTTCGTGTGCACACATTTGCATCCCACGTTCGCAAATGCGCCGGATTGCGGGCAGGGTCGCATCGTCCGACTCGAAGACGCTTCCGTCCTCCACGGGATAGCGCGTTTCCGCAATGGCGAGTTCCTTCACCTCGAGCGGCTCGTCCGCCGTCTCGATCTCAATCTTCACCCACCGTCCGCACCGCCACCACGGTGTCGAAAAAACCGCTTCATCGCGGCCGTCAGGCAAAAAGCGGTCAGTGAACCCCTTGAAGGTCAGACCCCGCCAATCCGCTCGGTTGTGGGCCTTGAGTCCCCTTTCCGTCCGAAGGGCCTCGCACCAGCCCCACGTCACCCGCGCACCCTTCCCGCCTTTCGTCGCAAGAATCGGATAGGCACAGTAGTAGTTCTCCAAATCCCAGAGGATTTCCCGCTTCGTCTTCGGCGCGACGGTGAAGGGCTTGCCGAGTTCGACACCGCCCGTCTTGACCGAACCAGGAATGCGCCGGACTTCCATTTGGTCGGGGAGCGCCGACGGATAGAGAAGCCAGCCCTTCACGCGAAGCCCGTAGCCGAACTCCGTCCGATTCTTCGGCGGCAGCGCATCCCGCACGACGACCGCCTTCGCCCACTCCACCGGCATTTCGCCGAGAAGCCCCGTTCCGATGACGGTGAAGGGACTTCCCAGCCCCCACGACCCCGCCCGTTCAAGCGTCCGGTCACCCGCCGTACCGTGCAGTTCGCCGACCTCCCACGCCGCCTTGCCCGTCGTGAGAAGCTCGTCGAACGCGCCTTCCGCCTTGAGAATGAATCCGCCTCGATACGAGAGCTGCGCGTTGGGTGCACTCGAACCAATGCGCCAGACGACCGCCTCAAGCGCGTGGTCGCCCGCCGGCAGGTCAAGGTCGTAGGTCTGATACATCCAGTTCCCCACGCTTCCCCGGTTCGGCCCGCGCCCGACGACCGCACCGTCCAGCATGAGAACGAACCGCTCGTCCGCACTCACGTCAATCCGCGCCACACCGCCCGTCGAGACGAAAGCGCGGCGAAAGCGAAAATAGCGCTCGGGCGCTTCGTTGATTTCCTTCGCATAGGAAGGATGCCATAGCCACGCCGCGTCGTCAATCGGCAGAATCCGCCGCACCCCGATGTCGCCGCGCGTGTAGCGTTCGGGACGGAAGATCCGCGTCGAAGACGACGCTCCCGCCGTCCCAACCGTTGCAACCAAAAGCGCCCAGACAATGACATTTCTCATATTCCTCTTCCTTTTTACTGCCTTCCCCTTTTACTTCCCGTAGCCAGCCGGCATCGCGAGCAACCTGAGCCGGATGATTTCCGCCAGTCGCGCGTGTCCCGCCGAGTTCGGATGAAGAAGATCATTGCCGTCGTTGTCGCGGAAATACTTCACGTAGGCCGCGTCCATCGGATAAAGCCCCGAATCGCGATAGAGGTCGATTACGGGCACGCTCCAGATGTCGGCGGCCTCTCGCGTCACGCGCACGTAATCCTCGATGAAGAATCCGAGACCGTTCGAGTAGTTCTCCGCCGGTTGGACGTTGCCCGGCCCGAAGTTCGCGTAGGCGCGGTGCAGGGGCGTCATCAGGACGATCTGGGCGTTCGGCCAGTTGGACTTCAGGTAGCGCATCGTCAGGTTCGCCGCACCGCGCACAGTCTTCGCGTCGAACGAAAGGTCGCGCCGACGGCGCAGAACCTGCAGCCCGTTCGCATTGACCGTCTCGTTCGTATGCGAATACCACTCGCCAAGCGGACGATTCCCGTTGTAGTCATTCGTGCCGATGAAGACGAGAATCGCGTCCACCGCGTCCCCGCACTTCGCCTTCAGCCCCTCGGCCATCTTCGGCATCTGCGCCCAGGTGTAGCCGCTCACCGCGAACACCTCGGCCCTGATGCCCATCGTCTCCTGCAGATACTGCCAGTAGATGCGGTTGGACTGGTTCGGGTCGGTAATCGAATCGCCGAGGAACGCGACGGTTTTCCCCTTCCACGTCTCGGCGGCGGACGGAGCGTCGCCCGCGAACGCGAAGCCAAGCGTGAGGACGAACGCGGCAAACAGAGACTGAACTCTCATTTTCACAAACCTTTCTCCCGTCAGACGGGGTGAACCGAAATCTTCGCGGCGTGACCGTTGAGTTCAACGGCCGCACCGCCCGTGCTCGCGGCGAACGTCATCTCCGTCGCGAGCACTTCGCCCTTCACGTAGTCGAGATGCGCCGCGAGCGCGGCAGTCATCTCGGCATCCGTCTCGACCGTGACGGCAATGCGCTGGGAGACCTCGAAGTCCGCCTCCTTGCGCATCGTCTGCACGTGGCTGACGAACTCGCGGGCAAGACCCTCGGCAATCAGTTCCGGCGTGAGCGCGGTTTCGAGGCCGACGACGATCGAACCGACTGAGGCGACGACGAGCCCCGCCTTTGGCCTGCGCGTCACGATGACGTCCTCCTCCGCGACCTCCACGCCCTCGACCGTGCGCGGCCACGCACCCACGCCGTTCATCGCGGCGATTGCGGCGGCGACGGCCTTCATCTTCGGCCCGCACTTCCTGCCGAGCGTCTTGAAGTTCGCCTTCAGCGTGACGTCGCAGAGTTCCGTCTCGTCGGCGACGAACGCGACTTGCTTCACGTTCAGTTCGTCCTTGATGAGGTCTTCAAGCCCCTTCACGTCGCCGCCCGCGAGTTTCAGCGCGGAAAGCGGCTGACGCACCTTGAGGTCGTTGTCGGCCCTCAGACGGCGACCGAGTTCCACGGCGGTCTGCACGTCGGCCATGCGGCGTTCGAGGTCGAGGTCGCGCGCGGCGGCGTTCGCCGTCGGGAAGTCGCAGAGATGCACCGACTCGGGGTCGTCTGCGCCCTTCAGATTGCCGTAGATTTCCTCGGCGATGAACGGCGTGAACGGCGCGGCAACCTTCGAGAGTTGTACGAGTACGTAGCGGAGCGTGCGGTAGGCGTTCAACTTATCGTCATCGTTCGTGGACTTCCAGAAGCGGCGGCGGCTGCGGCGGATATACCAGTTCGTCAAGTCTTCGATGAACTTCACGAACGGACGCACCGCCTTCTGCAGGTCGTAGGCATCCATCGCTTCGGTCACGTCGGCAATCAGCGTCTCCATCGACGAGACGATCCACCGGTCGAGCACGTTCCCCGACATGGGCTTCACGACCTCCTTGTCGGCGAAGCCGTCCACATTCGCGTAGGTGACAAAGAACGAGTAGGCGTTCCACCACGGAATCAGCAGGTCGCGCAGAATCTGCTTCACGCCGTTCTCGGAGAACTTCAGGTTCTCAGCTCGCACGACGGGCGAGTAGATCATGTAGAGACGAATCGCGTCCGCGCCGTAGGTGTTCAGCATCAGGTTCGGGTCGGGGTAGTTCTTGAGCCGCTTCGACATCTTCTTGCCGTCTTCGGCGAGTACCAACCCGTTCACGACGACGTTCCGATAGGGCGACTTGCCGAAGAGCATCGTGCCAAGCAGCATCAGCGTGTAGAACCACCCGCGCGTCTGGTCGAGCCCCTCCGCGATGAAGTCCGCCGGAAAGAAGTCCTTGAATTCCTCCGCGTTCGGCTTTCCTTCCGCGTCGCCCATGTAGTGCTGCTGGGCGTAGGGCATCGAGCCGGACTCAAACCAGCAGTCCAGCACCTCGGGCGTGCGGTGGTAGGTCTTGCCGTTCTTTGTGATGACAATCTTGTCCACGTAGTGCTTGTGAAGGTCCGTCACCTTCACGCCCGAAAGTTCCTCGAGTTCCTTGATCGACCCGACGCAGATCATGTCGTCCGGATCCGCATCGTTAACCCACACGGGGATGCAACTTCCCCAGAAGCGGTTGCGCGAGATGTTCCAGTCACGGGCATCCTTCAGCCAGTTGCCGAAGCGCTTGTCGCCCACGTAGTCGGGCGTCCAGTGAACCGTCGCATTGTTCGCCGCGAGTTTCTCGTGCAAGTCCTCCACCCGCACGTACCATGCGTCGATGGCGCGGTAGATGAGCGGCGTATCCGTGCGGTCGCAGTAGGGATAAGAGTGGACGATCGTGGACTGGTGGACGAGTTTGCCCTCGGCCTTCAGCCGCTTGATGATATCCTTATCGCAGTCCTTGCAGAACCGTCCCCGGTATTCCGGCACTTCGGGTCCGAACGCCGCGCTCGCATCGAGCGGATCGACGATGGCGTTCATCCCCGCCTCCTTGCAGACGCGGAAGTCGTCCTCACCATACGCCGGCGCAATGTGAACGAGGCCCGTGCCGTCGTCCGTCGTCACGTAGCCGTCGTTCAGCACGCGGAACGCGCCCTCGGACTTCTTCGCCGCGTAGTAGGGGAAAATCGGCTCGTATTCCCAGCCCTTGATTGCCGCGCCCTTCATCTCCGCCACGACCTCGTATTGCTCCGGCTTCCTGAAGTAGACGGGCAGACGCGCCTTCGCCATCACGTAGATGGGCCGCGCATCGTCCGTCATGTCGCGCACGGCCACGTAGTCGATGTCCGCACCTGTACAAATCATCAGGTTCTCCGGCAACGTCCACGGCGTCGTCGTCCAGATGAGCAGATAGACCGTCGAACCGGCGGGGAACTCCACCGCACCCGTCGAGAGGGCCCTCACGCGCACCGTCACCGTCGGATCCTGCACGTCCTTGTAGTTCGACCCGGCCTCGAAGTTCGACAGCGGCGTTGAAAGTTTCCAGGAATACGGCATGATGCGGTGCGACTTGTAGACGCGCCCCTGGTTCCAAAGTTGCTTGAACACCCACCAGATTGTCTCCATGAAGTCGGGGCTCATGGTCTTGTAGTCGTGGTCGAAGTCCACCCAGCGGCCCATCCGCGTCACCGTCTTGCGCCATTCCGACACGTATTTCAGCACCATTGACCGGCACTGCTCGTTGAACTTGTCCACGCCAAGGGCCTTGATTTCGGGCGCACCCGACACGCCGAGCGCGTCCTGTGCCAGCGCCTCGATCGGCAGACCGTGCGTATCCCATCCGAAGCGGCGTTCGACGTATTTGCCGCGCATCGTCTGGTAGCGCGGCACGATGTCCTTGATCGTGCCCGCGAGCAGGTGGCCGTAGTGCGGCAGTCCCGTGGCGAACGGAGGCCCGTCGTAGAATTTGTAGCGCTCCTTTCCTTCGTTCTTCTTCAGCGACTTCTCAAAAGTGTGACCGTGCTCCCAAAATGCGAGGATTTCCTCCTCCATCTTCGGAAATGCAACCTTGTTCGATACCGACTTGAACATCTCGTTATTGCTCCGCTTTCAATTGGAATTGGCATATTATACCATAATTCCGCACGCCCTCGGAAACGCCGGGCCAATCAACTGGGGCGGTGACAAGACAGGGTGAATGCGACTGCCCGCTTCGCGGGGAGTCGCATTCACCC
>CAVAHB010000054.1:0-10704 GCA_963588415.1 Faecalibacterium sp. CAG:74
CGACTTCCTCGACCTTCGCGGCGGCGATGGTTCGCCGCGCCTTCGAGAACGCGAGTCCGATCAGCGTCAGCGTCTTGCCGTTCCCGGCGAACTTGTCCGCGTAGCGGTTCGCCTTGATCTGCCGGATTGCCGAGATTGCGGAGCTTCCGAGCTTAAACTCGATCACGTAGCAGTGCGCGGGCGTCTCGACCGTCATGTCGATGCGACCCTCGTTCGTCTTCACCTCGCCGTTCGCGTCCACGCCAACGAGCTTCAGCGCGACATAGGCGATCGTCTGCCACATCTGCTCGTTCTGCCTGTCAGTGAGGTCGTAGGGGATGTTCGCAAAAAGCCGCTTCAGCGCGGCGACGAAGCCCTTCGGGTCGTGGGAATAGAGGGCGTCCACCGCGTCCGCCTGGATCGTGTTTGCGTCGGCTTTCTCGCGTCCCGTGTAGGCGGGGACGACCTGGCGCAGGAACGAGTTCTCGACCTCGAGGTTCGGGAAGTCGAGCGCGTAGCGGCGCGTCGTGCCGACCTGGCGGAAGCCCGTGATCGTGAGGTAGCCCGTCTGGAAGAGGAGCGTCGTGAGGTCGGCGCGGTCCGGCTCGTAGGTTCCGAGCGTCTCCTCGTCCACGTCCACCTTCGCGAAGTTGAGCGGCTTGACCTTCAGCGTGTCCATCAGGAACGTCGTCATCGCCGTCGTCGCCCAGTAGTTGCGGAGTTCGCCAGTCATGAGGCATCGTCCGAGCGAGACGGGGTTGATGACGCGCTCGGCCGCCGCGTTGAACTTGTACCCATCGTACCAGCGCACGAGGTTCTCGAAGCCCTCGTCGTCCGTCCAGCCGTTCGTCTCCGCAAAGCGGTGCAGAAGGCCGGGGAGGAACCTCCTCACCTCGTCGTGCGTGTAACCGAAGAGTGTCGCCTGTCCGGGGTCGAGCGTGGCGTCTACGAGATTGTTGAGGTCGGAGAAGATGGAGACCTTTGAGAACTTGGAGATGCCCGTGATGAACGCGAAGCGCTGCTTCCCCTCCAGCGTCTTGACAACGGAGTAGAACGACTTCAGCGCGTTGCGGAACGGGATGACCTCCGGCGTGTTGAGGTTCCTCAAGAGCGGCTTGTCGTATTCGTCGATGAGGAGGACCATCTGCCCGTCGTCCGACTTTGCCGCAAGGTCGTCAATCAGGTTCGTGAAGGTGATCGGCGCCATTGAGCCGCGCCGCAGATTGACTCCGTTGCGCTCGGCCTCGCGGGCGAGGATGTTCGTGAAGAGCCCGTCGAGGTCTTCGGCGCGGTCGGGCTGGACGCTCCCCAAGTCGAGCCGCAGGACTGGCCACTTCTTCGACCAGTCCCATTTCGGCTCGATGAAAAGCCCCCTGAAGAGCTCGCGCCGCCCCTCGAAGAGCGCCTGCAGGACGGACACGGTGAGGGACTTCCCGAACCGGCGCGGACGTGCGATGAAGAACTGCTTGCCAAGCGACATGTTGACGAGCGGCCAGAGCCGGTCGGTCTTGTCGACGTAGGTGAAGCCGTTCCCGACGAGTTCCGAGAACGTGTAGATGTCTGTCGCGAGTTTTTCCATACCGCGAATTATACCATTTGCCGTGCCGAAACGGCAAGTGCGTGCGAGGTGTCTTGGAGTTTGCGCACAAATGCTCAGGCGGGAGACACGCGCCCGAACCGCCGTAGCCGCCGCACATGGGGTGTTTTTACCAATGATGACACGGATTCTCCCTTCGCGGGGTCACGAAACACACTGAACCTGTCATCGCCCGACCGACAGTTCAAAGGGACCGAGCGGAAGGGAGGCCTCGTTGAAGACGCTGCCCTTCCACGGCGAATTGAACAGATAGCGGACGGTCTTCGGTTTCTTCACGCCGGGCGCGGAAAGTTGAATCTCGCTGCCGGCGAACTCGCCGTTCTTCACGTTCCGCTTCAGATACCAGAGCCACGTGTCGCGAAAGTTGAGAATCGAAGCCTTGTGCCAACGCCCCGCCTCGTCCTCAAGTTCGAAGTCCGCCGCGAGCGTCATATCGTCATTGTACACGTAGAGCCACTTCGCATGGGCGAACGAGAGCGTGACGCGCCCCTCGGCGTCGGCCGTGGCGCGAATGGGTTCGGGCGAAGCATCCTCAATATCCGCAAACCCGTAGAGTCGCTTCAGTACGCGAAGGGCGAGCCGCAGCCCCACGGTGTCCTTGTCAGTCGGATGGATGTTCGAGAGGTTCCCGACATCCGACGTAACGACCATCGCGGCGTTCGAATCCCGCCGCGCATACTCGGCCTGCTGGAGTTGGACGGCAAGATGCCCCGCCCGGCACGGGGCGAGCTGGACGTAGAAGAACGGCAGGTCGGGATTCGCAAACTCGCGCCGCCACCCCTTCACCAGCGCGGCGAACTTGGCGAGGTAAAGTCCGTTCGTGTCGTCTTTGTTCGACTCGCCCTGATACCAGAGAACGCCCTTGAACGGGAAGCGCGTCATCGGCGCAATCATGGCGTTCCACATCGCACCCGGCGTCTGATGCCCGCCCAAGTTGCGTAGGCCGAGATCCTTTCCCCGACGCGCCTCCGCCGACGGAAGGCTCGGTTCGATGAACGCGCCGCCGCGACTCACGTCGATGACGGCAATCGGGACTTTCGCCGCCTCGCGCACGTACTTCGCAAAGTAATAGGCGACGGCGGAAAACGAGCCTTCCTCATGCGTCCCCTCGTAAAGCCGCCGCGTCAGATCCGCCCGGCACGACCGCCGCCAGACGAGCGCCACGTCGTTCGTCGGTCGGGACGAATATGCCCGGCGCGGCGCGGCAAAACGCAGAAGCGGATCGTTCGCAATCTGGGCGAGCGCGTTGCCCTTCCGGTCGTGCTGACGCGCCGATTCACCGACGAGCGGAAACTGCATGTTGCTCTGCCCGCCCGCGAGGTAGACGTCGCCGACGACGACATCGGGGAAACGGACGTCGTTCCCAATCGCCAGTTCGCGCGGCCTGCCCGATGCGGCGAACGGCGGCAGACGGGCGCACCAGTTGCCTTCGCGATCCGCCGTCGCCGCGGCCGATTTCCCGCCGAACGAGACGACCACCCGTTCCCCCGGCTCGGCGCTTCCCCACACGGGAATCGGCGCATCCCTCTGAAGCATCATTCCCGGACCGAAGAAGTGGGAAGGCACGACCGCCGCCAGCAAAAGCGAAAGAAATGACATCTCTTACTCCGCGTCCGACAGGCGGACGATTTCGTAGAGGTAGGAGGCGGCCTTGGGGTCGCGGGCAACGTCGGCCGTGAAGCGCAACTTCCCGTCCGAATACGTCGCCGGGACTTCATTCCGCCGCGAGCCGTCCGCGTCAAGCACGTAGACCTTGAACGCACCCGCTTCCGCAGCAAGCGAAACCTCGGCCTTGCCGCGCCGCATCAGGTGGGGAAGCCCGCCCCAGCCGAGCAGAATCTTCATCGTTTCGTCCGCGAAGCGCGCGCCCGTGTTCTGCATATCCGTCAGGTGGGTGAGAAGGATGCGCCGCGAGCGCACGAGCGGCTCGCCGTCGAGCGAACTCGCCCAAATCGTCGTCGCCACCTCGCCGACATCCGCCGCGAACGCCCCCGCCGCAATTCTTCCGCCCGGCGCGAAGCCGCCCGCCGTGCGCGGCGTGTCAAGGAACATCGTCCCCTTCTTTCCGTCGATTTTCAGCGCATTCGCATCGCCCGCCGCGAGGTCGCCGCGCAGGAAGAGGCACATCGAGGCGCGTTCCCCCGCGAGGGAGAGCGGATCGCCCGACATGTTGAAATAGTCCATCGCCTGTCCGCACGGGTCGTTCACGCCATCGGCGGAATGACTCCACGTGAACCGCCACAGTCCGTCCCAGTCCTCGCGCGCCGCCCACGCGCCCGTGGCGATCCCGCCGACTCCACGGTAGTTTCCGGGCGCGGAGAAGTTCCACTCGGTGATCGTGAACGGCTTGCCGGGAATGCGGCACTTCCCGGCCCAGTTCACGCCCTGCGGCGAATGGGGGGCGAAGGGAATCTCGTTCTTGCATTCGCTCGGCAACTGCCAGGCCCGTTCGAGAAAGCGCGGATGATCGACGTAGAAATGCATGTCCACGTAGTCGAAGGCCGTGCGGCAGGAAGCCCAGCGTTCGCTCGTGCTCCAGCCGTTCAGGTCGGTGAACAGCTGCTTCGCGCCGACTTCCTCGCGCAGGAACTTCGTCAGCCGCGAATAGAAGCGGTTCTCCAGTTCGGTCTGGGCGGCGAAGCCCGCGTCATCGAGATTGTGGCGGAAGTTGTCGGAGCAGTTCTCGTTCACGAACGAAATCCACGCGACGCCTGGTTCGTCCGCCCAGCTCCGACCCGTGAACTCGTTCACGTGCGAAAGCCAGTTCTTCGCGAAGGCGCACAGGTTCGAATAAACCGCGTCGTTCTCGCGCACGAGCATCTTGTAGTCGTTCATGGGAATCGCGCCCGGCTTGTCGATTCCGACTTCCTTCCACGAGACGTTGCGTGAGACGAAGAGGTCGGTCGTGATGTAGATGCCGTGGCGGAGGAACGCCGCCGCGAGGGCGTCCAGTTCGCGCATCCGCCGGGGGTTGATCGTCGTCGAATCCTTCATCCCCTTGACGAGCATTCCGTCGTGGTGGTGGAAGCGAATCGCGTTGTAGCCGCGCCGCACCAGTTCCTCCGCGAAGCGATCGGCCGACTCGGGCGTCTGGAAGTAGTTTGCACCGAAGCAGAGGTTCACGCCGTAGAAGCGCCGCCGCTCGCCCGGTCGCGCCGCAAACTCGAAATGCCCGTCACGGACGACGACACGCCCGTATTTCCCCGCCGGCGCGTCAATCGCGCTCACTTCCGAGAAGTCGAGCGCACTCCCCTTCACGACGCCGCGCTTCACGGGACACGGCACCCACGTCCCGTTCGCCGCCACGACGAACGGCTTCTGGACTTCGAGCGTCAGCCCGTCGCCGCCCGCAATCGTCATGCCCCACTCGACGAAGCGACCCGGCTTAAGGCTCTTCTCGGGGGCGACGATGCGCAGTTCGACCCCGTCTCCGCCGCCGAAGCGGTGGTTGTCCTGAAAGAAAACGAAAGTCGGCGCGTCGAACGAAAGACTCATGCGAATGCGCCCCTCGCCGTCCTTCAGCACGAGACTTCGCACATCCTTCTTCCAGGCGAACTGGAACTTCGCCCCCGGCTCGGGAAACGCGGCCTCGACCCCGTCCACCGCATACTTGCCGCCGTTGCGGATTTCGGGCGGCAGGTCGGACGAACCGATGAAGAGCTGCTCCACCTTCGCGGGTCTGTCGGACGTCATCAGCCACCGCGCCGAGACCTTGCCGTCCCGCGTCGCGACGAACGAGGCGCGACCCGTCGCCCGCGCACCGCCGCCGAGGTCGAACGCGAACGGAATCGCGCCGTCCGTCACTTCGTAGTATCCCGTCGCACCGACCATCTTCCATCCTGGCAGGAAGACGCGCGGACGCAAGTCGAGTCCGACCTCTTTCAGCGCAACCTTCCCGCAGCGACCCGCCAGGGCGACTTCGCCGCGCACGCAAAACACGATGCCGCAAAGCGCGGCAAAACACGCAATCAGGGTTCTTTTCATTGTTTATATCCGTTTCGTTTTGTTCGTGAAAGTGATTTTCCGCAGGCGTTCGCCGAGGTCGTAGCCGTCGAAGTAGGACTTGAACGGCGGCAGTTTCGCCTGAAGTTCCGCGACGCGCCGGGCGGCCTTGGGGTCGGGATGTTTCGCCCAGATCGCCCGCAGGGCCATCAGGGAGTAGGCGAGTGCCTGAAAGCGGCAGGTCGTGTCGCCGCCGCCGAACGCCCCCGCACCCGCAAGACCCGCCGTGAAAGTCCGCGCCCCGTCCGCGACAATCGCCGTCAGAACCGGCGCGCTCTTCGCGTCCGCGAAGCGTCCGAGGAAATCGAGCGCCTTGATGCGGTTCGGGAACGCCCCCGCGACAACGGGGTCGGTCGGGCCGCCGGGATGCGCCACGAGGTCGCGCAGAACCGGCACGGCGCGGGCGTCGCCCATCAGCGCGAGTGCGAGCGCGAAGTTCCCGTCGTGGCGCGGCGTCTTGCCGAGTTCCGCCGCGAGTTTCCCGGCGAGTGCGGCCTTTTCGGAGGCCGTGCCGCGAACGCCGCGCTCCCACGCCGTCCACAGCGCGTAGGCCGCCCGTTCCGCTGCAGTCCCCGTTGCCTTGCCGCGCTCGCCCTGCCACCATTCCCCCGTGCGGGTGACGTCGGTGCGGAGCGCCGCGACGACCTCGTCGTCCGAGAACGGCGCGAACTTCATGCCGTGGATGGTATTCACGCGATCGTATCGCGCCGGCTTCAGGCAGCCCGCCTTCTCGATGAGCGGCTTCAGTTCCGCATACGGCACGTCCTTCGCGGCGCACTTCAGCCGCAGCATGATTTCGGCGGCGAACGCGGCGGCGATTCCCGTCTTCCGCATCTCGGGGTGCATCCGCAAGCTGCCGCCGAGGTCGTGCGCCACGCCGAAATGCTTCGACGGCACGAGCAGGTTCTCCATCCCCTTCGCGACAATCGTCCCGTAGGGGACGGACGACGGGAAGCAGAACATCGGCAGTCCGCAGTGCACCGTCCAGTTCCTGATTTCCCTCGACTCGAAGACGTGGTCGCCGTAGTGGACGACGAGATCCTGCGGCTCGCAGGCGAAGAAGAGCGGATTCGGGAACGCCTTCCCCGCAATCGCGTCCGCCATCGTCGCCGTCGCCTCCGTCACGACGCGCACTTCCTCGCGCGGGCCGAGCATGACGGACGGACGGAGCATCCTTCCCTTCGCCTTCTGCGTGAGCCAGAACCCGTGCCGGCTCCGCGCCAGTTTCGTCACCGTCGCCGAGTAGTCCGCCGCCGAACGCGAAAGGTCGTCGGGAAAGTTCTGGTAGATCGGGCGCGGCGTCGTCTTGCCGTTGTCGATCCACGTTTCGCCCCGCGCGCACGAGGCCATCACGCCGTCGAACGCCCGCCCCTTGCGGAGTGCGCACCCGCACGCCCGCGCCACCGTCGCGTTCCCCGTCGCGTCGATCACGACCGACGCGGCGACGTCGCGTTCAATTCCGTTCGCGAGCGTCCGAACGCCGACGATGCGCCGTCCCTCCGTCCACACGCCGGCGAACGCAGTCCCGTAGGCGACGTCCGCCGGGGACGCGGCGCGTTCGTAGTCGCAGAGCCTCCTGTTCAGCCCGCCGCCGAAGCAGACGATGCCGATTGTCGAAAGGCCGCCCATCCCGTTCTGCCGCTCGATTCCGAGCGTCTTCAGCTTCCGGGCGACGCAGGTCATCAGCGCCTCCGCCCTCGCCGTGCCAAGCCCGACCACGACGACATCATACGTCGCGGCGAATGCGGGCGCGTCCTTCACCTTGCGAACCGTCGGCTTCCCGTTGACGGTCAGACGGATTTCCATGCGAGACCCTCCTCGAATGCGGCCAAAAGCGTGGGAAACTGCGCGGACGGCGTCCAGCCGTATCCTTCCTTCTGACGGCGCGCGATGCGCCCCTTCCCGTAAATGCATTTCAGCGCGTTCACTTCGGCGAGCAGCTGTTCGGGCTTTCGGCCCGCCGCCTCCCACGCCTTGTAGAGCGCGAGCCGCGCCGCATGCCAGTCCGCGTCGGCGGGCAGGTCCACGGTGAAGTAGCCGTCCGGCCCGATGCCGCCGAACCGCTTGCCGACGAGCGCGTCCGCGCCGGCGTTCCGAAAGCCGACGTCCGTCGTGTCGAGCACGTTGCCGACGGCGAACTCCGAAAACCCGTCCGCGCCGCCGCCGCAGATTCGGACGCGATACCCGCGTGACGTCTTCTCGAGCGCGGCGAGTTCGGCATTCAGGAACGCCCGCCCGCCGTGGTCGGCGAAGAAGACGCTCATGTAGTCCGCGAGCGGCGGCAGTTCCAGTTTCCCGTCCGACAGGATGCCGCACTTCGCCAGTCCCTCGACGAGTTCGCGTCCGAGCGCCGTCGTCGGTTCGCCGGGTTCGAACGGCCCGCACGTGCAGGCGAAGTCCGCCGCGAGGTGGATGCCGCGTTCCAGCACGAGGGTCTCGCCCGGATGGGCGAGGGCGTAGCCGAGCGCAAACGCGCCGCCCCCGAGAACAAGCGTCTTCGGTTGCGACCCGTCAGCCAGCGCCGCCGCGAAGGACGGCGCGTCAAACAGCATCGCCGCGCCGCCTACCAGCGACAACTTCAGAAATTCCCGTCTGTCCATTGTTCCGTTCCGCTTGGTAGTTCCCCATCATTATACCATATTCGGAGGCCGTTTGTCCATCCGCCGCTGGGAACGAACGCCGTCGGCTCAGCGGATGGTGATGGTGAAGCCCGACTTGTCGAGCGTCTCGAACTCATCCGGCGTCAGGGCGCCGTTCGTGAAGCGGATCTCGTCCATCCACCCCTCGAAGCCGCGCGTGCACTGCATGCGCGAGAAGTAGTAGCCGTAGGGCAGGTCGAGCAGTCCGCGCTCGCCGACGGTCGCCGTCAGCACGGACTGGTAGTCAACATAGAGCGTGAAAGTCCGGTTCGGCTGGTCGTACGAAAGCGCGACGTGATGCCACGCGCCGTCGGCGAGATAGTCCGCGTCCGTCGTGCAGGACTTGTAGTAGTCCGAGTCCCCCTTCGCATAGTCGCCGTCCTTCGCTTCCGTCCACGCCAGCCGCAACGTGCCCCCGAGTTGGGGGTGCAGCCGCGTCAGCATCCAGCAATACTGCGGATACCAGTCGTTCTTATGTCCGGCGGTCGTGTATTTGCCGAACAGCAGCGCACCGACGCCATCCTGACCGCAAGTCGGGTATTCGGCGCGGACGAAGGCCTCCATCGTCCAGCTCGGGGGATTGAGCGCGGGATTCTCAGAACCCGCCAGGCAAAGTTCCGTTCCCGCATACTCGCGGTATGCCGTGCCGTCGGGAAGACTGTATGCGCCGATGAAGTGGCAGCCCGCCAGGTTCTTCCACGCCTTTTTCCCGTTCCACCGAACGTTGCGCCCGACGCGGGATTTCGCCTTGTCATACGTCGGGTAGGCTTCGGAATGCAGTCCGTAGACGAAACTTGCCGTCGGCGACAGCCCGACCTCCGAATGGATCGACAAATCCAGCGTTTTGTTGAGTTCCGTCCCGATTTGCGCACCCTCCGCCGCCGTCTCCTCGTTGAACCCGATTGCGAAGACCGTCGCGCCTTCGTTCACGACGCACTCGAAGTCCGTCGCGGCAAGCGCACCCGACGAGACGCGCAGACACGCGAGCGACGCATTGATCGGCTCCGTCGCGGTCTTGACGTTTCCTTTTCCATCGAAATATCCCGTGCCGAGGCGGAACGCGAGTCCTTCCGTTTCGGACGCGACATTCGCATAGTCAAGTTCGCCTATCAGGCCGTAATCCACGTAGAACCGGAGTTTCCCCGTCTTCGCCTCGGCGTCGGTCTCGTCGTAGACGGCGGCGACGTGATGCCACTTGCCGTCGCTCGTGTCCGTGCTCGACTGGGATTTTTTCGCCGCGATTTCGCCGCGCGCGTAGGTCTCCAGCCCGAATCCCTTCGCATGGCCGGCGGCATCGCCGTCCGTGATGACGCCCATCGGCGCAATCATCTTGAAGCCGCCGGTCTTTTCGGCCGCCTGAAGGTAGAGCATCGTCTTGCTGATCTGGTCGTATTGTCCGTCACCGTCCACCCAATACGCGTAGTTCTCGTCCATCTTGACGAAGAACTCGACCGTGAAGCTGCCCTTGCCGACGAGCGCGTCCGCAAGCCCCGCAATGTCGATGAGCCCGCTCTGACGGTTCGTGCGCGACGGATAGCGGAACGCCACGGACTGCGGCGCGGCGCACAGTTCCGTCGCGTCGCGGCAGGAGACGATGACGCGGCCCGGCGAATCCGAGGCGAACGTCGGCAGCGAACCGTTCGTACTCGACTTCGCCGCCTTACCCGTGAACGTCGTCGCCCCGAGCGCACTCTTCACCTCGGAGACCGTTTCGCCCGGCGCACCGTCCGTGAAGGCCCAGAAGCCGAGCGTGTCGGCGGAAAGGCTCGCCGCGCACAGGGTCGCCCCCGCAAATGCCGCGAACGCCGTTGATTTCATCGTCATCTTACTCATGGTCTGATTTCCTTTCGGATTAGTTCGTTTTGACATAAAGCGTTCCGCCGCGATCCCGTCGGGAATCGCGTCAATGGCGGCCTCAGAACGGCTCTCCGCCGCGCCGGCAGTTAGTGGGGGGGGGGGGGGTATTAGAGCCGATGGAACGCGGCGGAACGCCCTTCTGCGCCCGTTCCGACGGTGCTTCCCCGCACCCGATTTTCCGCGTCAGTTCCACCTGCATTATCCTCATACTATTCTGACTACTGGGAATTGTACCAAATCCCTCGCTCGCCTGTCAACTGGCAGCCACGAAAAAACTTTCGCCCGATTCGCCACTGAACGGCCTTCGGCCGGCACAGAACACACTGAACTTGCCACCGGAGGGAGGTCAGGCCGACTTTCGGTGTGTTCAGTGTGCCGCGAAGCGGCTTCTGTGTGTTCAGTGGTCGAAATCGGAGGAGCGGGGAGGGTTTTCACCACTGAACACACTGAACGGCCTTCGGCCGGCACAGAACACACTGAACTTGCCACCGGAGGGAGGTGAAGCCGACTTTCGGTGTGTTCAGTGTGCCGCGAAGCGGCTTCTGTGTGTTCTGTGGTAAAAACCCCGCCCCGCCCCTCTACCTTTCTACAACTCAACACGGCCAACAAGTGCCGCGCCCGCCTCTGCGA
>CAVAHB010000055.1:0-2434 GCA_963588415.1 Faecalibacterium sp. CAG:74
CGTGACCGCGCTCAACTGGTATCAGTTGCACGATTCGGTGCATTCCGACATCGGAACGATTAACGAATACAACACCGAATACCATTACGGACTCCTCCGCCGCGACGGAACTGTGAAGCCGTCCGCCCTCGCGTTCTGCACGATTTCGGAGGCGTTGGACGGCGCGGAGTTCGTCCGCGAGATCAACTTCGGGGACGACCGCAAGGCGTGGGAGTTCACGACGCCGCACGGCAAGATGTGCGTCATCTACGACCGCAAGGACGGCTACTATCCCTACGGCGGAATGTTCACGGATCGTCCTTTCACGGGACACCTTGAGCCGTGGATTGACCACTGGAAGAGCCACACGGACTATCGTTTCGAAGCGCCGAGGGGCTTCGTCGTCATCCGCGACGCAATCGGGCGAACCCGCAAGGTCAAGGCGGACGCGAAGGGCTATGTCACGCTTACCTTGAGCGGCGCGCCGCTGATTGTCTACGGACTCGGTGCACCCGCTCCCGCCGCCGTGGCGCGTTCCGCGCCCGACCTTGGGCTGACCATGGCGGAAGGCGCAACGCCAGAGGAAATTGCCGCGTTCCGTTCGCTCGGCGGCACCTTCGCCTGCGATGCGAATCTCGGCGATGGCTTTGCGCGTTGCGAATACTTTCCTCTTCCCGAAACGACTTGTTCTGAAGCGGATGCCGCAGCCCAGATGAAGGACCTTTACGCGAAGGGCGTGCGCCGGATGCTCGTCCCGATTGCCGTTCCGAAAGGTGACGGGGCGAAGGCTCTGGGCGAGGCGTATGCGGCGCGACTCAAACCCTGGGCGGCGGCGCGAAAGGCGAATCCGGTCGCAACGCCCGAGATTTGGGTTCTTCCAAGCGGCGACAGATGGTCGGCAATGCTTGGCGGCGTGAAGGAACTCGCGGACGGCATTGCGTTTCTCTGGGAGAGTTATCCGTGGGCGGAACCTTACGCAAAGTTGGGCGAGTTCACCTTTGAGGCGAAGTCTTTCGGACTCCCCTATATGCTCCTCAACTTCGGCCCGGTCGGCAGTAAGATCACGTGGCAGGACAATGGACACGAGAGAGCCATTGCGGACGCGCAGTTCTTCGGGGCGTTCCTGATCGCGAGCCTGCAACCCAATTGCCACGCCATCGCCTTGACGAACCTGAAGGATGCCGAATCGGGATCGAAAGCACTCGGGACTTCGGGACTCGCCGCGACGATTAAGGACTTCGTGGACGGCTACAACGTCTCTTCCGGTCTCTTTGACAGGAGCGGAAAGGAAAAGTCCCGCCTGAAGGCGGCGCGTTTCGTCCGCGAACTGACGCGGAACGCTTCCGCGCCCGAATGTGCGGTGACGCTCGGGGGACTGCGCATCATCCGGTTCTGGGACGGGGCGCGGCGTTGCGCCGCCATCTGGCAGGGCAACCGCAATTGCCTCACGTATGAAAGGGTGGATGACCTCACGGGCGAACCCGAGGCGGGCGAAGTCGTGGTGACAGTTCGCGGAGCGAAGAAAACTCCCGAAGTCTATGATGTCTATGGCGAACGGATGGATGTTCCCGTGAAGAACGGCAGGGTCGCCGTCAGGGTCGGGCTCGTCCCGATCGTCGTTCGTGGAATTGACGATGCGTTTTGCAGTGAAAACAAAACACACAGCAGGAGGTAAACCATGAATGCGCAAAAATCGGCAAAGGTGCTGGCTGGGCTCGCCTGTTTCGGTCTCTCGCTCGCGGTCGGTGCGACTACCACGTGGACTTACACGCCCGGGCAGGATGGCGTTGTTATCGGCGCGATTGACGACGGACAGTGGACGCTGAAAGTCTGCGAATTCGACAGGGAGAACGGGATTCTCTCCTTCGTCATGAGCGAAGCGTGGGGCGATCCCGTCGTCAAGGCGTGGCAGGAACCCGCCGACGCGGTGAAGAAGGGCGTTCTCGACTTGCGCAGCCCCGTCATCGTGGAAAATGCGGATGCGGGACGAATCTCGACGAAAATCAAGGCGATACATCTCGGGGCCAACGCCTTCGGCTGCAAGGATTCGTGGACTCTCGCTTCCAACCTGACCGAGTTCCGCTGCGACGTCATCGGCCGCATGATAGGCGAGTGCAACTTTGCCAACGATTCGAACCTGACGAAATTGGAGATTGGCGGCGCGGCGGAATGCATTCCGCACCTTATGCTCGCAAACGATCCCGCCTTGAAGGAAGTCAGGCTGGACTTCCCGAAGTTGCGGTCCGTCGGGAGCTCATGGAGCATTTTCGGTGGCGACGGCAGTTCGACGCATCCCGACGCGATTGACGTCGCGGCGATTCTCAATGCCGATGTCACGAACGTCTGCAATTGGGCGCTTTCCGACCCGTGCGTCACGGGCGATCTCGTTCTTTCGAATGCGTTGAACGTCGGCGAGGGCGCATTCCATAAAACGACGCTGTCGACGGTTTTCCTG
>CAVAHB010000056.1:0-3545 GCA_963588415.1 Faecalibacterium sp. CAG:74
GCTCGCTTCCGAGCGCAAATACACGGGCAAGATTATCAGCGTCGACCTGCTCGACATCGAGATGCCCGACGGACGCAGGGCGAAGCGGGAGGTCGTGCGCCACGGCAATGCCGTCGCCGTCCTCGCCCGTCGCCCCGACGGCAAGTTCGTGTTCGTGCGGCAATACCGCAAGGCCGCCGAGGAGGCACTCGTCGAGGTCATCGCCGGCGGACTCGAGCTGGGCGAAGACCCAACGGACGGCGCGAGGCGCGAGACGGCGGAGGAGACGGGCTACGAGGTGACGTCCATCCGGTTCCTTACGACGATTATCTGCACGCCCGGCTACTGCGAGGAGCGCATCCACCTCTACTTCGCGGAACTCTCCGCGACGCCCCACGCCCAAGACCAAGACCCGGACGAGAACGTGCATCCGGTCGCGCTCGCGGAGTCCGAGGTCGAGGACGGCATCCGCAACGGCGCAATCTTCGACTCGAAGACGCTCTCTGCCTGGCTCTGCCGGAAACTCGCGAAGTGAGGTCTGGCGACTTTCGAAAGGCCTGTCAATGACCGCCCCTACCGGAAGCCTCGGAGAGGCGAAGCACTGTTCAGACACGCCTGCCGGCGCCAGCGCAGCGGGCTCATCCCAACGTGCCGCGAGAAGATGCGCGAGAAATACGCCGCATCCTCGATTCCGACCCGCACGGCGATTTCGGCGACGGACGCCGTCGTCGTCGCAAGCAGTTCGCGCGCCTTCTCCATGCGTGTTTCCATGAGGCACTCGCCAAGCGTCTTGCCCGTCACGCGCTTCACGTAGTCGCAGAACCCGCTGCGGCTCTTCCCGAATTCACGCGCCGCGTCCCCAAGCCGAATCTGGCGCGTGTAGTTGCAGACGAAGTAAAGCCGCAAGTCCTCGCGCGCCCGCTCGTCGGGCGACAGCACCGCCGAATGCCGAATGCGCACGGCCTCCTCCGAAGCCCGCGAAAAAAGAAGGAGAAGCCCGATGACGTCGAGGGATTGTTCGGATTCGCCCCGTGAGCCGAGCGACTCGAGGATCTTTCGGGCCTTCGTACGAAGACTTCCGCGCGCGACAATGGAGACCGGGGTGCGCAGAAGCGGCGCAAAGTCGTTCTCAAGTGGCGGAATCACCCGCTGCAGCTCGTCAATCCAGCGTTCGCGGATGAAGACGCAGTAGGTGCGGAACTTCCTCTTCCACGGACGAAAGTCCCAGAAGTGCTTCACACGCGGCGGCGTCAGGACGACGTCGCCGCAGGCGAACGGTTCCGTCGAGTTGCCGAGCGTGCGGACGCCTTTACCGCGCATGGTGAAGTTGAGTTCCCACGTGTCGTGATGCACGTGCGGCGGAATCTGCGCGGACGGTGAAAGCACGGCATCCTCGATCCAGAAGTTCTTTTCTGCGTTGACGAACATAGGCGAACATTATACAATATTTTTGGACAATAATCCATTGACCGACGGATGCCTAAGAGAGTATAATGCCCGCGTTTCTTCAACCTCAAAAGGAGATCAAGGAAAATGAACATGACACGTCGACAAATGTTGGGCTTTCTCGGAACGGGTTCCGCCCTTGCGGCCTTTCCGGGGTGCGTCTGTCCGCCGCCAGACTACGGACGGAGAAACGCGAAGATCGCGCTGCAACTCTATTCGATTCGCACCTACGTTGACCGCGTCGGTCTCGACCGTGCGCTCGAAGACGTCGCAACGATAGGCTACAAGGGCATCGAAATCGCCTGGTGGTGCCTGAAGACGCCCTACTCCTCCGACCCCAGGGGACTTCGCAAGGCGCTCGCGAACGTCGGGCTCAAGGCCTGCGGCGCACACGTCGGCAACGGCGAATACGGCTTCGACACGACGAACTGGACTTACAATTCGGACGCAATGAAGAAGTTATGCGAGTTCAGTCTGGCGTATGGCAACAACCTTCTCATCTGCCCGGGCGGCGGCAACTTCCCGAAGAAGGGACAGCATTTGGACGACTTCCTGAAGCGTCTTGTCGATCTCTACAACAAGGGGGCGGCCGACGCGGCGAGATTCGGCTGCCGTATCGGCCTGCACAACCACATGGGGGAGTTCCAGATGACGATGAAGGACGGCACGTCCTACTGGGACTACTTCTTCTCGAACACGGACCCCGCCGTCTGCATGGAACAGGACGTCGGCTGGACGACCTGCGCGGGAGTCGATCCCTGCGAACAGTATGCGAAGTATCCGCATCGCTCGCCGACATTGCACGCGAAGGAGAACGGCATGGGCAAGGACGTCAAGGAGTTCGACGCGATTCTGGGCCGCCCGGGCAAGCCGGGGGCCGTTCCGGTCGCGTGGGATCGCCTGATTGCCGCAACGGAGAAAGACCGCGTCGAATGGTATGTCGTCGAATGCGAACGCCACGGCGACGGGCTCTTTGCCGTCATGCCGTCCTACAACTTCCTCAAGGCCAAGGGACTGCAGTAATCCGAAAACGGGAAAGGAAAGCGGAAATGAAAAAGACTACAATCAAGGCGTTCATGTCCATCGGCATTCTGCTCGGCGGATACGCGGCGGCAAGGGCCGACGCACCTTCGCCCTGGCTCTATCCTAAAGCGACGGCGGAACGTGCGCAGACCTTTCTGCGCCAGGGACTTCGGCTCTGCGACTTCCACATCCACCTTCGCGGCGGCATGACCGTCGCGAAGGCCCTGGCGCGCGAACGGGCCTCCGGCGTCGCCTCCGCGTTCATCGCCAACCATGGGCGCGGCTGGGAGATCGACTCCAACGAGAAACTCAACGCCTTCATCGACGCGGCCCGAAGGGAAGGTCTCGAGAACGGACGTCTCATCCGCGTGGGTGCGCAGGTCAACGACCGCGACTGGTATCGGCAAATCGACGCGGCCACGTGCAGCCGGCTGGACTTCATCCTTGCGGACGCGCTGATCATGGACTGCCAGAAGCTCTGGGAGGACTTCCCGATCCCCGACCCCGAGGCGTGGCGTGGATGGAACGCTATTTCGCGCACAACATGCGGATCCTGGACGAGCCCATCACCGTCTTCGCGAACCCGACCTACCTCCCCAAGGCGCTTGAGAGCCGGTGGGACGAGCTCTGGACGGATGCGCGGCTGAAGGCCCTCTTCGCGAAGGCGAAGGAAAGGGGAATCGCGATGGAAGTCCAGGCCGAGTCGCCGTTCCAGCGGCATCCGCGCTACCTGAAGTTCGCGAAGGAGTCGGGCTGCCTCGTCTCCCTCGGCACGAACAACTTCAACGACCGCGCGCCCGGCCTCGACGCCTGGTTCGCGGCGCTGGACGCGCTCGACCTCCCGCCGTCGCGCTTGCTCGCGTTCTGAGACGGGCGTGCCGGTGAACTTCCGGCTGCCGAACAAGTCGCGCCTCGCCGGCGGGGCCGCCATCGAGATCAACGCGGACCGCCGTTAGGGCGAGCCGGCGCCGATTTCCGTCTTCAGGCTTGCGAAGTCCGCTCGGACTCGCAGAAGAGACGCTGCGGCGAGCCCGGCTACCGTTCGCCGTTGAAGAGCGCGTTCGTCGCGTAGTAGGGGTCGGACGTGAAGCGGCAGC
>CAVAHB010000057.1:0-7731 GCA_963588415.1 Faecalibacterium sp. CAG:74
TTCGAGACGCGCCTCTATCGGCGCGGGAAGGTCGACCTCGCGGCGAACGAGACGACGGTCGAAGTCCGCGCCTCGGACGGCCGGCGGCTCGGGCTCGTCCTCCGCGCCTACGACGACGCGGTCGCGTTCCGCTACGCGATTCCCGGCGACGGCGACTACGCGATTGCGCGCGAACTGACGAGCTGGGTCTTCCCCGGCGACCCGGAGGCGTGGATGGCGTTCTATCCGTCGGACGACGCGGGCCGGCTTTTCGGGACGTGCGGCTCGGAGGAGCGTACGTTCAACCGGGCGAAGGTCAACATGATTCCCAAGCAGGGCGTCATCGGCGTGCCGGCGATCGTCGGTTGCGGCGAGACGCGCCTGGCGATCTGCGAGGCCGACCTCACGGACTGGTCCGCGCTCTGGTTCTGGACGGACAATCCGTGGGCGCACAACCGCGCGACGGCGACGCTCTTCGCGCGCTCCCCCGACCGTCCGGGCGAGGAGGGCGTCTGCGTGCGCGGCCGGGCGCGGCGCGTCTCGCCGTGGCGCGTGATGATTCTTTCCGAGACGGACGCGGGGCTGCTCGAGCGCAACGACGTCATCCTGGCGCTCAATCCGCCGCCGGAGGGCGGCGAGGCCGCGTTCGACTGGGTGAAGCCGGGCGCGACGGGCTGGGACTGGTGGGCCGACAGCGCCGGCCTCACCGGCTTCTCGACGGCCGAGAGCGAAATCCGGCAGATCGACTTCGCCGCCGAGATGGGCTGGCCCTACCACACGATTGACGCGGGCTGGTACGGGCGGCTCGTGAAGGACGACCCGAAGAAGCCCGGCGAATTCGTGCGGCTCGAGCCGCGCGAGGGCTTCGACCTGCCGAAGGTTCTCGCCCACGCGAAGGAGAAGGGCGTCGGCATCTGGCTCTGGTTCTGGTGGGACGTTGTGGACAACCCGGCGAACGGGCTTGAGGCGACGTTCGCGAAGTTCGAGCGCTGGGGCGTGAAGGGCGTGAAGATCGACTTCATGGACCGCTGCGACCAGGAGATGGTGAACTGGTACGAGCGCGTGGTGCGCTGCGCGGCGAAACACCGCCTGCTGGTCAACTTCCACGCCGCCTACCATCCGACCGGGATGGAGCGCACGTGGCCGAACCAGATCACCCGCGAGGGCATCTGCGGCAACGAGATGAACAAGTTCCACGCCTGGGTCACGCCCGCCCACATGGCGACGCTGCCCTACACGCGCTTCCTCGTCGGGCCCGGCGACTACACGCCCGGCTCCTTCCGCAACGTCTTCTCCCGCGACTTCGTGCCGCAGGAGGTGCTCGAACGGGCGCGGGGGACGAAGGGAGAGAGCATCTTCCCGCAGGAAATCGGAACGCGCGGCCACGCGCTCGCCCTCTGCGTCGCCTACGATTCGCCGCTCATGACGCTCTGCGACTGGCCGGAGAACTACCGCGGCCAGCCCGGCCTCGAGGCGCTCCGCGGCCTGCCCGTGACGTGGAAGCGGACGATTCCCTTCCGCGACGGGAAGATCGGCGAGAACTACTCCGTCCTTCGCGAGGCGCACGACGGCACGTGGTATTTCGCCGCGTTCACGGTCGGGGCGCGGACGGTGCGCCTGCCGTTCTTCGCGATGGGCGAGGGCGACTACGAGGCGACCGTCTACGCCGACGACCCGGCGCGGACCCCGACGGACGCGAACGCCCTGCGCGTCTTCACGAAGCGGTTCACCCACCGCGAGGCCCTGGAGATTCCGCTCTGCGACGAGGGCGGCTGCCTTGTCAGGATCCGCCGCCTTTCCGCGCCCGTCCCGGCGGAAAAGCCGCTCAAGATGCTCGTGCTCGGCAACTCCATCACGATGCACCCGGAGTGCGGCAAGTTCGTCGGCGGCTGTGGCATGTGCGCGAGCGAGCCGGAGAAGGACTTCGTGCATCTCGTCGCGCGCGGACTGGAGCGGCGGCTCGGCCGCAAGGTCGAGTTCCTCGCCCGGAACATCGCGGGCTTCGAGAGCGACTTCGGCCTTGCGGAGATGGGGCGGCGCGACCCGCTGCTCAACGCGAAGGCGCCGCGCTGGAAGGAGAACCACGCGGACAACCTCGTCGACGAACTGGCGATGAAGGCGGACGTCGTGATCTTCGCAATCGGCGAGAACGTCTGGCGCGTCAAGGGCGAGGACGACCGAACGCTCTTCATGAAGGAGTTTGCCAAGCTCATCGAACTCGTGAAGGCGAACTCGAATCCGCTCGTGCTCGTGCGCGCCCCGTTCTGGCGGGCCGAATGGCCGCGCACCTGGGCGATGGAGCGCGTGGCGAAGGCGCAGAAGTGCTTCTACGTCGACGCGGGACCCCTGGACGACGAGGGCTCGACGCGCGCCCTCGGCTTCACGGGCATTCCCGGCGTGGACGCGCACCCCGGCGACAAGGGCATGCGCCTCATGGCCGATCAGATGCTCGAATCCCTGACGGGCCGCTGACCGACGGACGGAGAACGCAGGCCTTGGCGGCGAAACGCTGCCACCTGCCCTCGGGGTTTCTCGTCTCGGTTTCAGCGGACTTTCCGAAAATATGGTAAAATATACGGCTACTGACATTTTAACAGGAGCATAGAAAAATATGAAGACCGAAACGAAGAATCTGGATAAGTGCCGCGTTCAGCTGACTGTGACGCTCGATGCGGACGAGGCGAAGGCCTGCGTGAAGGAAGTGGAGAAGGAATTCGTCCGCGAGGCGCGGCTGCCGGGCTTCCGTCCGGGCAAGGCCCCCATTGAACTCATCCGCAAGGAGTTCGGCTCGCAGTTGAAGTCCGAAATCGAGCGCACGGCATTCCGCAAGCACTACGCCGATGCCGTGAAGGCCGAGAAGATTGACGAGGTTGCGATTGCCGAAGTTTCCGCGCTGACGTGCGACAACGCGGGCGGCGGGTTCACCGTGGTCGTGGAAGTTCCGCCGAAGTTCAAGTTGCCGACCTACAAGGGTCTCAAGATTTCCGAGAAGGATACGAAGGTCGAGGATTCGGCTGTGGCGGCCCAAATCGAGCGTTTCCGCACCTCGTATGCGAAGTTCGAGGATTCGAAGGAAGGCGAGGCGGCTTCAGAAGGCGACTTCGTGCAGATTGACTTCGACGGCACGGTGGACGGCAAGCCCGTCCTTGAGATTGCGCCCGACGCGAAGGTCGTGGCGGCCGGCACGGGATTCTGGACGCAGGTTGAGGAAGGCCGCTTCATTCCCGAAGTGCTTGAAGCCGTGAAGGGCATGAAGGCGGGCGAGACGAAGGAAGGCGTGAAGGTGACGTTCGACAAGGAATCCGCGCCGGAGGCCCTCAGGGGCAAGAAGGCCGTCTACACCGTGACGCTGAAGGGCTTCCGCCGCCGCATTCTGCCGACGGACGAAGAGTTTGCCGCCGCCGCGAAGGCCGAGTCTTTCGAGAAACTTGCGAAGGACATACGCGAGGCGATGGAGAAGCATGCGATTGCGGAGGAGACGACCCGCCGCGAGAACGAAGCCGTCGACCTGCTCATGAAGAAGGTCGATTTCGACGTGCCGGAAAGCCAGGTTCGCCACGCGACCGACAAGTATCTGGAGGAACTCGCCCAGCGCGCGCAGTATGCCGGGCTTTCCGCCGAATACTTCGAGAAGAACCGCGACAAGATCCTGAAGGATGCGGAGGAAACGGCGAAACGCCAGGTTCGTCTCTGGTATGTGCTCGACGGCATTGCCAAGGAAGAGAAGATCGAGGCGAAGGACGAGGAGAAGGGTCGCAAGGTCGTTGAGTTCATCGTCGCCAATGCGAAGAAGTGAGCGTTATGACGAAGGACTACATGATTCCGTACGTGGTCGAGCAGACCGGGAAGGGCGAGCGGACGTATGACATCTACTCGCGCCTTCTCCTCGACCGCATCGTCTTCATCTCCGGGGAGGTGAACGACGAGATGGCGAACGCCGTCTGCGCCCAGCTCCTGTTCCTGCAGGCGCAGGACCCGAAGAAGGAAATCAGCGTCTACGTCAATTCGCCGGGCGGCAGTGTGACGGCGGGGCTGGCGATTTACGACACGATGCAGTTCGTGAAGTGTCCCGTGGCGACCTATTGCATCGGGCAGGCCGCGTCGATGGGCGCGGTTCTCCTGACGGCGGGTGCGGCGGGCAGGCGCCACGCCTTGCCCAACGCGCGCATCATGATCCACCAGCCGTGGGGCGGGGCCGAGGGCAAGGCGAGCGACATCGAGATTACCGCACGCGAGATTCTGCGCCTGAAGGAAATCCTGAACGGCATCCTCGCGAAGCACTCCGGCAAGAAGATGGAAGACGTGGTGAAGGATACCGACCGCGACCACTTCATGTCCGCCGAAGAGGCGAAGGCGTGGGGCCTGATTGACAAGGTAATCGAGTAATGAGCAAGAAGCCCGAAGAACTTTTCTGTTCGTTCTGCGGACGCAGTTCGAAGGAGGTTTCGGTGATTGCCGGCCCCGACGCCAACATCTGCACCGACTGCGTGAAGCGCGTGAACGAGATGATGGCGCGCGTCGAGAAGAAGACGGCGAAGGCCCCGCCCCTGCCGCCGACCCCGACGCCGCGCACCATCAAGGAGTTCCTCGACCAGTTCGTAATCGGTCACGACGAGACGAAGAAGATTCTCTCCGTCGCCGTCCACAACCACTATCGCCGGCTCGAAGCCGCCGCGAATGGCAAGAAGGACGACGACGGCGTGGAGATTGAGAAGTCGAACATCCTTCTCATCGGCCCGACCGGCACGGGCAAGACGCTTCTGGCGCGGACGCTTGCGAAGATTCTCGGCGTTCCGTTCGCAATCGGCGATGCGACCGTTCTCACCCAGGCCGGCTACGTCGGCGAAGACGTCGAGAACCTCGTGCGCTACCTTCTGCAGAATGCGGACGGGAACGTCGAACTCGCGAAGCGCGGCATTATCTACATTGATGAAATCGACAAGATTGCATCGAAGACGGACAACGTGTCGATTACCCGCGACGTGAGCGGCGAGGGCGTTCAGCAGGCGCTCCTGAAGATTCTCGAGGGGACGATTTGCCGCATTCCGCCGAAGGGCGGGCGCAAGCACCCCGACCAGGAATACATCGAGGTCGATACCTCCAACATCCTCTTCATCTGCGGCGGCGCGTTCGTCGGGCTTGACCGCATCGTCGGCGAGCGCACGGGCAAGCGTCAGATTGGCTTTGTCGAGGGCGCGGCGGATGAGTCGTCCGAGGCGAAGGGTGCGGCGGGCGAGGCGGCGCTTGACGTGCGCCCCGAAGACCTCGTGAAGTTCGGGATGATTCCCGAGTTCACGGGCCGTCTGCCCGTCATCACGACGATGGCCGAACTTTCCGAAGACGACCTCGTGCGCGTCCTCACCGAGCCGCGAAACTCGCTTGTCAAGCAGTACAAGAAACTGCTGGCGATGGATGGCGTTGACCTTGAGTTCGAGCCGGAGGCCCTGCGCGAACTTGCGAAGACCGCCCTCGCCCGCAAGACCGGTGCGCGCGGACTGCGCGCAGAGATGGAACGGCTGATGACCGACATCATGTATGAAGCCCCCGGAAACGACGCGATGAAGAAGGTCGTCATCACGGCGGAGATGGTTCGGAAGGCCTGACGGCGCGGCGAAACCATGCGCAAGCCGACGCCATTCCTGAGCGAAGAGCGGCTGACGGCGGCCTGTGTGCTGAGCCTCGTCGGCGGCTTCACGGATGTCTATTCCTACCTTTGCCGCGGGCACGTCTTCGCGAACGCGGTGACGGGCAACATGGTTCTTCTCGGCCTCAATGTCTCGCAGGGCGCGTGGACGGAATGCGGCAAATACCTTCTCGCGATCTTCGCCTACGGGTGCGGCGTTTTCGCGGCGGATGCGATTCACGCCAAGGTCGAGCACCAGCGGCTCATGAGCTGGCATCAGGCGGTTCTGGCGGTCGAGATCCTACTCCTTTCCGCCGTGGTCTTCGTGCCCTACGGCGCGGCGGATTTCCTCGTGGACGCGCTCATCGCCTTCGTCTGCGCCCTGCAGGTGCAGACGTTCCGCCGCGTGAGGGGGCTGCCGTTCGCCTCGACGATGTGCACGGGAAACCTGCGGAGCGGTTCGGACGCCCTCTTCAACGGACTTCGCGGTTCGGACGAGTCGGGCATACGCAAGGCGCGGCACTATTTCGCCATCATTGGGATTTTCATTCTCGGGGCGGTGCTTGGCGCGGTTCTGCTGAAGTCGGTCGGCCCGAACTCGTTCATCCTCGCACCTCTCGCACTGCTCGTCGTCTTCGCGCTCCTGGCCGGCAAGCGGCAGCTCGTCCACCTGCGGCGCATCGGGCGCGGCATTCTGGGCCGGCGGCGGAAAGCGACGGCTTGATCAGTCGGGCCGGGTGGTGGTGTTCTGCCTGCGCCATTTCGACATGGTTAGTCCGAATCGCCGCTTGAAGAGATTCCTCAGGTAATTGGCGTTCCTGTATCCGCAGGAAGCCGATATGTGCGCAATCGGTTCGCTGGTGGACTGGAGAAGCCGCCTGACCTCCTCCAGCCGCACCTCCGTAATCGCCTCGCCGATGGTGGTGTTTTGCAATTCCCGGAAGCGCAGATCCGCCAGTCGGCGCGAACAGCCGAGATGCGCGACGACGTCGTCCACGCCGATGCCGCAGGTTGCGTTCTTCCGAATGTAGGCGATGGCCTTCTGGACGAGTTTGCCCGCGTGGGAGACGGGGGCGGTCGAGCCGCGTCGCACGATCTGCTTCACGCCCACGAAAAGCGTCTTTGGGAAGGGACCCGCATCCGTCCCGTTCATCATGCCGTCCAGCGTTTTCGCCGCGATGAAGCCCTCCTCCCTGAAGTCCGGCTGGATGGAGGAGAGTTCGGGGTTGCAGTTCTCGCAGATGAGCGTGTCGTTGTTGATGCCCAAAACGAGCACGTCCTCGGGAATCTTCAGACCGTGCCGTCGGCAATACGCGATGGTGTCGTAGCCGCGGTCGTCGTTCGCGGCGAAGACGCCGACGGGCTTCTTCAGTCCCTTCAGTTCACCCGGTTGCTGCAGTTCGTGGCACCAGAGCCCGTGGTCGCCGAGCATTTGCCGAAATGCGCGATACCGGCTCACGCTCCATTCGAGGACGAGCGGGTTGTGGATGAAGGCGTAGGAACGGCAGCGGCCGATGGACATCAGGTGGCTTGCGGCGGCGCGGCCGATTTCGTCCGCCGAATTGCGGATGAAGGCAATGTTGTCCTGCCGTGCGGAAAGCTTGGGGTCGTGGATGTCGATGACGATGGTGGGCGCGTGCGATTCGGCGAGCAGGGCGGCGGTCGATTCGGTGTCGGGGATGGAAACGATGAAGCCGTCGTAGCGTTCGGCGAGGGCGGCCTTGACTCGTTCGGGCGTGAACTCCGCCGCCGTGCGGACGAGGGTGATCTCCCAGTCGGGAGACGGGCCGAGATAGCGGAAGATGCCCTGCAGCTTGTCCTGCCCGGCGATTCCCGCCATTTTCAGCGCGATGAAGACCCGTTTCTGCATACGCGGTATTATATCAAAAGTCTGGTTGGGGTTTGCCCGTTTCCGGCGCGGTGGTTTTCAGACAGGAGCGACAGGGTTGGTGGAGACCCGGTACGGCATCCTAGTACTAAGAAGTACGGCAAAGCCGCCGTTTGGTCCCCTCGGGGAGCGCGGCGAACCCCCTCTCGGAGCGTGGGCGTACTCAATAGATGGCCACGGCGTACCTAATAGATGGACGCGGCGTACTCCATATATGGGCACGGCGTTCTCCATCTATTGA
>CAVAHB010000058.1:0-22526 GCA_963588415.1 Faecalibacterium sp. CAG:74
CATATATGGAGAACACCCGAGTCCATATATGGAGAATCCCAACGCTCCCTGAGGGGGGCAGGCGGGGACTTTGCCGTACTCCTTATATGTACTGTATCAGTTCGGCTTCAGGCAGTTCGGCTTCAAGGCCGAAAAGACGGGGTTTCGGGCGTTTCACAGTCAGGGAAGGGATTAATACTACTTTTGCGGTTGACTTTCGTCGCGGCGATGTGATATAATACGCGCCGTTCTCTACTGAGAGGGTAGCGTATGACCCTCCGGCGGGATTCAAAAGAAAGAAAGGAAACGAAAATGGCTAAGATAGCAAAGACGGTTTTGGAAAAAGTGGGCGGAACGCCGCTCGTGGAGATCTCGGACAAGCTGAACAAGGGCGGCGCCCGCGTGCTTGCGAAGGTCGAGTTCTTCAACCCCGGCGGCAGCGTGAAGGACCGCATCGCGCTCGCCATGGTCGAGCAGGCGGAGAAGGACGGCATCCTGAAGCCGGGCGCGACGATCATCGAGCCGACTTCGGGCAACACGGGCGTGGGGCTGGCTCTCGTGAGCGCGATTCGCGGCTACCACCTCATCCTGACGATGCCCGAAACGATGTCCATCGAGCGGCGCAAGCTCGCGGCGGCCTACGGAGCGGAAATCGTGCTGACGCCCGGCAGCGACGGGATGAAGGGTGCGATTGCGAAGGCGAACGAACTGCGCGACGCGAAGGACGGCGTGATTCTGCAGCAGTTCGAGAACCCGGCGAACCCGGCCTACCACCACATCACGACGGGTCCCGAAATCTGGGCGGATACGGATGGAAAGGTGGATGCGTTCGTGGCGGGCGTCGGCACGGGCGGCACGCTGACCGGCACGGGTCGGTTCCTACGCGAAAAGAACCCGAACGTCGGCATCTACGCGGTCGAGCCGGACACCAGCCCCGTCCTTTCGGGCGGCAAGCCGGGTCCGCACAAGATACAGGGCATCGGCGCGGGGTTCGTGCCGAAGGTTCTGGACACGAGCCTCATCACGAAGGTGATCACGGTTTCGGCGGACGACGCGGGCAGGACGGCGCGTGCGGCGGCGGCACGAGAAGGTCTGCTCGTCGGCATTTCGTCCGGCGCGGCGCTTTGGGCGGCGCTTGAACTGGCGAAGGAACCGGCGTTCGCGGGCAAGACGATTGTCGCGCTTCTGCCGGATACGGGCGAACGCTATCTCTCGACGTGGCTTTTCGCGTAAGAGCCGGACGGAACAGACAAGGAAAACAGGAGGACAACACATGAGCAATGCAACGAAACAGCATGCCGAGACGCTCGCCGTTCACGCGGGCTGGAACGGCGACCCGGCGACGGATTCGACGGCGGTGCCCGTCTACCGCACGACGGCCTACAACTTCAGGAACGCGCAGGACGGCGCGGACCGCTTCGCCCTGCGCAAGGCGGCGAACATCTACGCCCGGCTCATGAACCCGACCGAAGACGTGCTCGAGAAGCGGCTTGCCGCGCTCGAGGGCGGCGCGGCGGCGATTACCCTGAGTTCGGGCACGGCGGCCATCTACTTCACGATTACGAACATCGTCCCCTCGGGCGGGGAGTTCGTCGCGGCCTCGAACCTCTACGGCGGAACCTACACGCAGTTCGACGTGATTCTGCCGCAGTCGAACAACATCCACGCGAAGTTCGTGAAGGTGAACGACATCGCCGCGGCGGAGGCCGCCATCAACGAAAAGACGCGCCTCATCTTCATCGAGACGGTCGGCAATCCCGTGCTGGACGTCGCGGACGTCGAGGCCTATTCGAAACTCGCGAAGAAGCACAACCTGCCGCTCGTGGTGGACGCCACCTTCTCGACCCCGATCCTCGAGCGGCCGATCGAGTTCGGCGCGGACGTCGTGATCCACTCGCTCTCGAAGTGGATTGGCGGACACGGCGCGGGCATCGGCGGCGTCGTGATCGACGCGGGCAAGTTCGACTGGTCAGATCCGAAGTTCTCGCTCTACAACGAACCCGACCGCGGCTATCACGGTGCGGTGTGGTCGAAACTCGCGGGCCCGCTCGCGTTCATCACCCGCCTCAGGACGGTCGGACTCCGCAATCAGGGCCCGACGCTGTCGCCGGACGCGAACTGGATCTTCCTGCAGGGCGTGGAGTCGCTTCCGCTCCGTATCGAACGGCACTCCGCCAACGCACTTGCGGTGGCGAAGTACCTCAAGGGTCATCCGAAGGTGGCGTGGGTTCGCTATCCGGGACTGGAGGGCGATCCCTCGTACGAACTCGCGAAGAAATACCTGCCGAACGGACAGGGCGGCATGGTCGTTTTCGGCGTGAAAGGCGGCGTTCAGGAGGGCATCAAGGTCGTGGACGGTCTCAAGCTCTTCACGCAACTTGCGAACGTGGGCGACGCGCGGTCGCTGTCGGTTCACCCGGCTTCATCGACGCACTCCCAGCTCAGCGAGGAACAGCAGCGCGCGGCGGGGCTTTCCCCCGAACTGATCCGTCTCTCGATCGGCATCGAACACATCGACGACATCATCGCAGACCTCGATCAGGCTCTCGCGCTCATCTAACCAAAGTCAAACCAAGGAAAACGGAAGCCCGCCACAATCGGCGGGCTTCCTCAGGGGACAATAAACTACCCATTCGGTAGCACAGAAAGGAAAAAACACATGAACATCAACAAGAAGAACGGTCTCTCGCTTAAAAGGACGCTTTTCGCCGCGACTGCGGCGCTGGGCGCGGCAGTCGCGCAAGGCGGCGTTCCGCTGAACAACCTGCAGGGCACGGGCGGCATCGCCTTCAACCCGCTCGCCTACACGGCGGGTCTGCCGTGGGACGGCGAAAGCACGAGCAACCTGAACGCAATCGTCACGAAGCCGCAGGTCGGCGGATGGTTCGTGAACCTCGGCGACGCGGGCATCAACTGGTGGGCGGCATCCGCCGCGCTGACGGTTGCCGAGCGGCTCGAACTCTCCTACGGCTACGGCATCATTGACGCGCACCGCTACGGCGACGACTCCATCAGCACCCACAACGTCGGCGCGAAGTTGCGCATCCTCGACGAAAACGCCTTCGACACCGCGTGGATTCCGGCAATCGCCGTCGGCGGCGTGTGGAAGTATACGGACTCGGCGACGGTGAAGGCTCTCGGTCTGCGCGACAACGGCGTGGACGGCTACGTCGTGGCCTCGAAACTCGTCACCCAGACGCCGCTTCCCGTCCTGCTCTCGGTCGGTCTGCTGATTTCGGATGAGGTCGTGAACGGTGTCGTCGGGCACAACGACTACGGTGTGGCGGGCTTCGGCAACATCGACATCCTCCCGGCGGAGAATATCGCCATCGGCCTTGAATACAAGCAGGGCGTGAACGTCGGCGACGACATCCGTAACCACGACTACTACGACGCGCACGTCGCCTGGTTTGTGACGAAGAACCTCACGCTCGTCGCGGCGTTCGCGGAAACGGGCGACAAGGATCACTTCTACCGCAACGGCAACACGAAGAAACTCGGCGTCGGGTCGGGCGCGGTCTTCTCGATTCAGTACCAGTTCTGAGGAAGGGCTGGTGACGTCGTCGGGATTACGATGGAACTGTGGCGCGGACAGCATCGCGGGCAGTCGCATTTACCCCGTCTTCTCGCCGGCCTGGCTTAGTTCCATTGCAAAAAGCAGAGGCGTCCCAATCGTGGTATAATATGCGGACTTATGCAAGAAGGCGTTGGCATTGTTGAGTTGAAGAAGATGGAACTGAACCTGCCGGAAGGCGGGTTCAGGCTTTCGTACGGTGGCGTTCTCAAGAAGATCGAGGTCGCCTACGAGGAGTGCGGTGCGCCCCTCGCGGCGGACAACGCCGTCTTCATCTGCCACGCCCTGACGGGCGATTCCCACGTGGCGGGGATTCGTCCGGGCGAGGATAAGCCGAGCGGCTGGTGGGAGGGGATGGTCGGCCCCGGAAGGGCCATCGACACCAACCGCTTCCACGTGATTTGCGCGAACGTGCTCGGCGGCTGCAGCGGCACGACGGGCCCGATGTCCATCAATCCCGATACGGGCAGGCCCTACGGCTCCGCCTTTCCGCAGTATGCGTTTGCGGACGCGGTGGACGTCTACCGGATGCTTCTGCGGCAACTCGGCGTGAAGAAGTTGGCCGCGCTCATCGGTGGCAGTTACGGCGGCATCATGGTGATGGACTGGATGACGCGCTGTCCGGACGAAATGGAGAAGGCGTGCCTGATTGCGACATCCGCCTCACTGAACACGCAGGCGATCGCATTCAGCGTGGTGAGCCGCAATTCGATTACGGACGACCCCAACTGGAAGGGTGGCGACTACTACCTTGAGGGTGACGGCAAGGGACCGAAGGCGGGGCTTGCGGCGGCGCGGCAGCTGGCGCACATCACCTACCTTTCCCGCGAACTCCTCCAGAGGAAGTTTGCACGGCGTTTGCAGGAAAACTTCGTGAATGCCCCCGAAGCCGAACGACGCGAGCGCGACCGCCTCTTCAAGAC
This sequence comes from Faecalibacterium sp. CAG:74, assembly GCA_963588415.1. Taxonomy (GTDB): domain Bacteria; phylum Verrucomicrobiota; class Kiritimatiellia; order RFP12; family UBA1067; genus UBA1067. The sequence continues at coordinate 4,477 of CAVAHB010000058.1, forward strand.
CTACTTCCAGATCGAGAGTTATCTCGACTATCAGGCCGAGAAGTTCGTGCGCCGCTTCGACGCGAACAGTTATCTGCACATCACGCGCTCGATGGATCTCTACGACCCCTGCGACCGCTGGGGGACGCTCGACGCGGCGTGCGCACGGGTGAAGGCGAAGTGCCTCGTCGTCTCCTATCGGGGCGACATCCTCTTCACGGAGTGGCAGAGCCGTGAAATAACCGCGTCGCTCCTGAAAAACGGCAAGGACGTGTCGTATTGCCATCTTGAGAGCGGCACGGGGCACGACTCCTTCCTGACCGACATCGACGATCTCTCGAAACTTGTCGGCGGCTTTCTCGGCAAACGCGAGCCGAAGGTGATGAAGTGGCAGGAACGCCTTTACGCCAACATCGAGCGCATGGTGCGCCCGAACGCCCGAGTCATCGACGTCGGCTGTGGCGACGGGACGCTGCTGAACGTTCTGCGCAAGAAGAAGAACACGAAGGGCGACGGCGTGGAGATTGATGTGGAACGCTTCGAGGAGGCGCTCGCGGACGGCAACAACCTCTACTGGGAGGACGCGGACGAGGGCATTACCGTCGTGCCCGACCACCACTACGACATCGCCATCATCTCTGATACGCTTCAGGAAGTGAAGAACCCACGCGGCCTCCTCAACGAGGCCCTGCGCATCGCTGACGAGGCAATCGTCACATTCCCGAACTTCGCTGCGTATCGCATCCGCCTGACCCTCGGCTTTACGGGACGGTTGCCCGTCTCAAAACAACTTCCGTTCCAGTGGTATGACACGCCGAACATCCACTGCATCACGCTGAAGGATTTTCGTGCGCTCTGCGAGGCGGAGGGCATTGAGATTTGCGAAGTCCGCGCCGAATCGCGGCATTTGATCGGCAAGATCCTGCTGGCACTCGGCTTCAAGAACCTCGGGGCTTCGCGCATCATTGCCCGCATTGCCAGAAAGGCCTCCCCCTCATCTCGCCGGTGATTCACCTTTGACAAGATTTTGGTGCTCGGCAAAATAATCCTGATGACGGTGGCGTTTTTCATTTTTTCACATTCAATAGACACGAAGCCCCGTTTTTTTGATACAATATGCGGCAACTTCTAACCGAAAGAGCCTCGAATGGGTCAACTTGAAGAATCGTCAGAACTGACACTCGACTTCACGAAACTGGAGAAAGTCGGCAAACAAGTCGCTGAAACGCGAACTTTGGGGACTGCTTCGTGCGATCCCGGAGTGATTCCCGTGGCGGTGCAGAACGCCGACACGAAAGAGGTCATTCTCGTCGCCTATACGAATGAATATGCGATGAAGGAATCGTTCTCGAAGAGGAAACTCATTTTATGGTCTACGAGCCGCAACAAGTTGTGGTTCAAGGGTGAGACGAGTGGCGAGACGTTCGACCTTCTGGAGGCGTATGTGAACTGCGAGCAGAACTCGCTCCTCTACATCGTGCGGCCCTGCCGCGGCGGGATTTGCCACACGAAGAACGCGGCGGGCAAACCGCGCAATTGCTACTATCGAAAGATTGACTTCGACACGCTGAAACTGACGTTTGTCGATCCCTGATTTTTCAACACGAAGAAAACACAAGAAAGGCGGAACAAGTAATGGCAGTGCTCGGACAGGGCTTGGTTCTGATGGTCGCGGGAATGGGTATCGTCTACCTCTTTCTCACGGTTCTCATCTACATAACGAAGGCTTCGATGGCGGGAATCGGCAGGTTTGATTCGATTCTCCCTCAGGATGCGCCGAAGAAGGCCCCGTCGCGAGCCGTCGCGGCAAACGACGATGCGAACATTGCGCTGGCGATTGCCATTGCGCGCGGCTGAGCCCGGTGAACGGTTTCAAACTACTCTAACGGCAAAAAGAAAGAAAAGGAAAAGACAAAATGTCAAAGAAGACAGTCAAGTACATGCTCACGGCGTTTCGTGACGGCTTCCAGAGCGTTGTCGGCGCGCGCGTTCTCTCCAAGGATTTCCTCCCCTGCGTGGCGGAGGCGTATGACGCGGGCGTCCGGTGGTTCGAGGCGGGTGGCGGCGCGCGCTTCCAGAGTTGCTACTTCTACTGCCAGGAGGATGCGTTCGACGTGATGGATGCGTTCCGAAAGGCGGCTCCCGAAGCCGACCTGCAGACGCTTTCGCGCGGCGTGAACGTCGTCGGCCTCGAGTCGCAGCCTTCCGACATGATCAAACTCCATGCCGAGATGTTCAAGAAGCACGGCATGAGTTCGATTCGCAACTTCGACGCTCTCAACGACGTGGACAACCTCAAGTGGTCGGGCCAGTGCATCCACGACGCGGGTCTGAAGCACGAGGTCGTCGTCACGATGATGGGTCTTCCGCCCGGAATCGACAATCAGGGGACGCATACGCCCGAATTCTATGCCGCCCGTCTGCGCAAGATTATGGATGCGGGCATTCCGTTTGACCGCGTCTGCTTCAAGGATGCGTCCGGAACCTCGACTCCGCACACCGTCTACGAGACGATGAAGGCGGCGCGCAAGCTTCTCGGCGACAAGGTGCACATCCAGTTCCACAGTCATGAGACGGCCGGCAACGGCGTGTCGTGCTACCTCGCGGCGCTGAAGGGCGGCGCGGACGGCCTCGACCTTTCGATGGCCCCGATGAGCGGCGGAACCTGCCAGCCCGACATCATCACGATGTGGCACTGCCTTGACGGCGACCCCGACTTCCAGTTCGACTTCGACGTCAACAAGATCAAGAAGGCCGAGGACGCATTCAAGGCCGCGATGAAGAAATACTTCCTCCCGCCGGAAGCGATGAACGTGAACCCGCAGATTGTGTGGAGTCCGATGCCGGGCGGTGCGCTGACGGCGAATACGCAGATGCTGCGCGACAACAACATGATGGACAAGTACGACGACATGATTGCCGAGATGTACGACTGCGTGCGCCTCGGCGGCTTCGGCACGTCCGTCACGCCCGTCTCGCAGTTCTACGCGCAGCAGGCGATTCAGAACGTGATGTTCGGCAAGTTCAAGAAGTTTGCGCCAGGCTACGCGAAGATGGTGCTCGGCTACTTCGGAAAGACCCCGGTCGCGCCCGATCCCGAAATCGTGAAGAAGGCCGCCGAGTTCATGAAGATGGAGCCGACCACGAAGACCGTGCTCGAACTCAACGATGCCGACCCCGCCAAGGGACGCAAGGCGGCGGAGAAGATGCTGACGGATGCGAAGCTCCCGATTACCGATGAGAACGTGTTCATCGCGGCGTCCTGCAAGGAGAAGGGCATTCTCTTCCTCCAGGGCAAGGGCCCGATGGGCTGTCGCTTCGCCGACGATGCGCCGAAGGCCGGTGCGAACAAGGACGGCGTGACCGTCACCATCGGCGGCAAGGCGTACGGCGTGAAGATTACGGGCGACGGCAAGGCCATTGTCAATGGTCGTCCGGTTGCGTTCAAGGCCGAGGCGGGCATCAAGGCCGCCCCTGCCGCGGCGGCGGCTCCCGTGTGTGGTCAGGAAATCAAGGCGCCCGTGCCCGGCACGGTTCTCCGCGTCAGTGCGGCAAACGGCCAGAAAGTTGCCAAGGGCGACGAAATCCTCGTGATGGATGTCATGAAGATGGAAACGCCCGTGACCGCCTCCTGCGATGGAACGGTGACCGTGATGGTCGCCGCGACGGACAAGGTCGCGACGGGCGACGTGCTCGCGGTAATCGGCTAACGGACGGAATCCTGATCCCAGACGAAGGAAATCAAACAATGAAGAAGATTCTGATGGCTCTGGTCTTGGCGGCGGGGTGCTGCTTTGCGGCACACGCCGACGGGGACTGGAAGACGACGCTCGGGAAGGTGAAGGATCTTTCGGGCGACACCGGCATCGCCGGATTCATGAAAAAAGCCGCCCCCGCCTACATCACGGGCGACTTCGACGAGGCCGAACGCCCCGCGAAAGCGCCCCTGAGCGCGAACCGCAACGGCTACTGGGATAAGGATCTCAAATGGCACGGCGGCTACTTCGACGACGTTGGTTCGTTCGTCGAGGGACACGAGGTGAAGGTTCTCGGCGGTATGTCCTACGGCGTTGGGCAGTTGATTATGATTCCGATTTGCCTGATTCTCCTCTATTTGGCGATCGTGAAGGGATTCGAGCCGCTCCTTCTCCTGCCGATTGGCTTCGGCGGATTGCTGGCGAACTGCCCGCTGTCGGGAATCACCGCCCCGGCGATGATGCACGACGGCGTGATTTCGTTCCTTGCGAGCGGTATCCCCGTGATGTCTGGCGGCGTGATTGAACCCGGTGGATTCCTCCACTACTTCTTCAAGTTCGGCATCGATACGGGTGTCTTCCCAATCATGATTTTCATGGGCGTTGGTGCGATGACGGACTTCGGCCCGCTGATTGCGAACCCGAAGTCGGCCCTTCTGGGCGGCGCGGCACAGTTCGGTATTTTCTTCGCCCTGTTTGGTGCGCTCGGAATTGCCGCGATTTTCGGCAACGACTTCTTCGGGTGCGACCCGCTGAAAGCCGCTTCCTCGATTGGCATCATCGGCGGTGCGGACGGCCCGACGGCCATTTGGCTGACCTCGCGTCTCGCCCCCGACTTGCTCGGTGCAATTGCCGTCGCGGCGTATTCCTACATGGCACTTGTGCCGATTATCCAGCCGCCGATCATGAAACTCCTGACGACGAAGGAGGAGCGTCTCATCAAGATGCCCCAGCTTCGCCCCGTGAAGAAGGTTGAGAAGATTTGCTTCCCGTTGATCGTTCTCCTCCTCTGCGCGGTTCTTCTGCCGTCCGCTGTGCCGCTGATCGGTGCGCTGATGCTCGGCAACCTCGCCCGCGAGGTCGGCCCGTCGGTTGCGCGAATCGCCGACACGATGTCGAACGCGCTCTGCAACATCGTCACCATCATGCTCGGCCTTTCGGTCGGCTCGAAACTCGCCTGTGAGAAGTTCCTTTCGGGGACGACGCTTGCGATTCTCGCGCTCGGTTTGCTCGCGTTCTGCATCGGCACGGCCGGCGGTGTTCTGATGGCGAAGTTGATGAACCTCTTCTCAAAGGAGAAGATGAACCCGCTCATCGGTTCGGCTGGCGTTTCGGCCGTCCCGATGGCGGCCCGCGTCTCAAACAAGGTGTCGCTCGCGGAAGACCCGACGAACTACGTCCTCATGCAGGCGATGGGTCCGAACGTTTCGGGCGTTATCGGTTCAGCAGTCGTTGCAGGCGTTCTCTACACGCTTTGCCGCTAAACGCAAAACACGATACGGAAGGAACGGTCTCCGCAGTTCGCGTTCAGGACGGCGGAGACCGTTCGGCATTTGGATGGATGAGATGAAGATACGGGATGTGAGGGGTGATTTGCTGCGACCGACCCTTTGGGAGATCTATGTTTCCTTTGTCCGCATGGGGGCTTTGCTGATTGGCGGCGGCTATGCACTTCTCCCGCTTTTGGAGGATGAGGTCGTCAAGCGCCGCGGCTGGGCGAAGGAAGGAGAGATGAGCGACTACTACGCGCTCGCCCAACTCCTCCCGGGGGTCATCGCCATCAACGCCGCGATGCTCATCGGCAACCGCCTGCGTGGCTTCGCGGGCAATCTCGTCTCGTCGCTTGGACTTGTCACCGTTCCTTTCCTGTTGATTGCCGCGTATGCCATGACCTACTCGAAAGTCAACGGTTGGCCCATGGTGATGAACTTTCTTGAGGGGGTGCGCCCTGCGGTTGCGGGAATGATTCTCGGCTTTGGCATCAACATGGTGGTGAAGGCGCTTCGCGGATTTTATCGCGACCTCATGGCGAAGAAGGGGGGACGATAAGATGTTTCGCGCCTTTATGATTCTCATCTATTCCTTCTTCAAGATCGGGCTTCTCACGATCGGTGGCGGACTCGTCATTATCCCGCTCATCCAGCGCGAAATGCTCGCCCGAAACTGGATGACAACGGAGCAGTTCCTTGACATCATCGGCATCGCCCAGTCAACGCCCGGCCCGATCGGGGTGAACACGGCGACATTCGTCGGCTACCGCGTGATTGAGGCCCTGCACGGAAACCTGTGGATTTCACTCTTTGGTGCGCTCGTCGCTACGCTCGCCGTCACCGCGCCGAGCGTCATCTGTGTCCACTTCGGCGGCGCGTGGTTCGAGAGGAATCGTGAAAAGGCGTGGGTTCGGCGCGTTTTCATGGTGATTCGCCCACTTGTCGCCTTGCTCGTCACCTGGGCGGGATTCGACCTTTCACGCGAATGCCTTGCGGATTCTCTGCATGTTGTGCCGGTGCTTGTCGCGGCAGTTGCGTTCATTCTCACGGTGACGCGCAAGTTCTCTCCCCTTTGGGCTCTCCTTCTTGGCGGATCGCTGGGACTTTTCTTCGCGGGGTGTGCATGACGGTAAATGGCAACCTAAGTGGCGCACTTGGAACTCTTCAGTCACGGCATCATACGCGATTCTGCGGATGTCGTGGGTGTCGTCTTTTGATCGGCATTGACCGTTATGGTGGCGGTAAATGTGGTATAATATGTGGAAATAAACGGAATCAACATCAATAGACTATGCATCCTTATCGTACTCATACTTGCAATGAACTCCGCGCAAGTGACGCGGGCAAGACCGTTCGGCTTTCCGGTTGGATGTTTCGCCTGCGCGACCACGGCGGAATCCTTTTCGTGGACTTGCGCGACCATTACGGCCTGACGCAGGTCGTCGTCCATCCGTCGCGTCCGTTCTTCGGGCTGGTGGAGAAGGCGCATCTTGAGAGCGTCATCACTGTGACGGGCGAGGTGAAACTCCGCACTCCCGACACGATCAACCCCGACCTGCCGACGGGCGAAATCGAGATCGAGGCGAACGAACTCGTGATGGAAGGGGCTTCCGAGGTTACTCCGATTTACGTGCCGGACGAGAAGGCTGACGAATCCGAGGATATGCGCCTGAAATACCGCTATCTCGACCTCCGTCGCGAGAAGTTGCACAATAACATCATGCTTCGTTCGAAGGTCATCCGCTTTTTGCGCGAGCAGATGTGGGAGAAGGGCTTCAACGAGTTCCAGACGCCGATTCTGACGGCATCGTCGCCGGAGGGCGCACGCGACTACCTTGTGCCGAGCCGAATCCATCGCGGGATGTTCTATGCTCTGCCGCAGGCCCCGCAGATGTTCAAGCAGTTGCTGATGGTGTCGGGCTTCGACCGCTACTTCCAGATTGCGCCGTGCTTCCGCGACGAGGCGGCCCGTGCGGACCGTTCGCCCGGCGAATTCTACCAGCTCGACATTGAGATGAGCTACGTCACGCAGGATGAGATTTTCGCCGTCGTCGAGGACGTCGTCTCGAAGACCTTTCGCAAGTTCTCGACCTGGTCGTGCAACGACGCACCGTGGCCGCGCATCAAGTATCGCGACGCGATGATGACCTACGGTTCTGATAAGCCCGACCTGCGAAACCCGCTCAAGTGGGTCAACATGAGCGACTTCTTCGCGAAGGCCAGTTTCAAGGCGTTCGCCGCGTGCGTGGCGAACGGCGGGCTCGTGAAGGGTTTGCTCGTGAAGGGAATCGTCGGCGTGGAGACGCGCACGTGGTTCGACAAGCGCGAGGCGTTCGTGAAGGAAAACGGCGGCAAGGGTCTCGGCTACATTTCCTGGACGAAGGAAGGCGAACTCAAAGGCCCGATTGCGAAGTTCCTCACGCCCGAACAACTTGAGGAGATGAAGGCTCTCGTAAAGATGGAGCCGGGCGACGCACTCTTCTTCATGGCGGCGGACGTGGACGAGTGCAACCGCCTGTCGGGTCTCGTGCGCACCGACATTGCAAACCACATGACGAACAACGTCTGCGAGAAGAACTGCTACAAGTTCTGCTGGATTGTGGACTTCCCGTTCTTCGAAAGGGATCCTGAGACGGGGAAGATCATCTTCTCCCACAACCCATTCTCAATGCCGCAGGGCGGGCTTGAGGCTCTGAACGGGCCTGACCCGCTCGCCATAGAGGCCTACCAGTATGATGTGGTCTGCAACGGAATCGAACTCTCGTCGGGGGCGATTCGCAACCACCGCATTGACATTATGGAGAAAGCGTTTGAGATTGCGGGCTACCCGAAGGAAGTCGTGCGCGAGAAATTCGGCTGCCTCTACAACGCCTTCCAGTTCGGTGCGCCGCCGCACGGCGGCATCGCGCCGGGCGTGGATCGCATGGTGATGCTTCTGACGGATACGCCGAACATCCGCGAAGTGATAGCGTTCCCGATGAACCAGAAGGCGCAGGACCTGATGATGAATGCGCCGAACTACGTGACTGAACAGCAGCTTCGCGAACTCCACATCAAGATTCGCGGCACAGGAAGTGATGTGCAGGCGGAAGCCTGAGACGATGGGGAATGGCGCGAGACTGAAGTTCGTGCTGCGGGCGTGTCCGTGGGTTTTCATGCTCACGGTCGCGTTTTCCCTCCTGACCCAACATGTCGGGGCTCTCCTCGGCTTCGACTTCCCCGACCAGACGAGCATCAACCTCGTACGACGGTGTGCGGGATGGAATTGGAACTTTGTTTCAATCCTTGTGCAGGTTCTCATACTCGCGCCCGTCCTTGAGGAACTTATCTTTCGGGGCGTCCTCTTCAAGTTGTCGGCGTTGGGATTGAGAAGAGTCTGGACTGCGCGGCAAATTGTCCCTTCGGTTGCAGTTCTCTCATCTGTGCTCTTTTCCGCCGCGCACTATTTCAAGGCCCCATTCCCTGACAATGCGTTTCTTGCGCTTTTCTTCTTCGGGCTTGCCCAGTGCTGGATTTATCGGCGGACGAATGCGATTTGGTGTGCGATGCTGAACCATTGCCTCTTTAACACGACGAATCTCGTCCTTCTTTTCATTCTTCCGTCTTCGGGAGTGATTGACTGACGATGTCCGCCGCGTCCGTCAGAATTGCCCCTGTGGGGGATGTGGCCCTCGACCTGATGGCTCCCTATTTCCGCGAGGCGGGGTATGAGGTCTACGTTCCAGCGGGCTTCGGCACGTGGCGGCAGGAACTGCTCGACCCCAATTCTGGGCTTCGGGCGTTCAGCCCCGACTTCATCTATGACGTGACGGCGGCGGCCGAAGTACTTTCGCGCGAAGTCCCGGACTTCTACGACGAGCGGATGCGGCAGATTGCGGCCATGCCCTATTCACTGGACGGTATTCGCGCAATTGTCGAGGAGGCGGCGTTCGCAAGAATTGCCGCGCCGAAGAAGGTTCTCGCCGTCGATGCCGACAACACGCTGTGGCGCGGCATCGTTTCGGAGGACGGAATGAAGGCGGTCGAACCTTACCGCGACTTTCAGGAGGGGCTTCTGCGTCTGCGCGCCGAGGGGGTGGTGCTCGTCCTTCTCTCCAAGAACGACCCGTTCGAGTTCCGCCGGGATATGCCGCTGACGAACGCCGACTTTGCGGCGGTTTGCACGAACTGGCGTCCGAAGGCTGGCAATCTCGTTGAGGCGTGCCGCACGTTGAACCTCGGGCTTGATTCGGTCGTCTTCGTGGACGACAATCCCTATGAACGCGCACAAATGGCGGCGCATCTGCCGGAAGTTGTCGTCGTTCCGTTCCCCTCCGACATGGCGCGGCCGCGTCAGTTCCTGCGGCGACTGAAAATGTACTTCTTCCCGAATGCGGGGAAAACGGCGGAAGATGCGCTCCGTTCGTCCGACTATGCGGCGGAAGCCCTTCGGCGAAAAAGTGCCGCGAATGCGGCGACGCTCGACGACTACCTTGACGGACTCGACCTGCGCGTCAGCCCCTCGCTGGCGCAGGCGGACGACCTTGACCGCCTCGCGCAGATGGCGGGCAAGACGAACCAGTTCAATGCAACGACGATTCGCCGCAGTCGGGATGATTTTGCCGCGCTCCTTGTCGACCAGACGAAGCGCGTCTTCGTCTTCCGCGCACGGGATCGCTTCGGCGAACAGGGAATCGTCTGCTATGTTGTCGTCAACCTCGCCGCACGGCGGGTGACGGATTTCGTGATGAGTTGCCGGGCGATGGGGCGGACGCTTGAGCATTTCGCCTACAACTATGTGGCGCAGCAAATCGGCTTCCCGCCGGCGGTCGATTTCACGCGGACGGCGAAAAACCGTCCGTTCGCGGAGTTCTTGGCGAGCCTTCGCCCGGAAATGCGCACGCACTACCGGGAGGCGCCGCAAGAGTTATGAACTCCAGAAGATTCGTTAACATTCCGTTAATGCGGATATGGTATAATGCGAACCAGTGAGGTCGTTCAGGCGAGCGGCCGGATTGGTGTCTTGCAAACTCGAAAAGGACAAATATGCTGAAAGTGGAGAACTTGAAGAAGAACTTCGGTTCGTTTCAGGCGGTGAAGGGGATTTCCTTTTCCGTCGGGAAGGGCGAGGTTCTGGGCTTCCTCGGGCCGAACGGCGCGGGCAAGTCGACGACGATGCGAATGATCACGGGCTTTCTGCCGCCGACTTCGGGACGGGCGGTCATCTGCGGGCACGACGTGACGGCAGATCCGGTCGGCGCGAAACGGTGTCTCGGCTACCTGCCCGAATCCGCGCCGAGTTATCGGGCGATGACGGTTGAGGACTTTCTGACATTCATTGCGAAGATTCGCGGCTTTTCGGGTGCGGAAGTGAAGAGCCGCGTGGAAGCGGTGATCGAGAAGGCGAAACTCTCAACCGTGGCGCGGCAGACGATTGACACGCTCTCGAAGGGCTACCGTCAGCGTACATGCTTCGCTCAGGCGATTATCCACGACCCGCAGGTGTTGATTATGGACGAGCCGACGGACGGCCTCGACCCGAACCAGAAGTTCACCGTCCGCGAGATGATTCGCAAGATGGCGGCTGACAAGGCGATTATCATCTCGACGCACATTCTTGAGGAGGTTGACGCGGTCTGCACCCGTGCGATTGTCATTGCGGGCGGCGAAATCAAGGCGGACGGAACGCCGGCCGAACTGCGTGCGAAGGATCCGTCGGGTCGTCTCGACGTTGTCTTCCGCAACCTGACGATGAAGAAGGAGGAGGCGTAAGATGAAGGGTTTCAGGAATATGCGCACCGTGTTCGTGCGCGAGTTCAAGTCGTACTTTGATTCGCCGGTCGCCTACGTCTTTCTTGTGGCGTTCCTCGTGCTGGTCGGCTTTCTGACGTTCGGGGTCGCGTTCTTCTACGAACGCCGTCAGGCGGACTTGACGCCGTTCTTCTTCTGGCATCCGTGGGTCTATCTGCTCCTCGTGCCGGCGGCGACGATGGGACTGTGGGCGGACGAACGCCGCAACGGGACGGCTGAACTTCTGCTGACGCTGCCAATTACCCTGTGGGAGGCACTCATCGGCAAGTTTTTCGCCGCGTGGGCGTTCATGGGCGTGGCCCTCGCGCTCACGTTCCCGGTGGCGGTGACGGCGGGGTGGCTCGGCTCGCCCGACTGGGGCGCCGTGGCCTGCGGCTATCTCGGCAGCTTCCTGCTGGCGGGTGCGGCGGCGGCAATTGGCGTGTTTGCCTCGGCCCTTTCGCGCAGTCAGGTCATTGGCTTCGTGATTTCGCTTGCGATAACCTTCCTGATGTTGATCGTCGGGTTCAGTCCCGTCGTGAGCGCGGTGGCGAACTGGGGCGTGCCGTCCGCACTGGTGAACGGCATCGCGGCGTGTTCGCTCCTCGCGCACTTCGAGGCGTTGCAGCGCGGCGTTCTCGACCTCGCGGACGTGGGCTATTACCTTGGTATGATGGCGTTCATGCTCGTCGCGGCAAAAACGGTGATTGACACGCGAAAGGCGAACGGCTTCATCGGCCTCGCCGCCGTGGCCGTCATCGTCGTCGCGGCGGACCTGATTCTTGCAAACCTGCCGCTCCGTGCGGACTTCACGGCGGATCGTCTCTATTCGCTCTCGGCCGGCTCGAAGGCCGTACTCGGCAAGTTGGAATCGGACGTGACGATCAAGTGCTTCGTCAGTTCGTCAGCGGCGGATATGCCGATGTCGCTTAAGACCTACGCCGACCGCGTCCAGAACCTGCTCAAGGAATACGAGCGCGCGGCGGGCGGCAACCTGACCGTCGAAACCTACGACCCGAAGCCCGATTCCGATGCGGAGGAGTGGGCGCAGCGCTATGGCGTTGAACCCCAGACGGTGAATCCGTTCGGTTCGCCCGTCTACTTCGGGCTTGTCGCGGTCTGCGGCGATCACGAGGAGACGATGCCGACCGTTTCCCAGCGCGGCGAAGCGACGCTTGAATACGACATCACCCGTCTCGTCACCCGCGTGGCGTGGCCGGAGCGTCCCGTCGTCGGCGTGATGACCTCGCTCCCCGACGTGCTCGGCGGCGCGATGAACCCGATGATGATGCAGATGGGCCAGCGTCCGCCGCAGGGCTGGGCGATCTTCTCCGAACTGAAGAAGGACTATGACGTGCGTTCGATTCCGACGGACGCGGACAAAATCGACGCGGACGTAAAGACGCTCGTCGTCGTGCACCCGAAGAACCTGTCGGACAAGGCCCTCTATGCGATTGACCAGTTCGTCCTTCGCGGCGGGCGGCTGATTGCCTGCGTCGACCCGATGAGCGTGATGGATCTCATCTCGTCGCGGCAGAAGCAGAACCCGATGATGATGCAGATGGGCGGGGGCGACGCGCCCTCGACGCTCGGCAAGCTCTTTGAGGCGTGGGGCGTTTCGTTCACGACGGACAAGATCGTCGCCGACCTCGCCGCCGCGACGAAGTTGAACGGCGGCAACAACAGGGTCGAGGAAAACCCGGCGTTTCTCTCGCTCGCGGCGAAGAACATGGATAAGGACGACTTGCTCGTGGCCCGTCTCTCCGAGGTGATGATGCCGTTTGCGGGTGCATTCTCCTTTGTTGAAACGAACAAGGATCTCACCTTCACGCCAATCATCACCTCGTCGAAAGACGGCTCCTGCCTCGTGGATCGCTTGAGCGTCCAGTTCGGTATGGACGCGATGAAGCGCGAACTCAAGCCCGACAACGCGGCGCGGGTGCTTGCGGCGCGGCTGACGGGAACGTTTAGGACGGCCTATCCGAAGGGCCCGGACGGCACGAACGACGTGTCGAAGGCCCTGATGGAGGGCAAGGGGTCGGTCGTGCTCTTCGGCGACTCCGACTTTCTCGCCGACCAGTTCTGCGTGCAGGTGATGAACACGCCGTTCGGCACGATGGTTCAGCCGATGAACGACAACCTCGCCCTCTTCTCGAACGTCATTGAACAGTTCGCGGGGCGTGAGGAACTGATCGGCATTCGTTCGCGTGGCCGTTCCGACCGTCCGTTCGTCAAGGTGCGCGACATCGAGGCGAAGGCGCTTGCGAAGTGGCAGCGCAAGGAACAGGAACTCGCGGCGGCCCTGCAGGAGACGCGCCAGCGCATCATCGCCCTCCAGAAGCAGAAGAGCGGCAACGACCGTTCGCTCTTCTCGAAGGAGCAGGAGGATGAATACCGCCGCTTCCTGAAGGTTCAGGCCGATACGAGCCGTCAGCTGAAGAATGTGCGCAAGGAACTCACGGCGGATATCGACGCGCTCGGCACGACGCTGAAATGCCTGAACATCCTGCTGATGCCGGTTCTCGTCATTCTCTTCGGGCTTGGACGCGGCATTCTTCGCAAGCGTCACTAAGGAAAGGAAAGGTTGACCATGACAAAGAAGAACGTGATTGCACTCGTTGGAACGGCCGCCGTCCTCGTTGGCGCGGCAGTTCTCGTGAACAACGGCGCGAAGCCGAAAGCCCCGAAACTCGCCGGGAAGTCGATTTTGCCGGCGTTCCGCGTGGCGGACGTCGCACGGATTGAGGTCGGCGACAAACTCGTGCTTGCGGCGGGTGCCGAGGGTTGGACGATTGAGTCGCTCTACAATTATCCGGCAGACCGCGAGAAGATTGCCGAGAACGTGCTGAAACTCGGCGAACTGAAGGTCGGCCAGGTCGCTCGTGGGCGCACGGTTGCGAACCCGACGGTGCTCACCCTGAAGGATTCGGCGGGGAAGGAACTCGCGGCACTCACGATGGGCGAGCCGCACTTCCGCAAGGCGACGGGACAGGCCGCAATGTACGGCTCCTATCCCGACGGACGCTACGTCTCCTTCAAGGGCGAGACGGTGTTGGTGAAGGATGCCCTGGACGCTTTTGACGGCGATCCGAAGAAGTGGTGCTCGACGCGCATCGCGGCGATTCCGTCCGCCGATGTTGCGTCGGTATCGTTTGCCCACGCGGGCGAGACGGTCGTACTCAACAAGGGTACGAACGATGTGTGGACGCTGAAGGGTCTCGGCCCGAAGGAGGAACTCGACACTTCAAAGACCTACTCGCTCGATTCGGCCCTCTCCTACCTTGACTTCGCGTCGGTTGTCGATCCGAAGCTCGCCGAAGCCGAACTCGGTTTTGCGACGGGCTACGTCTACACCGTCACGACGAAGGATGGCACGAACCACGTGGCGACAGTCGGCAACAAGGTGAAGGACGGTTCCGACCGCTACTTCAAGATGGGCGGCGACAAGTGGGTCTACACGATTTCCTCCTACGCAGCGGAAGCGATGATGAAGTCCCGCAAGGATCTCGTGAAGGCGAAGGAAGAGCCGAAACCCGAATTGGACGAGAAGAGCGGCGACAAGCAGCCGTGACGGCGCGGAACTCGTCGAGAACTCGTGTGCCTCAAAAGCGAACACGGACGATCTTGACTTGCCGAAATGAAACGAGAGATGCCAGACTGTCCGTGGAAGGGGGCGCGATACACGACGAGCGAACTCATTGAGTCGCCCGAGCGGCGCGTCGTCGATTTGTCGGCGGCGGGTTTCCCCGAAATCCCCGTGCTGGGCGAACACCATGCGGAAAGGACGACGGGCGGTTCGGTCTACCATCGCCACGCCGGGTGCATGGAGATGACCCTGTGCGTGAAGGGGAGCGTGAAGTTCGACTGCGGCGGCCAGACCCATTCGCTTCTGCCCGGTTCGATCTTTGTGTCCCGTCCCGACGATGCGCATCGGCTGCGGATGAACCAGAAGGGCGCGTTTCTCTACTGGCTGTTCTTTCGCTTGCCGAAGGACGATGCGGACTGCAAGGTTTTCGGACTGTCGCCGGACGAGTCGGTCCATCTCGTGCGTTCACTCCGCGCCCTTCCCTCCCATCCATTCCATGTTGGGACGGCGGTCCGCCGCGCCTTCGAGGATTGCTTTCGCGCCTATGACTTGCCGACTGCCCGACCGCATGGTGCGCGGTCGTTCGCCCTCCGCGTCGCCATTCTGCGGCTTTTCAGCGGAATTATCGTCGGCGCGGGGTCGGGTGCGAATCCCGAGACATCTGGCGACCGCGTGTTCTTCCGAATCGTCAGCGAGATGCGCCGAACGCCCGAACGGGCGTATGACATGGACTGGCTCGTCGGGGAAACCAATCTCTCGCCGACCACCATCATGGCGCGATTCCGTCGGTTGGTCGGGTTGCCGCCGGCGGCGTTCCTCATGCGCTGTCGCCTGCGGCGTGCGGGCGAACTGCTGCGGAACACGAATCGAACCGTGACGGATATCGCCGCCTCGCTCGGTTTCGCCTCGAGCCAGCACTTCGCCACGCGCTTTCGCCAGGAGATGGGAATGACCGCGAGCCGCTGGCGTGGCGATGGCGACGGCTCACTCTGCCGTCCGCGAGACGACTCCGCTTCGGGCGGGAAGATTTGAGATTCGTCGGTTGGACGGGAAGGGTTCGCCGCGCCCCATCCTGTCAATCCTCTCCAGAAACCGCACGGGGCGGGGTCGAATATGGTATAATTCCACCGCTATGAACGTTGATGAGTTGAACCGTCGGTATGGTGCGCCCGGGCGCATCGTCTTCCACGAGGGCCTTGCGGGCTATCCCGAGGTCGTGCTGTCGAACAAGTATGGCATCGCGGAGGTTGCGCTTCTGGGCGGCAACGTGCTTTCCTACCGGCCGACGGGCCATTCGCCCGTCCTGTTCCGTCCGGCGAAGCGCGACTACAATCGCGGCGAAACGGTTCACGGGGGACTGCCCGTCTGCTGGCCGCAGTTCGGGCGGCTCGCGATCCCGGGTATGTCCGCACACGGCTTCGCACGGGTCTGCGTCTTCGGGGTGCGCGGCAGCGTGTATTCCGAGGATATGACGGAAGTCACGCTCGGCCTGAAGTCGAATGCGGAGACGCAGACGCTCTGGCCGCATGACTTCGACCTCGAGTTGAAGATCTCCGTTTCGATGAAGTTGAACCTGAAGATGACGACGAAGAACACGGGCGGCGAGCCGTTCGCGTTTTCGGCCGGCTTCCATCCCTACCTGCTCGTGCGCGACCGCGACGCGACGGAAATCCGCGGGCTGGAGGGCTGTCCGTTCGTCGATGCCCGCACGGGCGCGCGGGCGGTGCAGGAGGGTGGCTTCAGGTTGAACGACTCCGCCGACCACGTCTTTACGCTGAAGCCGGAACTGAAGCACGAGTTTGCTCTTCTTGACCCCGGATTGCACAGGGCGATTGCCGTCGTTTCGAGCGGCGGCAATAATGCCGTCGTATGGAATCCGGGGGCGGGGCAATGCCCGGCGGACTGCGCGGTGGACGACTGGCGGAAGTTCGTCTGCATCGAACCCGTGACGGATTGGCCGAGCGCGGCAAAGACGCTCGCGCCGGGTGAAACCCACTCCCTGACCGCCGCCATCCAATCCATTGCCGCGCCGACCGATGCCGGTCGAGATTGAACCGAGCGGCGCATAACGGAAATGAACTGGCGTGAGACAATCGGCCGGACGGCGGCGTATTTGGACGAGAGGGGCGTGCCCGATTCGCAGGTCGCGGCGGAACTGCTCGCCGCACGGCTTCTCGAATGCGGACGCGGGCTGCTCGCCGCCGCGCTCGAGAAGGATGTCCCCGAACGCTTCCTTGAGGCGATGCGGCGCGGTATGCGGCGGCTGGTGGCGGGCGAACCCCTGCAATACGTGCTCGGCGAGTGGGACTTCCGCTCGCTGACGCTGAAGTGCGACCGCCGCGCACTGATTCCGCGTCCCGAAACAGAGGAACTCGTCACGCGCGTCCTCGCTCATCTTGCCGCGCATCCGACGGCCGTGCCGCCGTTCGTCATCGACGTCGGCACGGGGACGGGTGCAATCATCCTGAGCCTTGCGAAGGAGTTCAAAGGCGCGGCGGTTCTGGTCGGTTCGGATGTCAGCGAGGATGCCCTCGCCCTCGCGACGGAGAACGCGGCGCTTTCCGAACTTTCCGACCGCGTCAAGTTCGTCTGCATGGACGGGCTGGACGACTTCGACGAACCCGGAGTTGTGGACGTTCTCGTCTCGAATCCACCGTATGTCGAGCGCGGCGTTTGCGACACGCTCGACCCGCGTGTGCGGAACTTCGAGCCGCGCATCGCGCTGGACGGCGGCGTGAGCGGACTCGACTTCTACGAACGCTACCTCGGCGACGCGCTCAACATCCTGAAGCCGAACGGGGCCGTCTTCTTCGAAATCGGTGAGAATCAGGGCGAAGCCGTGCGAAAACTGATGGAAAACTACGGATTTGCTGAAATAAGAATCGAGAAGGACTTCGCTGGACACGACCGCTATGCGTCCGCAATCCTCCCGTAGGTGCCGCGAAAGGGTGTGTTTATGTCGAATGTCAATTGGGTGACGGTTGGACTTCTCTGCGTTTCGAATCTTGTGATGCTCTACGCCTGGTACGGTCACTTGCGGAGTTTGTCGGGTGCACCCGTCTGGGTGGCGATACTCGTCTCGTGGTCGATTGCGCTCGCCGAGTATTGCGTGGCCGTGCCGGCGAACAGAATCGGGGCGAAGACGATGACGCTCGAACAACTGAAAATTACGCAGGAGGCGGTGACGCTTCTCGTCTTCATGCCGTTTTCCGTGGTGGTGATGCGCCAGAGCATCTCGTGGAATTACCTTGCAGCCGCCGTCTGCATCCTCGGAGCGGTCTTCTTCATCTTCAGGAGCTGAGGCGCGGCGTCTTCTATAGTACTAAGGAGTACGGGAAAGCCGCCGTCTGACCCCCTCGGAGAGCGCGGCGAAACCCCTCAGGGAGCGTTGGGATTCTCCATATATGGCCACGGCGTTCTCCATATATGGCCACGGCGTTCTCCATATATGGACAAACCGTTCTCCATATA
>CAVAHB010000059.1:0-12319 GCA_963588415.1 Faecalibacterium sp. CAG:74
ACGAACTCACGAAGATCGCCGAATCCTTCCAGCTCGCCTACGCGGCGTGGAGGGCGGAGTGAGCCGCGCCGCACTCGCCCTCGTGATGGCCGCCGTCTGCGGGTGCGTCTACCGGGGCGCGAAGATTACGGAGGGCACCGACCTCGCCGTCGGCCTCTCCGTCCCCGGCACGGACGGTGCGCTTCAGGTCAACGCCCTCAACTGGCTTTCGGGCTTCCGCCTCGGCGTGGCGGAGAACGCCGCGCTCACCGTCGAGTACTCGACCGCCGAAACGAACGACTACCTCGGCATCGTCCACACCCGCACGGCGAAGCGCGTCAGGGCGAAGGTCGAGCCGTGCGAGACCACGGCGCAGACCCCGTCGCCCTGATCCCGCCCCTGCAGTCCCGCCGCGCCGCGCTGCGTCGCGGCGCAAGCCACACACGCCATGAACAACCCCGCCGAAATCGTCCTCCGAAAGAACCTCGTCGCCTCAGGCCTCACCTCAAACGAGTGGACGGCCCTCTCCGCCGCCGTCCGCGACAGGGCGTTCTTCTCGTCCCGCGTCGCGTCCCTCCGCTTCCTCGAAACCGCCAGGAAGCGCGTCGCCGAACTCCTCGACGCCGCCACGAACGCCGACGGCGCGGTCACCAGCCGCGCACAGGCCGTCTCCGACCTCATGCGCTCCGCACGCGACGCCGGCATCGCCACCGGCAGGGGCGGCCTCACCGACCCGAGCTCACCCCAACGCGCCGCCGTCATCGTCGATACCAACGCCGCCATGGCCGCCGGCTACGCACACGCCGAACAGGCCAATTCCTACGGCGCCCGCCTCGCCTTCCCGGCCCAGGAACTCGTCCGCGTCGAACAACGCCTCAACCCGCGCGACTGGCGCGGCAGGTGGCTCTCAAAGGGCGGCCGCCTCTACCAAAACCGCATGGTCGCTCTCAAGGACGACCCGGTCTGGACGGCCATCTCGCGCTTTGGCCAGCCCTACCCTCCCTTCGACTTCGGCTCAGGCATGGGCGTCATGGACGTCCCCTTCGACGAGGCACTCGCCCTCGGCCTCGTCAAGCCAGACTACCAGCCCCACGAGAAGTCCCCGCTCAAGGCGTTCAACGAGGGGCTCGAAGCCGAGATGAAGGTCGGCGGCGGAAACCTCCTCGGCACTCTCCGCCGTATCTTCGGCGACCAGGTCCGCAACGACGACGGCGTCATCAGGTGGCGGCAGGAGGTCGTCCGCGAGGCGTTCGAGTCGGGCAGGCCGTTCGCCATCAGGCTCGGCGAGGCCACGCCAACCCTCCTCTCGAAACTCCCCAGTCCCGTGCCCGCGCACTCATGCGCGGGTAAGTCACTCACCGTCACAGACGACTGGCTCAACCGCAAGCGCAAGGACGGCTCAGACCACCGCGCCCATTTCCGGCCTCTTGCATCCCACCCAAACGACATCCCACTGACCGTCGAAGACCTCGAACTCCTCCCCTCCATCTGGCGAGAGCCCGACAAAGTGGAAAAGGTGGGCCAGTCAAGGATCATGCTTTCAAAGAATGCCCTCGACGGCGGCACCTACAAAGCCGTCATCGACTACGGAAAGGATCTCAAACTGAAAACCTTCTACAAAGAAGGCAAAAAAAAATGATGGCTCGTGAGTCCCTACATACGCGGCGGGGGAGACCGAAGCCTCCGCCCGGCATATTGTATGCAAGAAGTCACAAGCCATCTGCCGCATATTATACCACAATCCCGCCGCGCCGCGCTGCGTCGCGGCGCAGACCACGTCGTCCTAAACCCAAGCCCCTGCAGTCTTGCACGCGCCGCGCTGCGTCGCGGCGCAACCGCACACAACCACGAAAACCAAAGCCCATGATCGACGTCTCCATCAACCTCAACGCTCTCGCCTCCTCAAAACGCGACGCCGAAAAGGCCATCCGCAGACTCGGCGAGTCCCACGCACGCAAAACCCTGATCGAGGCGGCCAACGCCGCACTCGTCAACGCGCTCCGCCGCCACTTCGCCAGCCGCGAAAACGAACCCCGCAAAACATACGGCTTCCCAAGCTTCGGCCAGCCCTACCCGAAGCGCTACTTCTGGCACGGCACACACGGCGATTCCCTCTCCGAGCGCATCCGCGTCACACGCGCCGACACGTCCGCCCTCGAAGGCCGCGTCTCCATCAACTCCCCGGCCCTCGCACACAAACTCAACCCAAACCCGCCCCCAATCACCCCGAAAGGCGGACGCAAGTATCTCGCAATCCCAGCCTCACCCGCCGCCGCCGCCTGGGCCGGCATGCCGCGCGACTTCCCGGGCGGACTCCGCTTCGCCTATTCGCCCACCCCGGACGGACACTTCCTCCCCTCGCTCGTCGCAAACTCAAAACGCGGAAAGAATGAACCGGGCGAAGTCGCCTACTGGCTCGTCCACAAGACCCTCACGCGCCACGACCCGAACGCCTTGCCCTCGCATGAAGTCCAGGCGTCCGCCGTCGTCTCCGCCGTCCGCGCCGCCGTCCGTCGCATCCTCGCCACCTGACCCGCCGCGCACCCCTCTTTCAATCTCCCTTCACCCCTCTTTCAATCTCCCTTCTCACTTCATTCAATCCCTCTTCACCCGTTCGTCCAAGGCGTTTTCAATCCCCCTTTTTCCACTCCCCCTCTTCACCGCCCCGCCTTGTCCCAATTTCCCGCCAAACCATCCCAAATCCCCCACCAAAATCCAGCACCGCGAGTTCCGTGGCATCCTCGGTGCGTTCGACTGGTATTGGAGCGCCCTCTCCACGCGGTAGTGGCTCCACGGTTTTGTCATCCACGGGGTGGATCGGCTGCGTTTCCCGCGCCATGCTTCGATTCCGCTTCAGGGGACGCAGTTGCGAGAGTTCGGCAACAACGCGCGAACCGTAGAATTCGCAAAATGTGCGCACGGCATACGCGCAATTGCCGGCCTCTGAACTACCTCTGTAGTAAACTTCGGCGTATTGAATAAACTTGGCGCACAAGTCGTCCACCGTGATACTTGTAGTCGGAGCCACGCGATAATGCCGTGTTGCCTCCTCCCAAATACGATGGGCGGCCTCGACGGCCATTTCCTTTGGGCGATCCGAGTGCATGGCGCGGTCGCTTCCCGGCGCACATAGCGGATGCTTGTGCCGTTTCGTTTCGCCTGGCAATCTCACATCGAGATACCAGTATCCATGATGATCATAAACGCAACCGCGAGGTTTGCGGCAATCGTTTCGTTTCATCCGACTCCTTTTTTGGAGGCAGAAAGCCCCACAACACCCCAAAAGTCAGGGACATGACCCTTGGTGCATTGTTAGCGGAGAATGGCAAGCCCCGTAAAAATTGTACTTACAGACTGGTCGGGGCGAGAGGATTTGGACCTCCGACATTCTGCTCCCAAAGCAGACGCACTACCAGGCTGTGCAACGCCCCGCCAAAATCTTTGTGGGAGATTATACCAAATTTTCAGCCGCTTGTGCGACTGGAGTTCATCCATTTTTCGTCCGTCGGAACTCGCACCTTGCCACGAAACGGCGACACGACGCGGCGAATGGCACGGATGGGCAAATTACCCTCAGAAGCGCGGCAGTTTGGCAAGGGAATCAATTCTCCCGCCTTCTCGCGAACGAAGCCGCCAGATGCGGCCGTGCTCGTCCCGGAGGGCGCGAAGCCGTCCCTCGTCGCGACGGTGGCAGGCGCAGTCGATGAGGTTCGCCATGTAGACGATTTCCTTCGCCCAGTCGTTCCGCTCCGCCCAGCGTTCCGCCGCGATTCGGCACCCGTGTGCCACGCCACTGATGTCGTCCAGCACTGCTTGCGTAAGGCCCGGATGACGCGAATAGCCGTGATCGTTGAGGAGGATGTTGAAGAGTTCCGAACAGTTCGCCCGAATCGCGCCGCCGCGCAGGTAGAGCGTTCCCAGCCTGAGCAGGATGCCGCCGAGCGGCGCATCCATCACCGCGTTCAGTTCGCGTTCGAGATCCATCTTCGCCGCCTTCGCCCCCGACGCGGCGAACGCCCCGCCAAGGATGATGCCCGGCAGCGACGCGGCGAGCGGCTGCCAGTGGCCCTCGTCGCCCCAGTCCGTCACGAGATACCCCTTCGCACCGAAAGTCCGCCCCGCACGCTCCGCCGCCTCAAGGTTCTCGCGCATATTCTCGACGCGCCCACCGAGCGACCGCCACGCGGACGTGCCTGGGCAGACGTAGAAGTCAAGCCCCGCCTTTCTGAACGCCTCGCATTCCGACGCGAACGGATGATTCCCCTCGTAGCCCCAGTCGAGCGCGATTGCGTCCTTCGGCAGCCGTTCCACGAGTTCCGGATGCCTGAGCACGATGTCGCCCCAGAACATCGGCCTTTTGCCGCGCTTCCGTACGCAGTCAAAGACGGAAAGCAGGAAGCCGAGGTATTCTTCCGGGTCGGAGATTTCAAAGGTTTCGTCGCACCCGACGTTGACGAGCGAAGAAGTAAAGTTCGGCAGCAGTTCCCCGAAGAGGCCGTCCACGAGTTCGAGGCTCTTGGGGTTCGCGGGGTCGAGCGTCGTGGGGAACTTCTTCACCGTGCCCCACGGCGTGACCGCCCCGCCCTTCGGGAACTTCGCGAGCGCGTTGTATTCGGGATGCACGAGCCACCGCTCCATGTGGCCGAACGAGTTCTGGTTGGCGACGAGTTCGATCCCCTGCATCCGTGCATAGGCGTCGAGTTTGCGAATTTCCGCCGCCGTCAGCGGGTCCGCCTCCTCCCAGACGACCGAATGTGCCGAATAGGCGAACGTGTGTTCGGTGTAGAGTTGGAACTGGTTGTAGCGACACCGGGCGAGAATGTCGATGATTTCACGGAGCGTCCGCATGGTCGGGACGCGATCCCGACTGACGTCCAGCAGATAGCCCCGCGCCTCGAACATCCGAACGCGGCGGAATTAGAAGCCCAGCACGTCGCGCATCGTGTAGATGCCGGGCTTGCGCCCCTTCGCCCAGACCATCGCCTTCAGGGCGCCCGCCGCGAAGGCCGAGCGATCCTGCGCGCGGTGCGTCAGTTCGACGCGCTCCACCCCACCCGCGAACATCACCGTATGGTCGCCGACGACCGAACCGCCCCGAAGCGCGTGAATCGCAATCTGCCCCACGGGACGTTCCCCGATGTCGCCGTGCCGCCCGTAGACCGCCTCGTCCGCGAGTTCAACGCCACGCCCCTGCGCGGCGGAGTTCGCCAGCATCAGCGCCGTTCCGGACGGTGCGTCCTTCTTGTGGCGGTGGTGCATCTCGACGACCTCGACATCGTAGTCGGGCCCGAGCACCGTCGCTGCCCTGCGCACGAGTTCCAGGAGGAGGTTCACGCCGAGCGAATAGTTGCCCGACTGCACGACGGGAATCACCTTTGCCGCGTCATCGACGACCTTCTGCTCGTCCGCCGTCAGCCCCGTCGTGCCAATCACGTAGGGGATGCCCGCCGCCGCCGCCTTCCGAATCGCGTCCGGCACGGCGGTGTGGTGCGAGAAGTCGATCACGCCCTCGATATCCGAACGCCATTCGCGGTCGAACCCCTCGGCCACGTCAACCTTTGAGACGACTTCCAATCCACCGTCCTGCGCGGCAAGGTCGCACAACTTGCGGCCCATTCGGCCCGCCGCACCCAAAATCGCTATCTTCATCTTCATTTCTTCTGTCCTTTCCTTCGCATCTTGCGAAAACGGTGGAAAGTATACTACATTATTCCCCCCGCGACAAGTGGGTGCGGGGGAAGGCAGGGAACAACACGCGCACTGGCCGCCATCGACGGGGATAACGCACCCGCTCGTCGATTCCGCCGTAAGCAGAAAGGCCACGGCCTCGGCGACATGCCGGGCGGTGGGTCGGCCGAGAGGCGTCACGCCCGCCTTTTCGCGCACGCCGACGGGCGCCATCACGGGGCCGGGCGCAACGCCGTTGACCCGCAGGCATGCACAATGCCGCGCCGCGCTCGTGCGGGTTTCCTCAAGCAGACCCCGCTTTGCCGCGCAATAGGCCGATTCGCCCGCTGCCGTGCGACCGTTCAGGATGCGGCAGTCGAGGATGTTGACGACGCACCCGATTCCCCCTTCCCGCCCGGCCATCAGTTCCGTGAGCCGGCGCGGCGATTCGAGGTTGACGCGGCGGAGGGTTTTGTCCGTCCCCGTGAAAAGCGCCGCATTGTTGACGAGCGCGTCGGGCGGGCGGCCGCCGTTCAGGGCGCAGACCGCCGCGAAAAGGTCGTCCGGTCCCGTCGGGTCGGCGAGGTCGGCGATAACGTCCGCACCCGATTTGGCGCGGTGTGAACTCGTGAAGACACGCCAGCCGAGCGCGCGGAGGCGGTCGGCAATCACCCCGCCGAGCCTCGTCGTGCCGCCCGTCACCAAAACCGTCCGCATCATAACGTCCCCGCGGCCGCCGTCAGCATGCCGAGGGCGTGGTCAATCGCCCGATTGCGAACCTCCGCACGGTCGCCCGCGAAGACCATCCGTTCCGTGCGCGTCCCGGACGGCGTGGAAAGTCCGAACCAGACGAGGCCGACGGGCTTTTGCGCACTGCCGCCGCCCGGCCCGGCAATGCCGGTTAGGCTCACGGCGAGATCCGTCTTCAGCCGCCGCCGCACCCCGTCGGCCATTTGCGCGGCGACTTCACCCGAAACGGCCCCGACCTCCGCCAGCGTCGCGGCGGATACGCCCAGCATCTCGCATTTCACCGCGTTGGAATAGGAAATCACGCCGCCCGCGAAGACTTCGCTTGATCCCGCGACCGAGGTGATGGCGAAGCCCACGCCGCCTCCCGTGCAGCTCTCGGCCGTCGCACAGGTGAGCCGCCGCGCCCTCAGGCGTTCAACCAGTTCCTCCGCCGCCGTCATTGGCCGCCGACCCCTTCCCGTGCGCGTTCGAGTTCCGCGTCCATCAGTCCGCGCGGCATTTCAATTGGTTCGATGCCCATGTCGCGCAAGCTCGCGTTCACGCTCATCCAGGCCGCATAGCGGTAGTTCGCGGGTGCGCGTTCCACGCTCTGCGCCGCCTTCGCACGTAAGGTGCGTTCCTGCTGCTGGCGTTCCTCAAGGAGTTCGAAGTAGTCACCGACCGTGCCGCCCGCATCCAGATACGCCCGCATTTCGTCGCGCATCCACGCGACGATGTTTCGCATCTGACGGTATTCGGGTCGTTCGTCCTTCTCATGCCGCACGGACTTGCGCAGTTCGGACGGGATGGCCTCGAACTCGTCTGGCGTGAGGAGCGGCAGTTCGGCCCGCCGTCCGGGCCGTGCGTAGGCGGCGAGACAGCGGTCGAGCGACCGGTCGAAGACGTTCGCCCACCCGTTGAACGCGGCGGCGGCAATTACCGAGGCATCGCCCTGAATCTGCTGGCGCACCATCGGCGCATTCGGGTCTTCCATCCTTTGCGCGAAAACAGCCGAGGCGATGACCGCGCCCACGATGCCGACAAGCGCGACAATCGCTCCGTCCGCCAACCACTTCCGCCAGCGTGCGGGGTCGTCGCCGATGACGCGGTAGGGTCGAACACCGCTCTTGCGGAGCGCGGCGTATGCCTCGGCGCGGTTGGCGGCCTGAATCCAGCCGTCCCGCGTTTCGTTTTCCCGCGTCTGGTAGTAGTAGTGGTACTTCACGACTTGCGCCTCGGTTTCTGTCCCGGCAGGATGCGAATCGGGTTCGTCGGGCCTCTGCGCCGTTCGTCGAGCACGGCCTTCCAGACGGCGCGCTGCACGCCGTTCGTCGGCTTCGCGGCCCAGCCCTCAATGCAGGCCTGACGATAGGTTACAAAGCGCACCGCCGCCACCGCGACCTCATTCGTCGAGGCTTCGCCAATGCGCGGAACCTGCACGAGCCCGCCATCCGCCTCTATCCCGGCGAATGCCGCCAGCGGAAGGCAAAGGGTGAGGGCAACCGCCGCCCGTCGTCCCCAGTTCTCGGTATTTGCGTTCATAAGAAAAGAAAGTATACTATATTCTGCCTTCCAAATCAAACGGGAATGTTCCTCCCCTCCCGATTCGCGCGATTTTTGGTATAATCGTGGCATATGGATTCCAATCGCTCGTCTACCCCCCGCGTGACGATTCTCCTCGAATCGTCGCACCACGTCTCCCGGGAGATGATTCTCGGCGTGCTGGATTACGTGCGCGAATCGTCCGTGTGGGATATTTCGCTGATTCAGGGCGGGCCGTCGGACTTTGGGCTTGCCGTCGCGGACGGCGCGCGCGTGGACGCCGTCGTCGCCCGGCTCTCGGATGTTGCACTGGCCCGCCGGCTCGAGGCGCTCCACGTACCGACCGTGCTGATCGATCCCGAACCGGAAACGCGCCCCGAGGGGTCGTTCCTCGCCACCTGCGACGCCATTTCGTGCGACAACGCCGCCGTCGGGCGCATGGCCGCCGACTTCTATCTCAAGCGGCATTACACGTCCTTCGCGTTCGCCGGCAGGAAGCGCGACCTGACGTGGGGAGCGCGGCGGCGGGCGGCGTTCGTCGGGACGGTGCGGGCGGCAGGTTTCCCCGTGGCGAAACTCGTCGCCTCCGACCCGAATCTCGAAAACGCCCTCGCGGAACTGCCGCGCCAGACGGCACTGTTCGCCGTATCAGACGAGGATGCGCGGGAAGTCCTCAACCGCGCCGTGCGGTGCGGCATTTCCGTTCCGGACGACCTTTCCGTGCTGGGCGTGGACAACGACCTCTTCGTGGTGAGCACGACGCATCCAGAACTATCGTCCGTCAGCCGCGAAGACCGTGCGGCGGGCAGGCTCGCGGCGGAACTCCTCGACCGCCGTCTGCACCATCCCGCCGCGCCGCGAATCGAGACGACCTTCGCCCCCGTCTCGGTGATGGAGCGCGGCTCGACTGCGCTGGCCGCCGCGAAGGACGCGACGGTGGCGGAGGCCCTCGCGAGCATGGCGAAGTGCGGCGACGACCTCGGCCTGACCGTCGCCGAAGTCGCGGCCGCGCTCGGCGTGACCGTCCGAACGCTGGAGCGACACTTCCGCACCGAAGGCCTCAACGTCGCGGCGATTCTCCGCGACCGGCGCACGAACGCCCTGCGGCGCCTCGTGACGGATACCGGCCTCTCGTTCGTCGAGATCGCACGTCGCTGCGGCTATTCGGACATCTCGCACTGCGCCTACAACTTCAAGAAGACGTTCGGCGAAACGATGACGGAAGCGCGCTTCGGCGCACCCGTCCGACGTGTCGCAACTTCGCAAGGGAGTGTCGTCCATTCGTCGTTGTAGAGTTCGCGTCGACTGTGGTACAATTTAGGCCATGGTGAACAAACTCTTTTTCGCCGCGACTTTCGCGCTTTCCCTGCCGTGTGCGGCAGGGTCTCGGGCCGACCTCGTCCAGACGGACGACAGGCAACTGCTCACGCTTCCGTACCCGACCTCCGCCGCCGGGCGCTTCGCCGTTCCGGACGACCGCGTCTGGCCCGCCGCGCCCGGCGAAGCCGACATCTGCCTCTGGCACGACGACCGCTTCGCCGCCTGCGCGATTACGATTGACGACAACTGCGCCCCCGACCACGAGTGGTGGGTCAAGCTCACGGGCGAACTCGGCATCAAGGTGACGTGGTTCGTCGTCACGGGCGGCGTGAAGCCGAAGGGCGCGGCGAACGGCGGGTTCAACGGCACGTGGGACGACTTCCAGCGGCTGGCGAACCTCGGCCACTCGATCCAGAGCCACACGACGAACCACCGCTCCGACCCGCCGAAGAGGAAGCGCAAGCCCGAAACCGTCCTTCTCAGCGACGAGCAGCTGACGTCCATGTACCGCGACTCGCTCAAGACGATCAACGACAACGTCACGAACAACTGGGCGTGCTGCCTCGCCTACCCGAGCGGCGACGCACATCCCGAAATCTCGACGAAATACGCCATCGCCTCGCGCGGCGTGAACGGCAAGCCCTCCCCCGCCAACAAGATCAGCTACGCCAACACCAACAAGGGCAGCGGCCAGCGCGGCTTCGTCGATATGGTGGCGTTCGGCAAGGCGGACGAGGGCCCGAAGTGGGTGCGGGGCATGAAGGACCTCAAGCGCGGGCTGAACGTCGTGCTCTACCACTTCGTCCACGCCGGTCGCAACCCCGAGGCGCGGAAGAAGAACGCCGAGACCGTTGAGAAGGAAGTCCGCTACATCTCCTCGCTGAAGGACGACCGCCTCTGGGTCTGCCGCTTCGACGACGTGATGAAATATGCGCAGGAACGCGATTCCGCCGCGCTCGCCTCGCGGATGGAGAAGGGTCGCGTCGTCGTGACGCTCGCGGACAAGATGAAGGATGACGTCTTCAGCTTCCCGCTTTCTGTGAAGGTGCGTTTGCCGAACGGATGGAAGGGCGCGAAGGCGCGGCAGAACGGTACGGAAGTTCCGTGCCGCTTCCTGACGCACGACGGTGCGCCGTATGCAATCGCCGAAATCGTCCCCGACCGGGGCGAGGCAATCGTGGAGGAACGGAAATGAACAGGACGACACTTCTTTTTGCGGCAACTCTTCTCGCGGCGGCGCAGTCCTTCGCCGCACGGCCGATCGCGCGCTGGGACGTGATACCGTACCAGCGGTTCGATCGCGTGTTCAAGGCCGGGGTCTGCGCGTTCCACAAGTCGGGCGTGAAGGTCGAGTTCTCCGCGAACGGCACGCTTCTCCACACGGCCGAGAAGCCCGAGTTCAACGAGCGCACGGGCGTGTGGGAATACGTGATGCCGCTCGACCCCGCCGCGTTCCCCGACGGGCCGGTGACGCTCTCCGCAAAGGCGATTGCGCTCGGCTCGCCCGCCGACGCGCATCAGCTCCCCGACCTCCTTCTCTTCGCCAATGCGAAGGGAAGTCTCTCGGTCAAGGAACAGGTGTTCGTCGATTCCGCCAACGGCGACGACGCGGCGGAAGGCTCGGCGAAGAAGCCGCTCAAGACGCTCGCGGCCGCGTCGAAGCGCGTGCGCAACGGCGGCACGGTCTTCCTCGCCAAGGGTGTCTACTCACCCGTCGGCTTCGCCGCGCCCGGATCGTACTGGACGACGATCGCCGCCGCGCCCGGCGTGGTGCGCGACGACGTCGCGGTTTCGGGCGGACGCATCGCGGACAAACTCCATTTCAAGGGCGTCGACCTCTTCGTCGAGGCGGAGGGCAAATACGCGGCGATTCTCTCGGGGCTGAAGCGCGGCACGGTGTGCTGGGTGGAGGACTGCCGCATGAGCAACCGCAAGGGACGCTGGGTCGGCGGCGTGAACGCCTTCGGCCACGCCATCACCGCCTACGTGACGGGCGGCGAGACGACCGACACGTGCAACGGCTGCAACGCGCAGCTCGTGCGCGGCCACAGCGTCCACAAGATCGCGTCCGACGTCTGGTCGGGCGCGGGGCTCGTCGTCAACTGCAGGGCGTGGGACGTCGACCGCGGCCCGACCGCCGCGCACCCCGACTTCCACCAGTCCTACGCCCGCCCACCGAAGTGGGTGCACGACGTGATCCTCTACAACGTCTCGGGCGCCGATGCGGTCTGCCAGGGACTCTTCGGCGTGCGACTGCGCGACAGCGCGTTCGTCAACGTCTCGTTCGAACTGCGCAAGGGTGCGGTCTACCGCAGCCAGTATTCGGACGAGATGGAGAACGTGCTCTTCGCCCACGTCACGCTCGTCAACCAGGTGTGGCTCTGGCGCAAGACCTACAAGCCGAAGGACGTGGAGGTCGTGAACTGCCTCTTCCTGTCGATGGCCGACTGCGGGGTCGGCTGGGAGCCGGGCAAAGACCTCATCGCCCACGACAACGCCTTCTACGGCGGGCCGACGTATGGCGAGAACGCGCTCAAGGTGCCGCGGGCGTTCGCGGACGAGGCGAACAAGAACTTCGCGCTCGCGCCCGATTCCCCCGCCGCCCAGCACGGCATCGCCCTCCCGTGCGTGCCGGCGGATATCAACGGCAATTTGTATCCGAGCGGCGTGCGTCCGTGCGGAGCCTACTCGACGGTGCAAGCTCCCGAGAAAACAAAACAGACACCTAAAAAACCAACACCAACACCAAAGACCAAGAAAGGAAAATGAAAATGAAGACGATCGGAATCCTTCTCGCGGCGCTTTCGTGCGGCGCGGCAATACGGGCGGAGACCATCGGCACGGCGGAGGCGTTCGCGGCGAAACTCGCGGCGAACCCGGCGGGACACTACAAACTTTCCGCCGACATCGACCTCACGGACGCGGGCTACAAGTCGGTCGCGACGTTCACCGGCATCCTCGACGGGCGCGGACATAAGATCACCGGGCTTGGCGCGTCGTCGCTTTTCCTCACGAACGCGGGCAGCGTCGTCTCGCTCACGCTCGACGGACGGGATTCGGCGGGAACTGCGACGACCTACAA
>CAVAHB010000060.1:0-12059 GCA_963588415.1 Faecalibacterium sp. CAG:74
CCTTTCACATTCCCATATTCACATACTGAATGCGGGAGATAATCTCACGCGAAATCGCCTCAATCACAGGAATTGAAACGCTGTTGCCAAACTGCTTGTACAAGTGGACGTCACTCAAGACAAGTTTGTATTCTTCGGGAAACCCCTGAAGTCTCGCCCATTCTCGAGGAGTCATCTTACGAATGCCATCCGGGTTGAGCGTTCCACGGATATGTGTCACGGGAACTAATCCAACTGGCGTTCCTCCTTCTTCTCGCACAAGATTCGTTTCGCGTCCCATTCCGCCGCAAACGATTGCACCCGATACGCCAGACCAGTCTCTAATAACATAGCCAAAGCCATGCCCGGCAGCCTCATGTCGAGCACGATGCCGCCGTAGCGTCTCAACATAAACGGTACTCAAAAAGTATTTCGCAGAAACATTATGTTCTCGAATATCATTCAGACAGACTTTTTCACCCGTCGGTTCGGGAAAGGTAAACTCATATCCGTCCTTTGCATAATCCTCACGAAACGCAACCATATAGATTCGTTCACGATGTTGTGGGATGCCAAAATCTCTGCTGTTCAATATCTTGTAGAAGAAGCGATACCCTATGGATTCAAACTCATTCTTTATGATTTTAAACGTATTGCCCTTGTCGTGAATAAACAAGCCCTTCACATTCTCGCAAAAGACAGCTTTCGGACGATGTTTCTCGCAGATTCTCACCACCTCGGCGAACAATGTGCCGCGAGACATGCCCTTGTACAAATCCTTAAACCCCAGCCTTTTCCCGGCAAGACTAAACGCCTGGCAGGGAAATCCAGCGCAGACGACATCAAACTGCTCAGGTATCGCGTCGTGCGTTTCCTGCTTCGTAATGTCTCCAGCAGGAGTTTCACCAAAATTCGCTTTGTATGTTTTTTGCGCCGCAGAATCAAACTCGCTTGAGAACACGCATTTTCCGCCACAGCGCTGCATTGCAAGTCGAAATCCGCCGATTCCGGCGAACAGGTCGATGAAGGTGAATCGAGGATGTGCGGGCGGAGGGAACGGCACGGTCGGGCCGACGCACGGGCCGACCGTCGGCCAGAAATCCATCTGAATCGCCGCATCGCAGACGCGCAGAACTTCGCGTGGCACTTCCGTGAGAATCTTCGGGACGAGATTCGCCGCAACGGGGTCGCGGCGTTCCGTCGATTCGAGATACGCCTTAATCTGTTTGCGGACTTTTGGTGCGGTTGCGAAGTCCGCCGACCGCACGATCACCGCATCGACAAGCCCCCGCGCCGGATCGTAAATCTCCGTTCGGCTGATCTTATAGAGGAGATAGGAATCGCCGTGTCCGCGTCCCTTCGCCGGATAGCCGAGCCGCTCCACCAGCTGGTCGCGGGTGAACTCGCCGACGAACTCCGCCGCGAAGAACCGTCCGTCCTTCGTCCCCTGGAAGAGCCAAATCTCGTTCACCCGCTTCGCGCACGCGACGTCCACCTTGTCCCTCTTCGTGAGTGGATAGTTGTAGTAGCCCGGCCACGCCTTCAGCTGGCCGCTCTTGTACGCGCCGACAAGCACGACCTTCCGCGATTCCTCCGCAGGGACTTTCCCCGGCGCAACCTTGTGCACCTTCCGTTTCAAGAGTTTCTGTGCCATATCCACCGTCCATTATACCATAAGTGGCCGCCCGAACTTCGCGTTGAGTCGGGCTACGGCAGCCGAGAAGAAACTCTCCGGCGTGGAAGCCCCGCTCGTGATGCCCAGAACCCGAACGCCCGTCAAATCGAGCCGTTCCACGTCGTCAAGCGTCCCCGCCCGAAACGTCCGACACGCCGCAATCTCGCACAACCGCCGCGTGTTGGACGAGTTCGCGCTGCCGAGCACGAGCAGGGCGTCGCCGCGAAAGTTCCTTACGGCATCCTGCCTGACTTTCGTTGCGTTGCACACTTCGGCCATCGTCTCCACCGTCTCGAACCGCGTCCGCAGTTCCATGACGATTCGCCCGACGTCATCGGAATTCATCGTCGTCTGGCTCACGACGCCAATCCGCCGCACATTCGTCGGAAGGTCGGGATAGACGTAGGCCTCCCCGACTTCACCCCGAATGCCGACGACCTCCGCATGGTTCGGATTCCCGATGATGACGACGGGGAGTCCTCTTGTCGCGAGGGCGCGGGCGGCGCGGTGGACTCGCTCGACGAACGGGCACGTCGCATCCACCACCCGCAAGTGCCGCGCCGCAGCCTTTTTGCGCACGGCGGGCGAGACCCCGTGCGCAGAAAAGAGCACCGTCCCTCCTTCGGGGACATCCTCGATGCGCTCGACAAACGAAAAGCCGCGGGCCTTCAGGTCCGCGACCACCAACTCGTTGTGCACAAGTTCGTGCAGGCAATAGACATCCTTGAGTGCCAACGCCTTGCGCAGGGCCGCAGTGACACCCGCGCAGAAACCGTGCGGCTCAAGGAGTTCGATTGTCATTCCTCCGCCTTCTTCGCCGCGTCCCAAAGCGCGTCCATCTCAGCAAGCGTCATATCCTTCATGTTGCGGCTCTGCGCCTTGGCGCCGGCCTCGACGGTGCGGAAACGCCGTGCAAACTTCGCCGTCGTCAGTTCGACCGCCGATTCCGCGTCCACGCCCAAATGCCGCGCCAGATTGCAGACCGAGAACAGGAGGTCGCCGAGTTCCGCCTTCACGCCGTCCAGTTCCACTGGCGACCGTTTCGCCGCGCCCTCCCGAACGCCGGCGGACGCGAGTTCCGTCTCGAGTTCGCCGAGTTCTTCGCGGATCTTGGCGAGCGGGCCTTTCGCGTCCTTCCAGTCGAAACCGACGCGGGCGGCCTTCTCCTGCGTCCGCTGGGCCTTGAGAAGGCCGGGAAGCGTCGGGGGCACGCCGTCGAGCGCGGAATGCCGCGTCTCCTTCCGGTGCTCCATCTGCTTGATTTGCTCCCAGTTCTTCAGCACGGTCGCGGAATCCTTCGCGTCCACGTTTCCGAAGACGTGCGGATGCCGCCGCACGAGTTTGTCGGCGATTGCGTTCGCGACGTCGTCGAAGGTGAAGCGTCCCTCCTGTTCGGCCATGACGGACTGGAACATCACCTGGAGAAGCACGTCGCCGAGTTCCTCGATGTGGTTCGCCTTGTCCTCCGGCCTGTCCATTGCGGCGAGCAGTTCGTACGTCTCCTCAAGTACGCACGGCTTGAGCGATTCGAGCGTCTGTTCCCGATCCCAAGGACAACCCGTCTGCGGATTGCGCAGACGGGTCATGATTTCGTGGAGTCTTTCGATTCCCGTCATCTCTCGTTCACCTCACTTGAGCGTGCGTTTCTTGCGCGGACGGGGCTGGCCGATTTCCGCGAGCATCTTGCGGAAACTGCCCTTGCGCACGTTGAACGGCTTGCCGCCCTTGATGCGCGGGAATTCGCAGGCGCGAATCTGGGCGGCCGCATCCTCGTCGGGGCCGACCACGCCGCTTTCACCCGCCAGCGCACACTCGACCGCCTTGCGGGCGCATTTCTCGATGAGCTTGAGGTCTTTCTTGTTCGGCGCGGCGGCACGGGCGAAGTAGCCCGACTTGAAGACCTGCACCTTCTCGGCGTTCAGCAGTTCGCCGAAGCGCTTGCCGATGTACTGGCCGACGTTCACCTTGTCGAGACGCGGGTGGCCGAACGCATCGACCGGCACTTCCTCGCCACGGCGCGACATTTCCTCGATGATGTCCTTCACGCCCGCGCCTTCGGAAACGAAGATGTTGACGCTGTCGACCGTATCCATGATCTTGCGCAGACGCGCCGCCTCGTCAACGAAGTCGATCTTGCATTCCGGCACGTAGACCGCGTGGACTTCCTGACGTTCGCGCGTGAGGTTGAACTCCGGCAGGAACTTCGTGCGCTGGAGCATCTTGCGGTAGTACTGCGCCGTCTTGTAGGTCAGCCAGCCGCAGTTGCGGCCCATCACCTCGTGAATCGTGAGGGCGCGCGGGTTCGCGCTGTTCTCCTTCACGACGTTCATGAAGAACTTCGCGCCTTCCTCGGCCGCCGTCCATGCGCCGAGCGACTGCTTGATCGGGTAGACGTCGTTGTCGATTGTCTTCGGCAGACCGACCACGATGAGCGGGTAGTTGTGCTTCGCGAGGAACGCCGCGAGATCCGCCGCCGTCGTGTTCGTGTCGTCGCCGCCGATGGTGTGGAGAACGTCCACGCCGTCCCTCACGAGCTGATCCGCCGCGACCTTCAGCGGGTCTTCGCCTGGCTTCACGAGCCCGCGCTTCACGCAGTCCTTCACGTTCGTCAGCTTCACGCGGCTGTTGCCAATCGGCGACCCGCCGTGCTTCGTCAGGATGAGCGCGTTCTTGCGCACCTCGTCCGTCACGGGAATCGAATCGCCCTTCAGGAGACCCATGTAGCCGTTGATGTAGCCAATCATCTCGACGTTCGGGGCCTTCTTCGTGTATTCGTCGATCAGAAACCCGATCGAACTCGAAAGGCACGGAGCCAGTCCGCCAGCCGTCAGAAACGCGACTTTTTTCACTTCTTTTGCCATTTTTCTGTCTTTCTACTTATGTCTTTGGTTTGAAATTGTTCGTCCGTTCGCCCGTGCCATCCGTTCAGATGGCCCTGAGCGCGTTCACCATCTCGATTGCCGCCTGCATCGCGGCGAAACCCTTGTTGCCCTGCTTCGTGCCGCACCGCTCGACGGCCTGTTCGAGGTTTTCCGCCGAGACGACCCCGTCCAGCACGGGCACGCCCGTTTCGAGCGAAATCTGGTTGAACGCACGGGCGGTCGTTTCGTTGATAAGCGCCGCGTGGGCGGTCGCACCCTGAACGACTGCGCCGAGCGCGACAACCGCGTCCACGCCCTTCGCCGCGAGTTTCGACGCGGCAAGCGGAATCTCGTAGGCTCCGGGCACGCGCACGAGCGTCAGGTTCGTCTCGTCGCCGCCGAGCCGCACGAACGCATCGACGGCCCCCTTGACCAGTTGCTCCGTCAGGAAACTGTTGAAGCGGCTCACGACGAGCGCGACCTTCATCCCCTCGGCGGAAAGTTTTCCGTTGATTTCCTTCATCCTGTCCTTATTCTCCTTCTTTTGACTTAAAACTCGAGTTTGTCGTAAACCATCGCGAGGAACTCCGGATACGTCATGCGCGTCTGCTGCATCGAGTCGCGTTCGCGCACCGTGAACGTCCCGTCCTGTACGGTCTGCGCGTCCACGGTGATGCACCACGGCGTGCCCGCCTCGTCCTGCCGGCGGTAGCGGCGGCCGATTGCGCCCGACACGTCCCACTGCACGTTGAACTTCTTGCGCAACTTCTCGAAGATTTCGCGGGCGATCTTCATCTGCGCCTCGTCCTTCTTGATGAGCGGGAAGATCGCCGCCTTCACGGGCGCTACCTTCGGGTGGAAGTGGAGAACCGTGCGCACGTCCTCCTTGCCGTTCTCGTCCGTCAGCTTCTGCTCCTCGTACGCCTCGCAGAGAAGCGCGAGCATCAGGCGGTCGACGCCGGCCGACGGCTCGATCACGTGCGGCACGTACTTGCCGTCGAAGAGGTTTTCGCAGAATGTCTTCGCCTTCGCGGCGAGT
Organism: Faecalibacterium sp. CAG:74; assembly: GCA_963588415.1. Lineage (GTDB taxonomy): Bacteria > Verrucomicrobiota > Kiritimatiellia > RFP12 > UBA1067 > UBA1067. The sequence goes on from CAVAHB010000060.1 coordinate 5,555, forward strand.
TCGGCCTTCTCCTCCTCCGTCAGCGCGATTTCCTTGCCGGCCTTCGCCGACAGGGACTTCTGCTTGCGCTCGACCCACTCCGTCTGCGTCTTCGCGACGAACGCGGCCTTCTGGTCGTCGGAAAGCCGCTTGCAGGCCTGTTTCAGCGGGTCGTCGAACACCGTCTGCGCGACCTTCGAGTGAATCTGGTGCTGCGTGAGGTCGAAGTCGGAACGCGCGGCGATGCCCTCGAGTTCCTGCCGCCCGAACGGGAAGTCGTATTCGATGTCCACGCACGCACGGGCGTAGTGCGCGAGTTCGTCGGGCTTCTGCCAGTATTCAACGAACTTCTCTGTCGGCAGGCCAACCGCGTTGAGGAACTTCTTGCGCTGCTCGACCCAATACTTGTGCCAGACCTCCCAACCCCAGTCGTCCTGCACCGGCCCGTTCAGGTCGGGATTGTCCGCCAGCGTGACGACGTGGCCGTACTGCAGTTCGATTGCCTCGTCGGGGCGGATGAAGAACTCGAGTTCCATCTGCTCGAACTCGCGGCTGCGGAAGGTGTAGTTCCGGGGTGTGACCTCGTTGCGGAAACTCTTGCCCATCTGCGCGATGCCATACGGCACCGACATGCGCGAAGTCGCCGTGACGTTCAGGAACTGCGCGAAGATTGCCTGCGCCGTCTCGGGGCGCAGATACGCCACGTTCGACGGGTCGTCAATCGGCCCGACGACCGTCTTGAACATCAGGTTGAACGGCTTCGGCTCGGTCAGTTCGCCGCCGCAGTAGGGACAGAAGAACTCGCTGCCCGCGACTTTCGGCTGGGGCTTCTTCTTCTGGTCGGCGTAAATATCCTTCACCTGGTCGGCGCGCATCAGCTTCTTGCAGTCCTTGCACATCGTCATCGGGTCGGCGAACGTGTCGAGGTGACCCGACGCCTTCCAGATCTTCGGGTGCATGATGATCGTCGCGTCCAGCCCGACGACGTCCTCGCGCCCGCGCACGGTGAACTGCCACCACGCGCTCTTCACGTTGCCCTTCAACTCGCATCCGAGCGGACCGTAGTCCCAGAACCCCGGCATGCCGCCGTAGATCTCGGAGGAATGGTAAATGAACCCGCGGCGCTTGCACAAAGCGCTCAGCGCGTCAAGTGACGACTTGTTTTCTTCTTCTGCCATAACGCGGCATATTATACCATAAATTGAGGAAACACGGCGGATAACGGCGCAAATCACGCCTTCCGCAGATGTGCGACAAGGCGTGCGACCTCATTGCGCAGGTCGGCGGGCGACCCGTCGTTGCGAATCGTGAAATCGGCCCGCGCCGCCTTTTCCCCGATCGGCATCTGCGCCTCGAGCCGAGCCCGCGCCTCTTCCCGCGTGTAGCCGCGCGTCGTCATCATCCGTTCGATCTGCGTTTCGGGACTGGACGCAACGCAGCACACGAAGTCGTAGTCCTTCGCCCACCCCGTCTCGAAGAGAAGGGGAATCACGGCCACGCGAATCGCCGACCCCTCGCGGCGCGGCGAATCGAACCACGCCTCGAATCGCGCCCGCACGAGCGGATGAATCCGCGCCTCCAGTTCCTTCCGCGCCGCCGGGTTCGCGAACACGATCCTGGCGAGCCGCCGACGCTCCTTCGGCGGAATCAGCTCGTGCACGATGTCGTCCGCATCCAGCGTCTCGACGCCCATCTCGTTCAGATAGGTTGCCGCAAGCGACTTGCCGCAGGCGATGCCGCCCGTTAGCGCAATCCGATTCACTTCAAGCCGACCTTCACCTTGAAGAAGCGATGCGTCGAATCGGCCGGCGTCGTCCACCCGGCGTCGTCGAGAGCCGCCTTGCCGAACACCGTATACGTGCGCGGCGGATCGGCCTCGCGCAAGTCGGGCGACCAGGTCAGGCTCACGCCGCCATTCGTCACCTCGATCGACGTTATGCGGAAGACGGAAGCCGAATCCGTCGGGTCCGTGCCCGCGACGTATTCCTGCCAGCGCGGGACGGACCAGCCCGACTTGTTCGCCGACCCTTCCAGCAGGGACTTGTAGCCGCCCGCCGCCGTGACGTCGTCCGCCGAGAAATACCCGTCAACCCACGAATGCGGAACGCTCACCGTGTGCGTCACGCCCGAGTCGTCGTCATAACTGAACTCCTCTTCGGTCTGCGACGTCGGCGTCCACGTCATGTCGTCCACATAAAGGGGGGCTGAACTCACGCCCCGATAGTTCACCCGATAGACCCATTCAACCGTATGTTCGCCCTCGTCAATCGCAAGTTCCACCTCTTTCCACTCCGTGCTCGCGCACGATGCCACAACCGTCCCGTCGAGTTTAACCTCATAACCATGATCCCCCTCGGTGTCTTCGTCCGAATGATACCAGTAAAAGGAAAGTTTTCCAGGCCCGCAGACGGTCATAGTCATCGTCGCTTCACCATTCGCAAGGCTATACGGCTCTCCGGTCGGTGCGACGCACTTGTCATCGCCATGCCCGACACCTTCAATTGCCGACCATTTGAAATTGGGAATCTTTGCATCCTCAACGCTCGTCAGGACGCCATTTGCCAGCCCGACCGCCTTTGAGAGTTCGCCCTCGTCATCCCAGACGGCGTAGAGCGCGGCGATTCCGTCCGCTTCCGCCGTCAGGTTCGAAACGACCGCCCCGTCCGAGAAGGCGACTTCGCCGCCGTCCGCTTGCGCCCAGCCGAGGAATCCGCTTGACGCATGGTTCGTATACGCGCACTTGGGAAGCGTGATTTCCGTATCGTAGAAGCACCCCGTCAGCGTTTCGTTCGTGCCAATCACATTCGCCGCGCCGGGATGGAAGACGATGGAATACCGGTTCGTCGTCCAGACGGCGTAAAGCGTGTTCGTCGCGCCTTCGGGCGCGTCGATGCTCACGACTTCGCCGTCCGAGTAGCGTGGCGAGAGTTCCGCGGCCGTCGCCTCGTTCGTCGCCCATCCACCGAACGTGTAGCCGGTTTTCCCGTAGGCATTCGGAGTGAGCGCCTGCTCGTCGTCCCTGGTGAAGGTCTGCACCCCCATTTCCCCGCTCGTCGCGCCGTTCCCGTCGAAAACGACGAAGTGATCGCCCGACCACCCCGCATGCAGCGTAATCGTCCCTGAATCCGTCAGGTTCTTGACCGTGGCCCCGTCGGCGAACGTGCGCCCGTCTTCCGTTTTCCACGCGACGAACGTCTGGCCGACTTTCGTGAAGCCGTTTTTCCGAAGGGTCTGCTCCTTGTCGTAGGTGAACGTCTGGCTCGGCATCGAACCGCCCGTCTCGCCGTTCCCGTCGAACTCGACCGTATACGAATTCGCCTGCCACACGGCATAAAGCGTAATCGCGCCTTCTTCGGCCAGGCTGCCGACGACCTCCTGATCCGCGTAATCGGCCTTCGTCGCACCCTTTTTCTCGCTCCAGCCGAGAAACGAATACCCCGTCTTCTTGTATCCGCACTTGGTCAACGCCTTCGATTCGCTGTACGAGAACGCCTGAGTCGCCGTCCGTCCGCTTGTATCGCCGTTGCCGTCAAAGAAAACGGAGTATGTCTTTTCCGAATACTGCGCCGTATATGTCCCGCTTGCCGTTGCCGTCGTCGGCACGCTCGGCGACCAGCCGGTGAACGTGTAGCCGGGCCGGTTATCGACGTCGGTCGGGACGGCGATGGTGTCGCCGTAGTCGTATGTCGTGCTTTCGGTGGTCAGCACGCAGTTCTTGTTGTAGTAGACGAACGTCACCGTACAGGTCGTCAGCGAGAAAATCGCCGTATAGGTCGCATTGCCCGTCACCGTCACCGTGCGCGTCTGGGTGGTCACGCCGTCCGACCACCCGCCGAACGTGGCGCCGGTCGAAGGCGTTGCCGACACGTTGACAACCGTGCCGTATTCGTAGGTTCTGCTTCCCGACGGGCTGACGGTTCCGTTCCCCTGCACGTCAAATGTCACCGTGTAGGAGTTGATAGACCATTTCGCATGGAGGGTCGTCGCCGCCGTCAGGTCGCAATTCGCCGCGCTTGAACCGTCCGCCTTGTAATACTGCGTCCCGCGCCCGTCCTGCTCCGTATAATAGCCGCCGAAGGTGTAGCCCGTCCGCGTCGGCAAGACGGCGATGGCGGGCATCGCGGCATCGTAGGTCGCCTCGACGGAAGTCGTCGGCGTGTTCTCCGCCCCGTCTGCCGAAAGCGTCACCGCATACGTGTTCGCCGCCCACTGGGCGTAGAGGGTGACGGCCTCGCCATCCGCCGTCACGCCGAGCGTCGCGCCCGTCACGCCGGACGACCCGCAGGCGACCTTCGTGCCGGAGCCGTCCTTCGCGGTGTTCCAGCTGGCGATGTGATAGCCCGTCTTCGTTGCACGGCCCGCGGCAAGGGTCGTAATCGTGTCCGGGTAGGTGAGGGATTGAGCCGTCGGCGAGTCGCCGCCCCAACTTCCTCCGTTCGCATCGTACGAGAGAGTGTAGTTCATCCACCGGTAGTTGGCGACAAGACGGAGGGATTGTGACGACATGTTTCCGGTAGCACCGTTCTCGGCGTAACCATTCTTGACGCACGTTGAATAGGTGAGCGTCTGCGTCTCCGAAGCGGAGTAGGTCGTTGTCTTCTCAACGGAGGCAGAAGTCAGCCCCGTCAGCGTCCAGTTCGTCAAGACCGTGCCGGCGGCCGGCTGTTTGGTCGCGTAAATGGAAGTATGATAAGTGGAATTCAGACATGAACGTGTATCGCTATCCTTATAATAGGCGGATGATACGTAGGTGACGTTCTTGTCGGACTTTTCCGTCTGCGAACCGAGCGTGTAGTACCCATCGACCACGTAGAGCGCAGAGGCCCGCATACCACCGCAGACGATTGCAAGGAAAGCAAGAACGAAAGACAACGACTTCGTTTTCATGCGCCTATTATACCAAAAGTTTGGTTGCGGCGGGTTTTGTGGACGTTTGACGGTGTTTTGGGGCGGCTGCAGTCTGGCCCGGTCACGCGGTGGCAAAGCTGCGCCCGACCCATCCCTTCGTGTGCCAGCGGCGGTGCAGCACGATGCCGCGCAGGTTCTCGTCCAGCGCAAACGCGACCCAGGCGCCGACAAGCCCCCAGCCGAACGGAATCGCGAAGAGCCACCCAATCCCAACCGCGACGCCCCACTGGAAGATCAGCCCGACGATCAGCGGATAGACCGCGTCGCCCGTCGCCCGGAGGGTCCCGCAGGCGAAGATGTTCCTCACGCGGCCGATTTCCAGCACGCAGTCGATCCACAGGATGATTATGCCGAGGCGGATGACGTCGGGGTTCTTCGTCAGCGCACCGAATATCCACGGGCCGCAGATTGCAAGGATGACGCTGCAGGTCAGGGTGATGACCATGCTCCGCCCGAGGAAGTAGTTGCCCATCAGGTAGGCGGGCTGGTAGCGGGCGCGCCCGACGAGATGCCCGACGAGAATGTCGCCGCCCTGCGTAATGCTCGAACAGAAGAGGTAGACGAACATGATGCAGTTCACCGCGTAGGTGCGCACGATGAGCGCGTTGGTGCTGATCTTGTTCACAAAGTAGGTAATCGTCACCTGCGAGAGGCAGTACGACAGTTCCTCGCCCATCGCCGGGAAGCCGATTTTGAGGATGTTCCTCACCTCGCCCCAGGGGAACGGACGGAACCAGGCGAGCGGGAACTTCGGGATGTGCGTCCTGAAGTGGATCGCCGCGATGAGCACGAAGACGACGATTCGGCTGGCGGCCGTCGCCCACGCCGCGCCCGCAACGCCCATCGCCGGGAATCCCCAGTGCCCGAAGATGAGCGCGTAGTCGCCGAGCGCGTTCACCACGTTCGCGAGGGCCGTCACGACCATCGGGCCTTTCACGCGGTCAACGCTCCGCAGGGACGCGCTGAATGCGAACGCGAGGGACTGGAAGAACGAAAGCGAACCCGTGATCTTCAGGTAGACGGCCCCGTCGGCGACCAGTTCCTCGCGAAGCCCCATCATCCGCACGATGTCCTCGGCGTGGAAATAGAGGATTCCGCTCGCGACAAGCCCAACCGCCGCGTTCAGGATGAGGGCGATTCCCACGACCTGCACGAGCCGCTTGCGAAGCCCCGCCCCATGATACTGCGCACAGACGATTGCCGCGCCCTGCGAGACGAACTGGTAGACGAGGAAGACGAGGGTGACGATTTGGTTGTCCAGCCCGACCGCCGCCACCGCATTGTCGCTGTAGCGCGACAGCATCAGCGTATCGACGAAGCCGACGAGCATCACGAGGGCGATTTCCATGAAGATGGGAACCGTCAGCCTCTTCAACTGTTTCTTCAGCGAATCCATGGGCGCGTATTGTATCACATTTTTAACCCAAGTGGGGGGCGCATCCCCGACTTCGGCTCGGGCGGTTGATGGAATCGGACGCGACTCGGCGCGATGCCCCGTATGTACCTATATATATAAGGTGTACGGGAAGACCGCCGTTTGACCCCTCGGGGAGCGCGGCGAAACCCCTCAGGGAGCGTTGGAGTTCTCCATATATGGACTCGGGTGCTGTCCATATAT
>CAVAHB010000061.1:0-53524 GCA_963588415.1 Faecalibacterium sp. CAG:74
CCGCGTGACCGAATAAATAGGTTTTGCAATTGCCTAAGCCGTGTAGATTTGTAGAAATGTAGAGTTGGGGGGGGGAGAGGGGGCGGGGGTTTGACCACAGAACACACAGAAGCCGCCTTCGGCGGCATACAGAAGACACTGAAAGCCGGGGTGGGTTTCCGTCGGCGGGCAAGTTCAGTGTGTTCAGTGACCCGCGAAGCGGGTTTCAGTGTGTTCAGTGGTAAAACACCCCGCCCGCGCCGTGCTGTCGGAAAAAGTGGCAAAAACGCCGTCGCGCAATTCGGAAAAGTGGCAAAAACGGCCTTTCGCGACTTGAAAAAGTGGCGGAACTTATGGTAGAATATCCGCGTATCTGGAGATAAAGGATGATTCGTCGCAAAATAGAAGCGGAATTGGACGCCTTTCTTTCCCGCAACGGGAAAGAAGCCCTTCTCATATCCGGTGCGCGGCAGGTCGGGAAGACGTTCAGCATCCGCGAGTTCGCCCGGCGGCACTATTCCAACTTCGTTGAAATCAACTTCATCAAGAACCCGAAGGCGAAGGCCCTTTTCGCCGCGACGACAAGCGAACGCGAATTCTTCACCATCCTTTCAACCCTTACGGACGTGCCGCTCGTTCCGCACGAGACGCTCGTCTTCCTTGACGAAGTTCAGGTCTGCCCCGAAGCCGTCACGTTCATCAAGTTTCTCGTCGATGACGGACAGTTCCATTACATTTTGAGCGGTTCGTTGCTCGGCATCGAACTCAAGGGCGTCCGATCCGTTCCCGTCGGCTATTTGCGCGAAGTGACCATGTATCCGCTCGACCTCGAGGAATTTTTCCGTGCGAACGGCATTGGGGACGACGTCATCGGGGTCGTGCGTGACCGATGCCAAAGCGGCGGGACGATTCCGTCCCCCGTCCATGACAGGCTGATGAAACTCTTTCGCCTTTATCTCGTCGTCGGCGGGATGCCGGCCGTCGTTCAGTCCTATCTCGATACGAACGACCTCCGTGAAGTCATGCGCATCCAGCAGGCCATCGTCACGGAATACAAGAAGGATGCGTCCCGATACGACGAGACGGAGCGCATGAAGATCGTCCGGACGCTGGAACTGATTCCAGCCGAACTCAACCGACCGAACAAGCGGTTCTTTCTGAACGACATCAGGGAAAACGTCAAGTTCAGCCGTCTTGAGGACAATTTCATCTGGCTCGACAAGGCGGGAATCGCAATACCCGTTTTCAACGTCGATGCGCCGACGCTGCCGCTCGAACTGGCAAAGAAGGCGAATCTTTTCAAACTCTTTCTCTGCGACGTTGGGCTTCTCGCCGGCCTCTATGCCGAGGGAATTCAGCTTCGCATACTCACGAAGGCCGAATCCGTCAACTTCGGCGCCATTTACGAGAACTTCGTCGCGCAGGAATTGCGCGCGCACGGCTATCGCTCGATTTACTATTTCAATTCGAAAAGGCACGGCGAAGTCGATTTCCTGATTGAGAACGGGGGGCGCGTTCTGCCGATTGAAGTCAAGTCGGGGAAGGACTACAGGCGGCATGCCGCGCTGGACAACGTGCTTTCCGTCGGGGACTACGGGTTGACGAACGCCCGCGTTCTGTGCGACGATTCGTATGTTGAAAGGGGGACCGTTTCCTATTTCCCCATCTATGCGACCCTTTTCATCCAGCACAACCCGCTGCCCGACCGCCTGATCTACAAGGTCGGGTAAGTGCCGCGCCGGTGACTTGGTTTTTGTTTTAGCCGTGTAGATTTGTAGAAATGTAGAGTTGGGGGGCGGGGGAGTTTTGACCACAGAACACACAGAAGCCGCTTCGCGGCGCACGGAAGGTGCTTGCAAGGTACGGGCGGGTTGTGCTATAATTCAAGGTGATAATGAAAATAAGGATGACTATGCCCTTGAATGATTTCGTCCGGGCGGCGGCGTTTTGCCGTCGGGCGCACGCGGCGTTCACGCTGATTGAACTGCTGGTGGTGATCGGCATCATCGGGATTCTCGCCGGCGTGATGGCCGTCGCGTTCGGTGGCGCGACGGAATCGGCGCACGCCGCGCAATGTCTCTCGAACATGAAGAGCCTCGCGCAGGCCGCGAACGCCACGGCCATGCGGGGCAACTGGTATCCGTCGGCCGGCGCCTTCGAATACGTTGAAATCGTCGGCAGGAAGACCGGCTACTTCGAAAGCAAGGGCTGGATCAACTGGCTTTCGAATCGCGGCGACCCCTATCGGAAGCAGTCCGGCGAAGGCTATGCCACGAGCCACCAGTCCGTCGAGATCTGCCCGTTCTACGGCACGGGGACGGAGGACGACGCGACGTTCGCGATTACGAACGGTGCGATTTGGACGGCGACGGGCAAGAACCGTTCGATCTACACGTGTCCGACGCACGTGCGCTACCGTCAGGATCAGAAGATGACGGCGCCCAACTGGAGCTACGTGATGAACGCGAAGTTCGGCTATGACTATTCGCAGGGAGCGCGTGCGGTGGGCGGCGGCATCCGCTACGGCAGCCTTTCGCGCGCCGACCGTACGCTGATGTTCGCTGAACTGCCGATGTGGACGATCGAGGGCAATGTGACGAGTCCCGTGGCGGACGGCGACGGCTACGCGGCGGACTGCACCCTGCAATACAAGGCCACGGTGAGCAGCGGAACCTACGGTTCGAGCTGGGGAGGGACGCCCGAGGCGATCGGGTTCAACCACCGGGTCGGCAAGCGCAACTTCGTCGGGCACGTCGCCTACGCCGACGGGCATGTGGCGAAAATCACCTACGTGGAAAACGGCGGACTCGACGCCAAACAGCTGACGGCGCTCCTGTGCGAGGGCAAGGACGTTGCCTTTGACGGACAGACCTACAAGGAGTTAAAAGATTAACAATTTTCCGAGACTTTTCGCCCCGTCGAAGACCCTGCAGATGCTGTTCGCGGCGGCTGCGGTCGGGTTTTCACTTGTCGCGTCCGGCGGGCTGGCGGAAGACGTTAAGTTCGAGGGCGGCACGACGAACTGGGTGGACGGCGATCTCGTCATCACCTACACGGGGAACGGGACGCTGAGTCTGCCGAAGACGGCATCGGCGCGGATTCTTGCGGTCGGCGGCGGCGGCGGCGGCGGCCGCGTCACCTATACGTCCGGCACGCGAGGCGGCGGCGGCGGCGGCGGCGGCGGCGGCGTTGTCATCACGAATGGCGTTGCCCTGTACGGCGATTACACGATTGCCGTCGGTGCTGGCGGTGCGGCCGGCGAGGGCGGCACGAATGTCAGCAATCCCGGTGGAAACGGCGGCGATACGTCGTTCATGCAAAATGGGGTTGCCGTAATCGACGTTGCCAGGGGCGGCGGTGGCGGCGGCGCCGAGAGCAAGGGTGGTGACGGCGGTTGCGGCGGCGGCGGTTCGTTGTCGCCCACGCTTTCTTCCGCGCCCGGCGGCATTGGTTCACAGGGGTCTGACGGCGGTGCGGATTCCATTAAGCTTGGCGGCGGCGGCGGCGGCGGCGCCGGCGCGACGGGCGCCTCCCCTACGAGTCTTAGTTCGGGTGCAAAAGGCGGCGATGGCAGGAAATGCGATATAACAGGAGATTCAGACGCCTGTTATGGCGGCGGCGGCGGCGGCGGCAATGCCTCCAATGCAATGAACACAAAGGGGAAAAGCGGCGGAGGTCTTGGCGGCGGCGGCGCGGGCGGCGGCGGCAGGTATGCGTCGTCATTTGATGCTGGCGGGAACGGCGTCGACGGTCTTGGCGGCGGCGGCGGCGGCGGCGGCGCGTATGCCGGTGCGGTTGCCGGCAAGGGCGGCAGCGGCGTTCTCATCGTGCGTATTACCGCCTATTCCGATTCCGGCGTTGTTCCCCCGACCGTCCGTTCGGGATTCGTCTTCAACGGCGAAGAGCAGTCTGCAATCGATCCCGACGACCCGAACAGGGCATTCTATACGGTGGAAGGTCCGGATACGGCGACGGATGCGGGCGACTATTCCTTTACCGTCAAACTCAGGGAGGAGGGTTATGTATGGTCGGACGGGACGACCGCTCCGAAATCCTACGACTGGTCGATTGCCCGGAAGGTCGTTTCTGTGCCCGTGGCACGGGAGGGACTCGTGTATGACGGAACGGAGCAGGTCGGCTTGACGAATGCCGTTCCGGAGGATGTGGCATTCTACGATGTCACGGACGGTTCGGCGGTCAACGCGGGGGATTATGCCTTCACGGCAACGCTGAAATATGATAAAAAGAACGTCAAGTGGTCGGACGGGAAGACCGACATTTCGATAACTCGCGACTGGGAGATTGCTAAGGCGGAGAATTCGATAAAGGGGCTTTCAATTGCGGACTGGCAGGCGGGCGTTTCCGCGAAGAAGCCCTCCGTTTCGGGCGTCACCTTCGGCTCGGTCGGCGACATCGTCTACGAATATCGCGAGGAATCCGCCTCGACGTGGGGAACGATGCCGCCGACGGCGGCGGGCCGGTATGTCGTCCGCGCCACGCTGGCGGCCTCGGGCAACTGGGAGGCGGCCACCGCATCGACGGCGTTTTACGTGTGGCGGCATCCGTCGGCGGATTACACCTACTACGTTGACGTCACGAACGCCGTTTCGTCGGGCGCGACGGACGTCACGGTTTCGGAAGCGAACCTGCCGGGCTTTCTCTACGACCGGACGGACGGGCTGAAGGACAACGCCTTCCGCTTCGTCTATTCGCCGACGGCGGATTCGCTCGACGACCTCCTTCTGCCATATTCAAATTTGACGTGGAACGTTTCGGGCGAATCGACGATGCGCGTCCGTCTGCCGTCGGGCATGGCGACACCGGGCGTCATCCGCATGTACTGGCACGCGGGCGAAAACGAGCCGATGAGCGCGAACGACGCGGGCGCGGCAAGTCTCGCGGCGGGAAGCGATGCGACGGGATACGGGCTTGTGAACAGCAACGGCGTGTGGCTCAACTACTGGACGGCCGAACCCACCCTCTCGAAGACGGCGTGGGACGAAGGCGAAACGGCTGGCGAACTGACGAAAGGCGAACTGAAGGTCGGGTCGGTGAAGGTCACGTATCGGAAACTGACGGGCGACACGGAAGCGTCCGACGAGATGCCGACGGCGCGCGGTTCGTACGTGGCGGTGCTGACGATGGACGGACTGGGCACGGACTATGCGCTTCTCGGGGGCGAGCGCCGGCTGGCGTTCGAGATTCTCGGCCATGCGCCGGTTTCGTCGGTCGGCGGCACGGCGGGCGGCCGCATCCTGCTCGTCAACGACGATACGGGCGGCGACGGGCGCGAAGCCATCACCGACCAGGGCTATTGGCAGACGGCGGCTTCGGGACGTTCAATCTTCTGGACGCATGAGGGGACGCATTCATCCATTAACATTCCATTTGCCAAGGCGGGATCTCGGCATGCGTTATATTATGTCAGGCCAATATCGGAAGACAAGGCGGAAACAAACGTGCTGTGGCGTATCGTCAATGGGATGATCGGCAACATTTTCCGAGCCAACAGTCGGGGGAACGCTTCGGCGAACTATCTTCCCTGGTCGTCAACGTCTCGGGCGATGTCGGGCGATTCCGCCCTGCCGGCCGATACGATTTACAACGGCATGCGAGGGAATTCGGAAGTCGCCAACATCATTCTGCGCAATGTTGCGATTGAGGATGCCGCGAATGACGGCGCAGCGGTCTATTCACCCTGTTATACGGACGGCATCGGAACCATTTACTTCGATGCGGTCAACGGATGGAATGGCGATGCCGAGAATTTCAAACTTGTCGTGGAAGTTGCCACCGAAACGACGGATGAATTGGCGCCGACGGACGAAAACAGCGCCGGCGTGGATAGGGAGGGAGAAGAGGATCCCTACTGGAAGTTGCGAGGAAAGTGGAAGCCCGTTTCCATTCTGCCGCTCGTCAAGAACGGGACGGGCGAGTTTGTCGCGCAGGAGCGGCGCGACGAACTGGACTTGCTCGGCTTTTCGGGCGGCGGCGGCACGGACAAGTTCGTGCGCGGCATCGCGACGGTGGATATTCGCAAGCCCGTCCGGTTCAGGATCCGACGGACGACTTTCGCCAAATACAGTCAAGGCGCCAAGTTCGGCGACGACGCCCATCAGGGGCTTCTCCTTCTCGACAACATCATCGCATCGGCGCCGGCGATGTATACCGACCTGAGGCCGATCGGCTACTACGACGAGACGAAGATGGGCAAGCAGACGCTCGGCCAGGAATGTGCGTTCTCGGTTCCGTTTCCGTCCGTTTCCGACACGGCGGTCTATGCGCGGGCCGAGGCGACGGACGTGATTACGCCCGGCGTTGAGATTGCGAACTCGAACTTCGTCGCGTCCGCCCGGCTCAACTACCGCTGGCGCTACCTGAACCAGCGGTTCAGTCCGGCGAAGGGCGAAAACGGCGAAGACCGGTGGAAGACGGTGTTCCTCGACCCCGACAACGGCTACCGGTCGGTCGAGCCGCTTTCGTTCCCGAACGCGGAAGGCGACATCGAGTTCTTCTACGACCTCACGCTTCAGGCGCCGTTCTACTCCTACCGGGACTATTCGGGGTGCGGGGTGGCGAAGCCGACGGGCGACTACACGGAGGAGAAGCGCGCGTGGACGAACCGGATGGATCTTTCGGGGCTTTCGAGCACGCGGCTGGCGAGCGGCGGCACGAACTGGTTCGTGCGGCTTCGGCGCGGCGCGAGCAACTGGGCGTCGATGCGCGTCGTGCTCGAGGGCGGCGGGGCGGACGGCATCGCCGGCGACTACGACATGGAGCTGATTTCGGACAACACGTGGCGCGCGCTCGTGCTCGTGCCGACGAATGCGTCGGAGACGGTGCGCTTCCACTTCGAGGGCTTCAACGAACTCGAGGCCGGCGCGACCGCCATCCCGACCAATCCGACGGCGGTCGCGTGGGGCGTCGCCCTGGCGGCGACGAACGCCGTGCCCGCGACGGGCAAACTCGTTCGGGGCGGCACGAACGACGGCTGGGTCACGCCCGACCACGTGGCGAACTACCTCGAGTTCAAGTTGAACGACCGCTTCGAGACCTACGCCATCACCCGTGCGGAATACCAGGACTTCAACCACTGGAACGACGCGGCCCGCGACAAGACGTTCAAGATCAACTACGTCGAGACGAACTCCGTCGACTATGCGGCGATGCAGACCTACGTGAGCGACTTCTCGACGTGGGATCTCTACGTGAGTACGAACAAGAACTGGAACGAGACATTCTACATCCCGGACTATACGGATCCGGGCTATCCGAAAGACCGGCTCTACCAGCGCGCGACGACGCCGAAAGACTGGGCGGCGCAGAACGTCTCATGGGTCTATGAGAATCTCGTCGAATCCAATAAGTACTTGAATTCGACGCTCGGCCTTGCGGCGAAGTTGCTCGGTCAGGGCGGGGGCGTTCTCGACTTCACCTCGTCGGAGACCCCGTCTGGCCTCGGCCACGTGCAGTTCCGCACGCGCCTCGGCCAGTCGATGACGTTCGATTCGTTCAGCATCCGAAAGGATGCGATGATGAGCGACAACTACCTCTTCCACGCGCCGCTCGTCATGAGCCGCGGTTGCGAGATGGCCGGCACGAAGGTCGGCGACATGGCGGTCGGGGCCTCCGTCTCGCTCGTCGCCTACTACGACCTGGACTACGGGTGCTACGAGTTCCGCATTTCAAGGCCGTATGCGGGCAAGTCGCTCCTGCTCGAACTTTACAAGTGGACGTTCGGCAGCGGCAACAACTCGACGAGCAGTCGGCTGTGCCACACCTACGTGAGTTCCTCGGCGTGGCTGAAGGACGGCACGGATTCCGAAGTCGCGGGCAAGTATTACGGCGCGTTCATCTCGTGCGGCGACGGAGACGGCGGAACGGAAATCATCTGCGGACTTTCGGCCGACCCGCAGACCCTGACGAGCACGCAACCGGTCACGCAGTTCTCCGAAAAGAAGCATTTCGGTCTCATCTACACGGACGACGATTCGCCGTATCTCGGCGGTGCCTACGGCGTTGGGGCGAAGGACTGCCCCGCACAGTTCGTGCTGCCGTCGCATACGGAGGCCGTACTGGCGGACGCGCCGAACGTCCGGTCGGCGGCGGATGGGAAGACGACCTTTGCCTTCGAGACGGACGTGAATCTTTCCGTCAATACCTATATTCTCGATCAGCCCTATCTGGCGAAGCGGAACTGGTCGAAGATTCCGGGCCGGACGGAGTTCTTCACGAACACCGTGGGCGTGACGACACTTCACCTGCTGGGGCTTCGCACGCCGATCGACCTCACGCAGAATCTCGAGGTCTGGCTGAGCCCGAAGGGTCGGGGGCGGTGGGAGAGGTTCGGTTCCGTCCCCGTTTCGGGCTTCGCCTTTTCGGACGTGCAGACCGTGCCGATTCACCGAACGGGCACGTTCGACCTCCGGCTCAAGACGGGCGACGACTCGGCCGTGGACGTCGTCGTGGACGACATCATTCAGCACCAGTGGCAGGCCCCGAATATCGAGGACGGCAAATACAACGATCAGAATGGGTTCATCTACACGCAGGGCGTCGTGACCCAGATGACTGGTTCCGCCCGTGCGGTCGTCCTGCAGCCGTCGCGAGCGCTCGTGACGGCGCCCGTATCGCTGCGTTCGCCGCTTCTCGCGGGTCTCGGCAAGTTCGCGTTCACCTATCGCGATGTGAACACGAACGCCGAAGTCTGGGTGCAGATTGCGACGAACGATGTGAGTCGGAGCATGGGCTCCTACAACACGTCCCTCGCCGAGGGCGAGGGAGCGGGCCAGTGGCTGACGATTCGCAAATACGGCCCGGCGAGCGCGGGCTACGAGGGGGATAACGTGCTGGAGACGGGTGGCACGGGCACGAAGGTCATCTACCTCGGCTGGCACAATAACGACGACCGACCCGTGGAGGGCGTGTTCCGCCTTCTCATCCCGACGAATGTCGTGAACGAGGCGATTGCCCGCGCGACGGTGACGAACTCGACGCCCGACCTCGACTACGGGCGGATTACCGTCACGGGAATGACGGTGACGGACGAGCCGGGTCTCTCCGAACGCAGCTGGCGCGGCTGGAACATGCGGACGGTCGGCGACGAGACCGACTCCGAGCGGCGCATGTATCTGGCCGACATGACGCAGACGGACGGCGAGGGCTACGGTCTCGTCTGCGGTCTCAACAACGGCGTGTGGCCGGACGACCTCGAGACGGACGACGACGAGGCGCGGGTCGTCAGCGGTTACCCGGCGGTCTACTCGCCGACCTTCAAGTCGGAGGACGGCGTGAAGCGCGGCATCGGCAGCGTGACCTACCGCGCGCGTCTCTACGACGATTCGGCGCTGACGGCCGGGGGCGGGCAGGTCGTCGGCTACGGCTCGACCGATCCGCTCTACGGGAAGTGGGTTCCGATTTTCACGAACGCCGTGACGAGTCCGGTCTTTTCGGACTTCTCGTGGTCGGCGGGGAACGAATCCTACTACGCGGTGAAACTTGAAATCACGGGGGCTTCGCTCGATTCCAAGGTCTCGTCCGCGAACGCGCCGGTCGACCGCGTGATTCTCGACGAGGTCTTTGTCGGCGAGAAGGTGCAGCCGACGCTGGCGTTCGTCTATGCGCGGCCGTTCCGCAACGACCTGATGTCCGCGACACCGATCGCGGACATCCTGAGCGCGAACGAACAGCCGCTCGCCGGCGAAGGTTGGGGCGTTCAGGCGCAGCTCACCCTGCAGCAGCTGGCGGACGAGGTCGACCTGTCGCGCGGCATGAAGGTTTCGCTCTCCTACTATTCGGGCGAGACGCCGTGGGGCTACGACAACTGGAAGGATCTCGCGTCGGCGACGAAGGACGTCGAACTCACGCAGGTCGGCGAACCGACGAACCTCGTCTTCCGCAGCGTCGGCACGACGCCGACCGAACTCGTACCGCCGGCCCCCCGTGCGGGGACGGTCGTGCAGTATATGCTGAAGGTGTCCTACTACGATCGCGGCGGAAGGGCGTATGAGTCGCTGATGTCGAGTTGGACGCAGCCGACGTGGTATTATCCGATCGACAAGAACGGCACGGGTTCGGGCGGCTACGATTCCGAGGACTTCAGCAAGTATTCCGCCTACACGATTCTCGATTCCGTCAGTCCCGGCCGCGCGTGGATCAACGAAGTGAACTGGAACGACGGCCCGGAAGCGGAAACCGGCGGCGTGCGGTGCGAGACGAACCAGTTCATTGAAATCTGCGTGCCGTCGGGGGCGGACATGAGCGGGTGGCGCGTCCGCGTACGGGACGGCAACAACGGCGAGCACTACCTCGCCCGCTTCGGCGAAACCGTGCCGGCGACGACGGTGACCCCGAATGCGGTGAGCGGCTACGAGTTCGTCGTGCTGCAAAGTCCGAAGACACGCGATGCGGGCGGCATCACCAACTGGACGGGGCTTGCCTCGGGCGAGGTGTCGCTCGGCACGTGGTCGAGTTCGGTCTTCAGCGAGGGCAGTCTGATTTACGACTTGCCCTACCAGTTCGAGTTGATCCGTCCGTCCGGCGTCATCGAGCACCAGTTCGTGCTGTCGGGGACGAACGAGTGGGCCAGCTGGGCGTTCGGCTACATCTACGACGGCACGAACCTGGTCGCCAAACTCAACGCGGAGGATTCGTCGCCCCTTCGGTTCTACGCGGGCGACGAACTGGCGCGGCGGACGAACGGCGAACTCTTCGGGTCCGCGGGTGTGACGGGCGGCACGGCGGCGGGCGACCCCGCGCCGGGCGCGGCGACGACGTGGAAGAGCGGCCTCGCCTTCACCCCCGGCAAAATCAACGAGGGACAGGTGATTCCCGAGGGGTGGGTCGTCCATCCGAACGGAACGAACGCCTGGGTCTACCTGAGCATCGTCGGCGAGCACCTGACGCAGGAAATCGGCGGCTCGACGAACCGGTCGGCGGTCGTCATCGTGCCGCAGGGCGGTTCGACGAACGTCACCTACACGGCCGAGCCGTGGTATGAACTCGCCTCCCTCACCGAGAACGGCGTGACGACCGCCGCGAACAAGCCCGGCACGTGGATGCGGACGCTCAGTCCGACGGGTCAGACGCTCACCGTCGTGGCGCGGGAAGGGCCGGATAGCCGGCTCGCGACGAAGTACGATCTCTGCGACGACAACGCCTACACGCCCGCCGTGCTCAACTGGCTTCGGTCGAACTGGCCCGACAAGACGGCGGACGACATCCGTCTCGCCTACTACCGCGGTTTGAGCGCAACGGCGGAAACGCTCGACCTCGACCTCACGCAGATGTATTGGCTCGACATTCCGCCGATTACCGATTCGGGCGAGCGCGAATGGTGGTTGCGCGGCGATATGGCGAATATCAAGGGCGAGCCGCACGTCATCGAGCGGAACTACGGCGGAACGGCGCACTACCTGACGAACCGAATCGTCGATGTCACGCTCTACATCTCGAACGCGGTAAAGGAAGTGTCGGCGGATACGGTCTACGCGCCGAAGCGTCTGCAGGGTGTCGGCAACGAGCGGAGCGACGAGTTCACGGGCGGCGTGTGGACGTCGGTGACCTTCAAGGTCCGCGCCGCGCTCGACGTGAACGGCATGGGGGAGGACGGATCGAAGAACAAGGGCTATCTGCCGTTCCGCGCGTTCACGTTCGGGCCGGGTTCGTTCGACGACAAGTTCAGCGCCCGCATCGAGATCGACGACCCGTTCTCGACGGTTTCGCCGGGCTACGGCTACGGATGGAGCAACTATCCGAACACGACGAACACGTTCTTCAAGTGGACGCTCGACACGGATCTCGTGCCTCTGGCCATCCCCGTCCTGAAGGCGGACGACACCTACGAAACGAAATGACACTTGCGCAAGGACGACGGATTATGATACAATTCAAGGGAGTAAGAACGATGAAAAGGGCATTTCAGAGAAAATGGGTGCTTGCGGCGGCGATTTCGATTGCCGCCGCCGGGTGCGATTGTAAGCGGGTTGAAAGCCAGACCGCCGCGCCGACGAACGCGCCGGCGGTCTCGCAATCCGATTCGGCCTACCGTGCGCGGCTCGACGCGCAGGTCGCGGAACGCACCCGGCTGACCGCCGTCCGCGGCCGCCTCGTCGTGCAGATGGAGGCGATGATTGAGGCCGAGCGCCGGGCGCGGCCCGGTGCGGACGACGCGGCAATCAAGGCCGCGTTGGAGGAAAAGCCCGAATGGAAGTCGCTCTACGGCAGGGTCGTGGACGTCAACGCGGCGCTTGAGGACAATCGCCAGCAGTCGATGGCCGTCGTCAGAAAACAACTGACGGGGAAACGGTAAGGCAGCAGGAGTAAGGAAGATTTCAAGATGAGGAAGTTGATCATGATGAAAAGGTTCATTCTTTCGTGTGCGGTGGCGGCATTCGCCGGCATTTCGGTTCTGGCGGAAGACGCCGACCTCCGCTCCATCGACGCGGTGGGCGACTCGACTGTCTCCTACCCGAACGGTACGAGTCCCCTGAACGCGGGGCAGACGTTCTACATTCTCGTGCGTCTGCTGAACCAGGACTATGGCGAAACGATTGCTGGTGGAACGCCCCATCCGTGGTATTTCAAGTCGCTTACGGCCGGTTCGACGAATCTCGTCGAATACATCGACAGGCCGATGCTCGCCCTTTCCATCGGCGGCAAGCGCGCCTACGCCGAATATACCTCGACAGGGCCGAAGGGCGAACTGAGCGGCCTCAACCGGGAGAAGGATGCCAACGGAAAGTTTGGCTACTACACCGACTTCTACTTCAAGCACACCGTGGAGGCGGGCGAACTCGGTCTTCCCGTGAAGCTGCTCGGCAAGAATGACGACCGCAAGGTCGGCGACGGTTCGTCCGAGGTGTTGATGGTCAACGTCAACACGGGGACGGACACCTACAACACATGGGATTTGACGAACGGCAGCACGAGCCCGCGCAATGCGGTGCTGAAGTTCGTGAACAACGGTGATATTAAACGCAACGTCATGTATCCCTCGACCCCCCACACCGCGCCGCGCACGGATGCGTCGCTTGCGGCGGAGGGCATCTACGTGCAAACGGTCGATTTCGATTCCGTCTACGACGACGAGGAGGCGGGCGTGTGGCGCGACGTCTACCCCGGGCTTTCGTCCGCCGTGCTCAATGCGCCTCGCCTGACGGGTTCGGGTCCGGCCACGGTCTACGTCTGGTCCGAGAATGAAGACGTGTTCGTCCCGGCCGGCAACAACGTGACGAACGTCAACGGAACGACGGTTCTTCCCGTCACGATCGGCAGCGGCGAGTCGTCCGCGTCGTTCAAGTTGCGCGGCGGTTCGGCGGAGGAAGGCACGACCTGCAAGATCTACATGAGTTCCACAACGTCGGCGGGTTATACCGACGTTGGCGATGAGATGGCGAACTCGACGGTTTCGCGCACGATTCGGATGCACGCCGCCCCTTCGCCGACCGTCACCTTCCGCCTGAACGGCGAAGACGACCGCGCCACCGTGACCTGTCCGACGACCAACTACTACGACCACGTGGCCCAGCTGACCGTGCGCCTTACGCCGGCCGTCGAGCACGATGTGTGGGTTGAACTCACGGCGAATCTGAACGGCACGGGCTATTTGTCGGACATCTACGACGCGACGCTCCTCGGCATCAGCGAAAACGACGGCGGAACCGCCTATGAGAACCGGACGACGAAGGTCAGGATCCCGGCGGGTGAAAGCGTCGTCCAACTCTATCTCTATTCGCTCGGTTGGACGAGCAAGACCGGCAGTTCGCAGCGCGGCATCGTCTTTGCGCCCGGCAAGATCTGCACCGACGAGGGAATGACGATAGAAGACGGTGAAGTCTCGGCGAATTCGTCGGGCTGCACCCTGTTCGTGAACAGCGTCAGGCCGACGATTCTCAGCGTCGAGCCGGGCTACCCGACCGGCACGGCGACGGCGGTCGGCGGCGTTCCGGCCGAGTTCCGCGTCACGCTCGCCGACTGCTACCGGAACAAGATGGACGAGGATACGGGCTATACGTTCAAGTGGACGTCGAGCGACAGTGAGGAACTGGAAGATTCCCCTGAAAAGGTGGAGGAGGACGGCGTTTTCACGCTCGACCAGACGTTCGTCCAGGCCGGGACGAAGACGATTAAACTTCGCGCGGTCGCCCCGTTCAACAATTCTTCGTCGGACACCGTCGAGTTCGAGCTCGTGGTCGGCAAGGCGAAACAGGTCACGGCGACCCTTCCGGGCGAGCAGCCGTGGCGCGTGGCCGAAGGCACGAGCCTGCCCGTGACGTTCGCCCTGGAGGGCGGCACGTCGAGTTCGACGACATACGCCTTCCTCGAACCGATCGACGAGGCGAGTTCGAATGCGGTCGACCTGTCGGTCGCGCCGTTTAAGACGGGCGTCGCGATTCCGAAGGGAACGTCGGCGGCCAGCTTCCAGCCCGACGTCTCGTTCCTCGATGGTACGCGCTCGTGTGAGTTCACGGTGAAACTTTCGTCCAGGCAGGAGGAGTACAAGAAGGTTGCGGGCTTTGAAAACGGCACGCTCTACGTCGTCGTGACGAACGTGCAGCCCGTCGTGACGGCGGTGACGGCGGGCGGTCTGCCCGTCGACAACGGCGGCACGGCGCGGAGCGTCCCGAAGGGCGTCAACACCTCGTTCCAGCTGTCGGCGACGGATGTCGTGGCGGACCTGGACGCGACGGGGAACGATGCGTTCATGACGAAGTGGGTGATTTACGACGGCACGGCGACGAACATCGAGACGAACGGGAATCCGAACGGCATGACCGTCACGCACATGTTCAAGAACGACACGGTCGGTAGCGAGGGTGCGCT
The DNA here is from genome assembly GCA_963588415.1 of Faecalibacterium sp. CAG:74. Taxonomy (GTDB): domain Bacteria; phylum Verrucomicrobiota; class Kiritimatiellia; order RFP12; family UBA1067; genus UBA1067. Next base: position 14,803 of record CAVAHB010000061.1, read on the forward strand.
CGTGCAGGTCTTCCTGAAGGACAAGGATATGGCGGATTATCCCACGACGCCCGACTGGTCGTTCCGCGTGCCGGTCGCCAGGACGCCGCGCGTGACGCTCGCCTACGAGAGCGAGGCCGATACGGGCATCTGGTACGAGAACGAGAAGAACGCCCATGGCCTCAAGGTCGGGCTTTCGCAGGCGGCGACGGCCGAGGTTCAGGTCCGCGTCAGGGTGCCGAAGGCCGAAGACGGCGGCTACGTCAAGTTGAAGACGCGCACGAACGTCGTCTGGGAAGACCCCGTCAACGAGGACTGCTACATCGTCAAGTTCCCGATCGGCACGACTTCGCAGACGCTGACGGTGACGGAACTGGACGGCACCTCCGATACGTCGGCGGGCATCGACGTCGAGGCGTTCGTCATCACGACGGACGATTCCGGCTACGGGAAGCCGTGGAACGAATACTACGAGGCGGCGTCGCCGATTGCGCCGACGCTGAAAGTCCTGAACGTCGCCCCCGAAGGCGCGACCGTGCCGGCGGACGGTTCGACGAACACGAGCGCCAAGGTCTATACCAACTACACCGTGAAATACAAGGTGAACAGCGACGTGGCGGCCGACCTCGCCGGCGGCATCACGGTCGTTCTTTCGGTGGATGGCGATGAAGTCGAGACGACGAACGTGACGGATACGGTTCGGCGCGAGTTCGCGACGCCCGTCACGTTCACCTCGCCCGGCCTGAAGACGGTCACGGTGACTTTCACCGACAAGGACGAGAACTCCTCGACCTGCACGTTTTACTACAACGTCATGGAGACGAAGACGGTCGTCGTCTCGGCACACGATCCGGCGGCGAAGCGCAGTTCCTCGAACGGACACTCCAATCGCTACGGCAGCAACGCCAAGGGCCTTGGCGCAGGTCGCGTGGACGGTGAATCGGTCGAGCCGCAGAAAGTCGAAGGCTGGGTCTCGACCTTCTCCCTTGCCGTCACGGAATCCACTTTCCCCGTCGTTGCGACGGGCTATCAGGTGTCCGATCCGGTGAACAACAAGATTAATACGAGCGGTCGAGGACCGCTTGCGACGGGCGATACGCCCTACACCTATCTCTCCGATTCGCGCGGCAAGGCGGGCTACGACAGTTTCTTCTACGCCTGGGTCTGCAACAACACGAAGACTTCCGACGGTCTTGAACTCGACACGGACATCATGTTCGGTCCCGGAAAGTCGAATACGCTCCCGATTCCCCTGCAGGACTACGATCCTGAGAAGAGCGCCTACGACACGCAATACTGGGAAGCCGTCTTCTCGAGGGAATGGCTCGCGAGCGACAACTGCGGCGACATCAACGCCGACGGCATTCCTGACGTCGTCGTGACGAAATACACCGGTTTCGGCATTTTCGACGAGAGCCTGACGAAGTCCGGCAACGACCTTGAGGATCTTTCGACCTGGAACGATGACGCGGACTTCTTCCCCAACACGGATACTTCGTCGTCCGCCTCGTTCATTCCCGGTCTCTCCAACACGTGGGTGACGGCGGGGACGCCGTTCGAGGCGCGCTTCGAGATCCGCGGCTGGTATGATAAGGGCGGCGAAGCGTCGAAGGCTCTCAATGACGCGCTGCAGCAACTCGGATTTCTGGATGTCACCGCCGACGTCAATTTCACCGACCCGGCGACGGATGCAACGTCAACCCTTTCGCCCCTCGAATGGTGGGCGTTCACAAACTACTGCGCGAAAGTCGGGCGCGAGCCGACCGACACCACGATTTGGGCGGGCGGTTCGGACGCCCTCGCCTGGTCGCCCGAACGACCGACCGACCCGACGATGACCGATACTGACGGCGATACGTTGCCGGACGGCTACGAATACTACGTCTGGTATCGTGCGCACGTCGGCTACAGCGCGAACGGCGGCTATACGAAACTGACGGGGCGGCGGTATAATCCGAAAGACCCGATGCACCCCGAAATCATCACGTCGGAGGAAATCGCCGCGCTCTACGACCCGCGTCACGACCTTTCGGGCACGGGCAGCGTCGGTATCTATACCGATACGGATAACGACGGCCTCACGGATCTCGAAGAGTTCGCGCTCGGAACGAATCCCTTTGACTTCGACACGGATGGCGACGGTCTGCCGGACGGCTACGAACTCGCGATTTCAGAAACGGATCCCCTGAAGTCCGCTTCGCAGGAATCGACGGCCGAGTCGGACGGTCTTGCGAACCCGGACGGCGACGCGATGGCGTTCTACACGGTCAAGTTGCCGATGCTCGGTTTTGCCGAGGAGGGTTCGGACGAAGTTTCGGAATGCTGGTTCGGTGACAATGCGTGGACGCTCTTCTCCGCCGACGCGAGCGGAGCCAATCCGAAGGTCTGCTATTTCGTGAACGGCGCGGACGGAACGCGGTATCTCGTCACCGACGCCATCGTCTCCTACAAGAGGGACACGGAGGCACAGACGGCGACCGTGACCGCTTCGCTGAATGCGTATTCGGCGTGGGCGACGGGGAAGGTCGATAACGTGACGTTCTACTATCCGGGCGATGCGGCGGCGACGGTCGATCTGAACGGACTAGCCCTTAACTACGCCAAGCCGACGGAACTCGACGCGGGCAACATCTACAAGTCGTGGGACTACGACGAGGGGACGCGAGTCGCCGGGGTCACGTGCGGCGCGGACGACCTCAAGAACCTCCTCAATCGGACGGTCGCGCTCAGCGTGACGACGAATCTCACGTTCATGCACTTCCAGGTCTACCAGAAGCTGGGCTACAACCCGCTGACGGCGACCTACTGGGAGTTGCCGGCTCCGTGGGCGGCCGTGAACACGAAGCGGTTCACCAACTACGACGAATACATGCTGATGACCTTCCTCTACCGTCAGGGATTGATTGCGGATGCGGATCTCGTGCAGACGTCGAACAGGAAGATGATGGCGATTTGGGAGAAGTTCACCACAGATCCCCTCAAGGCGGACTCCTTCGGACACGACATACCCGACGGCTGGGAACTCTACACGCTCTATGCGCCGGGCACGGCCCCTGCGGGATTGAACTCCGAAGGTCTGGGCATCTCGTCGCTGGCGGGCATCTGCCCGGTCTTGGCCGATCCCGATCCCGACAAGGACCAGCTTTCGTTCGCCGAGGAGTTTGCGGGCATCCTTTCGACCAGTTTCTACCCGGCGAGCGACTACTGCACGATTGCCGAACTCAATGAAAAGCAGCTGAAGTGGCGCAACAAACTGTGGGCGACCGACCCCTGGAACGAGGATAGCGACGGCGACGGCATCACCGACGGCAACGAATACGCGGAAGCCTTCGTCTACGGGACGGAGGGTGTCGCGGGCGGCGGCCTGAACCCGCTCTCGTGGGATACCGACGGCGACGGCCTGCCCGATCCGTGGGAACTCGAGTTCGCGGGCACGCACTCGGAGAACGCATCGTCGTCGAGTTCGACGAATGAAACGGCCAGCACCGGATGGAACAACGACGGCATGGACGGCACGGTGAACGACGCGATGCTCGACTATGACGGCGACGGCCTCCTCAACTGGCAGGAATACATGGTCGGTGCGATGCGGTGCTGGCGCTACGACGACACGGTTTCGCGCTGGTCGAGCCATGCGTTCAACGCCAAAACAATTCCGACGGACGAAACGTCGGAGGAATGGGGCAAGTTCTGGTATGGCGTTCTCGTGGACGAGCAGAACACGGCGGACGATGAGAACGCGGAAGGCCAGTTCAACCCGCATCTCGTCGCGGGAACGTTCGATGCCGGCTCCTATTTCTCCCTCTGCACGAACGCCTGGGATCAGCAGGCCTACGGAAAATACTACATGTTCAAGGACGGGGTCTACCATGATCTGGCGAAGCCGCCGGCTGGCAAGTATATGGTGGGCGACAAGCAGTTCAACCGCTTCACCTACAAGGCGGCGACGGCGGACGACTGGTCTTCACCCCATGTCTTCGCAAGTCTCACCGGCCATTATCCGGCGAAATACATCACCTGTGATCCGCGCATGCCCGATACGGACGGGGACGGCATGGACGACTACTACGAACTCTTCCACGGTATGAACCCCCTGCTCGGTCTTGAGGGTGCGCGCGGAAGGGGCAAGATCCGCGACGTCGTCCACGAAGCGTATGACGCCTCGCAGACGATACGCGGGGTGGCGTGGAGCGCCTGCGAAAACTACTGGTATCCGAGCGACGATGCCTCCGAGTGCCATCGTCCGGTGCGGGCTAAGGCGAGCGGTGATACATCGGTCGGCGGCGGTGCGCTCTGGGACTTTGAGGCGTTCCCGTGGCTGACGGGTCTTGCGGCGGCCGACCCCGACGGCGACAACATCCGCAACGCCGAGGAGGCAATCATGCCCCAGCTTCAGGCCTCCTCGAACTATCTCCACACCGACCCGACGCCGCTGTGGATGACGGATACGAGTTATACGAACAGTTTCACGGCGCGCTTCTATATGCCGCCGTCCGGTGCCGCGGCGTTCCCCAGCACGACGGGATCGTTCACGTATGGCGGCAAGGTCTATCGCTTCGATTCCATTCCCGGCTTCAGGTGGGACGAGAAGAATGCGATGGTCTACTTCGACCGCAACTTCAACGTCTATACGATCAACAACTGGAATGTGAAGGGCGACTACTTCTTCAGTTTCGAGGAGAACGAGGGCTTCGATTCCGATCACGACTTCCTGAACGACTACGAGGAAGGCCGAGGGCGGACGAAGACGGCCTCCGACCCACAGGATTCCGACGACCCCCTGCGCCGACAGGCCATGTGGTTCGGCGGTGACGAAAACAAGTCCTTCCTCCAGTCGCACGTCTCCACGGAAGAGGAAGTGCCGGTCACGGAGGCAAGCGCCGAATTCCGCGAGAACTTCCTCTACTACACCGTCGAGTGCTGGGCGAAACCCGACCAGACGATTCTCGATTCGACCGAGTTGCGTACGCTGGTGGAACGCGCCATCTGGACTTCGCCTTCGGGCCCCGCCGACCTCAAGTATCTCCGCAAGAACTTCCTGATTGGCATCAGGAACGGCAAGTGGTACACGAAATACGATTCGGCCGGCACCGACAAGCTCCAGCCCGTCGAAATTACGGAAGGGCCGGTGGCCACGACGAACTGGACGCACGTGGCGGCCACCTACGACGGCAAGACGCTCGTGTTGTATGTGAACGGCGATTCGTCCGCTGGAATGTCGAAGGCTTCGAGCATCCAGCCCGAACATGGCGTCGCGGCGCGCAGTGCGATTGACGTCGGCGGCTGGACGAGATACCCGGCCATCTCCTATCTGGTCGGTGCATCGGCGCTCGACATGTCCGCCGTCTACTTCGACCTCGCCCAGCGCAGCGGCGGAGTGCTCAAGAACCCGACGTTCGAGGACTACGGGAACTATTACAAGGGCTACATCGACGAAGTCCGCATCTGGGACGGCGCGCGGAGCGCGGCGGACATCGCGGCGGACGTCCAGAACCGCACGCGCTACACGCCCGCACTGGCAAGCGCGAATCGGCAGGCGGTTTATGCGGCCTGGTGTGAAGGCGCCACCCGCATGGACGGCAGCGTCGACAAACTCCCGGCCGAACTGAAATACCACTGGTCGTTCGACCATCTGTCGGGCGCGGTCGAAACGACCGACGTGATGACGACGCCGACCGGGTTCTCGACGAAGGGATCCATCACCGACGCGAAAGCCGTCTGGGTGCGACCCGAAGGCTGGAAATGCCCGTGGTGGGATGACATTACGGTGCGTTCCACGGTCTACACCGACACCGCGTGGGTGCCGTGGGTCAACAACACCGTCTCGCATCTGCCGCTCCTTGACGGAACGACGCTCGACTCGGTCTACTGGAGCACGAACTTCGTCGGATTGGCCTCAGCGGTTGACAGCGGCTATCCCTACTTCACGTTCCCCCGGTCGGCGGAAGTCTACAGCCGCTGGACGCAGGTGATTTACGACGATGAAGCCACGGGAATCAAGACGACGCCGACGCGCTGGAACGTCGTCTCGACGAACGGCGAGCTGAAAGCGGCCTTCCGCTTCGCGCATCGCGACCACAACGTGCTCGGCGACGACCTCCTGCCGATGGGCGGCGCGTATCCGAAGCGGATTTCCTCCACCGAGGGCGGAATGTGGGATGACCAGGGTGCGGCGGATGCGTGGGCGCAGACGGGAACGGACAGGAACAACCGCGGTCTGCCCGACTGGTGGACGGCACTCGCCAGGGGCGAGTACGTCTCCGACTCCTCGGCCACGATCAACTGGGATACGATGGTCGATTACGACGGAATCCGCATGACGGCATGGGAGGCGTATCGCCGCGACTTGGCGCGCGGTATGCTCCCCGACGGCACATATCATCCCGAATTCGTCGATACGCGCGACCTTGACGGCGACCGCATCCCCGACTGGTGGGAAGACGCCTACGGCATCGATACCGGAAGCGCGGAAGACCAGTTTGCCGATGCGGATGGCGACGGACTTTCGAATTACGCGGAGTATCTCATCAGCGAGGTCTTCAAGTTCGCCCGTCTGGATCCGACGCTTCCGAAGACGGACGGAACGTGTCCCGACTATTTCCGCCGCGTTGGCGATCTCTATTTGGGCGAAATCTTCACCGACTTCGATCAGGTCGATGACCAGTGGGAGCGTCAATATGCGCAACCCGACGCGAATGGCATCATCTACGCGAACCAGTATGTTCACGATCCGCAGAAGGATCTTGATAACGACGGCTGGTCGAACTTCGCCGAGGCGAAGGCGGGTACGAATCCGAGCAAGACAATCTCCTCGGCCACGGGCGACGGGTATTTCATTCGCGAATATCCGATTCCCACGATTGATGCGACCGTTGTCTACAACGAGGCGGAGGCCATTTCGGCGCCAATCGTATTCAAGGCGTGGAGCAAGAAGACTGATCCCGGCATGACCAGCATTCCGGATGCCATCTGGTCGGTTGCGAACGTCAGTTCGAATGTTGAGGCATCAAGCCATACGAGATATTTTGGCATGAATCCGGCGGAAAAGAAAACCTACGTGCTTGGCGCGGGCATAGTGACGCCCGGGTCGGTGCGAATCTATTTCCGCGATCTGGCCTATCGCCTCGTGTCGACGCTGAACGGCTACGATTATTTGAGTTATCACGGCGAAAGCACAAATGCCACATGGCATGCCGTCGTTGCGGATCGGTGGACCAGAAGCGGTGGCGAACTGTATGCGACGGTCGTTACGTCAACAGGTGCGACGAAGGAGGCTTTGGTCGGCTCGATTGATTACACGACGGGCGAGATGACCGTTGATTTCTCGAACGGGATGTTGACGGGACATGCCTATTTCGGGACGACGGAGATTCCCTCCGGAGCCGAGAGCTTGTCTGCGGTTTGGTACGACAAGTCCAACTTGGGCGGCAGCTACGTCCGCATTTCGTGGTCGGCGCAGATGGCGGGGCCCGATGCAACGGGCACCTACCACCTGTCGGAGGCCAACGGCTCCGGCGATCAGCGCGGCTACATCCGCGAGGGATTGAATAAGTTCATCGCGTTCGTGGATAACGACGGCGACGGCGAGTATACGCCCGGCGAACCGTTCGGCTTTGTCGATAACGTGGATGTCGGCTGGGACGGTGCGCGGTTCACCGTCGAACTGACCAAGACCCATCCGACGTTTGCCCGTATCGACCTTCGCACGGGCGATTCGGATCGGATGCATTACTACCAGACCAACAGCGGCCTGACGACGAACGACACGGGAATCGTGCTCGACTCCTCGCCGAAGGAACGCATTCGCGTCATCCGCACAGCCGTGAACGGCTATGGAATCAACAAGAACGACTCCAACTTCCTGGACATCGAGGATCGCGTGGTGCTGGATAAGACCTTTGACCTCAACGTGCGGCACTATCTGCACGAGGGCGACTTCCTGACGGACGGTGAACTCGATCTCGACTGGTCGAAGTTTGAAGGGGAGGTCTACAACAATTCCGCCCTCAATCTCTACGACAACGCCGGAAACTGGCTGTTGGATCCGACGAACGTGATGTATCGAATCGTCCTTGGCGACGGCACGATTTCGCCGTCGGAGACGAACCGTCTCTTCCTCCTGAACGTCTCCCGTGCCTTTGATGCGACCAAGTTGCGCACGGTGCCGGAAATCACGGGGTGTGCTGTCGAGGGAATCTACTACAACGCCCGCCCGACGTTCTCGTGGACAATGCAGGGATTCAGTTCCTACACGGCCTTCCAGTTGCAGATTCTGGCGGAAGACGGAAAGAGCGTCATTTACGATTCGGGCGTTCGCCGCGCACCGAAGACGGATAAGGAAGGGAACTACCAGTGGACGGCCGACTGCTCGTTCGGCGACCAAACGCCGCAGGGCAAGATTCTGTCGCGTCGGGGCAATTACAAGTGCCGCGTGACGATGTATAATTCGAAGTTCCGCCGTGCGAGCTGGTCGAAGACGGTCAATTTCTCGGCTGCGGTCAATTCCACCCGCGAAATGAACGATCACGGCTATTCATCCATTGACGTGGTCGTGAAGTATGCCGGGCCTTCGAATGTGCTTGACCGCGTGGACAAGCTGAACCAGACGAATGGCATCATTCGCGTTCAGGCGTTCCCGACGGCGGACTTCTCGGGCGAGCCGCTCGCCCAGACGTTCGTGACGAACGTGCTTGGTTCGTCGATTACGGATATGGCCCTGACGCAACCCAATGCGCGTCTGACAGGCCTCCCGGCGAACGGAACCTACTACATCCGCGCCTACATTGATTCGGATGGCGACTTCCAGCACAGCGCGTGGGAATCGTGGGGCTGCGCGGCAAAGGCCGTTGTGATTACGGATTCGGATAAGTCCGCCCCGGTCGTCAACGTCTACATCGAGGATGCCGATACCGACGGCGACTGGATCCCGGATGCGTATGAGTACGCCAAGGCCGGATGGAAAGGCGCGTGGGAATCCGTGAAGGACAAGATCCAGGCGGACGTCACGGGCGACGAGAAGGTTCTCTTCGACATCGAGACGTTCATCACCAGTCGCGGCGGTCTTTCCGCCGGCCTGTCGGGCATTCCTGCGACGATTTTCCAGAACGGGTCGTATGCGAAGATCCTCCTCGGCCTGTCGGGCGGCAACCTGTCGGCGGAAACGCTGTGCGCGGCGGTTCGCAGTCAGGCGACGGTCGATTCGAGTTCGGTGAAGATTACGTCCCTGACGCTCGACCCCGAGGCCAGCCGCGTCGTGCTGACGGTCTCGGCCGACGTCCAGCCCTCTGTCGCCGGCCAGATCGTGAGTCAGGTCTACGGCATTTCGGTCGCGTCCAAGAGCGTTTCCGTGAGGGTTTATGAAAAGAAGACCCTTGCCGAGGCCGACTGGACGCTGAAGACGACGGTGAGCGGCGTGGAAATCGGCAACGGGCAGTCCGTCGTCGAAGCCCCGCTTGATTCGGGTCTGGACTTCTCCAGTGGATTCTACAAGATTGAGGTTGTGGAAGAATAATCGCGGCCCGTTTCGCGAATCGTGCAAGTGATGGATGGTGACAAGATGAAGAAGGAAATCAGAAAAGTTTTGGTTGTCAACTCGGGTTCGAGTTCGCTCAAATACCAGCTCTTTGACATGAAGACTGAAACGCGGCTTGCCAAGGGTCTCGTGGAGCGAATTGGCGCGGGCGGACCCGCCAATCATGCCGAGGCACTGGCAAAGGTTGTCGCCGACCTCGGCAATCCGACCGACATTGACGCAATTGGCCATCGGATTCTGCACGGGGCCGAGGTCTTCAAGGATTCCGTCCTGCTGAACAAGGCGAATCTGGCGAAGGTTCGGAAACTCGTCAAGTTCGGGCCGCTCCACATGCCGGCGAACCTTGGGGGCGTCGAGGCCTGCGAAAAGATCTTCAGGGGCGTTCCGAACGTCGGGGTTTTTGATACGGCCTTTCACCAAACGATGCCCGACTGCGCGGCACTTTATGCGATTGACCCGAAATACTACAAGAAGTATGGCATTCGCAAATACGGTTTTCACGGCACGTCGCATAAGTTCGTTACCCGGGCGGCGGCGGAATACCTCGGCAAGCCGCTTTCGAAGGTGAATCTTGTCACGTGTCATCTTGGCAACGGTTCATCGCTGGCGGCCGTTAGGAATGGCGAGGTCGTCGATACGACGATGGGGCTTACGCCGCTTGCGGGGCTTGTGATGGGCACGCGCTGCGGTGACATTGACGCGGCGGCGGTTCTGGCCATCATGGCAGCGGAGAAGCTTTCGCCTGCCGAGATGGATACGATTCTCAACAAGAAGTCCGGACTTCAGGCCGTTTCGGGTGTCGCGGGCGGCGATTGCCGCGACATCTGTGCACGGGCCGAGAAGGGCGACCGTGCGGCGGAACTCGCGCTTGAGATGCTGGCCTACCGCACGGCCCTTTACATCGGGGCCTACAATACGGTTGTAGGCGGTGCGGACGCGATTGTCATGACGGGCGGCATCGGCGAGAATTCATCCGAGGCGCGTGCGCGGATTATCGGACGGCTTGGGGCTTTGGGCGTCAAGTTGGATCGTCGGGCGAACGCCAAGGCGCATGGCGTGACGGCCGTTCTTTCGACGAAAGACTCGAAGATTCCCGTCGTCGTGTTGCCGACGAACGAGGAACTGATGATTGCGCGCGATACGGTGCGCGTTCTCTCGAAGTAAAGGAGATTGCGAAGTGAGTGCGATAGCGGATATTATCAAGCGGGCATCGAAGTTGAACGGGACGATTGTCCTGCCGGAGGGGATGGATCCCCGCGTCATTACGGCGGCCTGTGCCTGTGTGGATCGCCACATCTGTACACCCGTCGTTCTCGGTACGGCGGAGGAGATTGCCGTTGCGGAGGAGAAGGCCGGCTTGCACCTCACCGACCGTGCCATTCAGACGATTGACTACACGAAGGGCGATGCGGAACTTGAGGCGGCCTATCTTGAGGCCTGGAATGCGAAGGAATCGCGCAAGCCCGCCGAGAAGCAGAAAATCATCGACCTCGCGGGTGCGCAGAAGACGCTTCGTACGAAGCGCATTTACTTCGGCGGCATGATGGTGAAGTTGGGGCGGGTCAATGGACTTGTCGCGGGTTCGATTGCCTCGACGGGCGACATGCTGCGGGCGGCCTTCCACACGCTGGGAACGCAAAAGGGCGTGAAGACGGCGAGTTCGTGCTTCCTGCTCGACCTGAAGAACCCCACCCCGTCGGGCGATTCCGTCCTGGCGTTCGGCGACTGCGCCGTCATTCCCAATCCGACGGCCGAACAACTCGTGGATATCGGCCTTGCCACGGCGCAGACCTATCGCGACCTGACGGGTTGCGCCCCGCGTGTCGCCTACCTGAGTTTCTCGACGAAGGGGAGCGCGGCGGGCGAACTCGTTGAGAAGGTTCAGAAAGCCGTTGAACTTGCAAAACCACGCTTTGCCGAGAAGGGCATTCCCATGGATGGCGAACTTCAGTTCGACGCGGCGATTGCTCCCGCCGTCGGCCGCCTGAAAAATCCTGACGGAACGATTCAGGGAAATGCAAACGTCTTCATCTTCCCCGACCTTCAGGCGGGCAACATCGGCTACAAGATCGCTCAGCGCCTCGGCGGCGCGACGGCAATCGGCCCGAATCTCCAGGGCCTTGCCAAGGCGATGAACGACCTTTCACGCGGATGCTATGCCGAGGACATTGTCGGCACAATCTGCGTCACCCTCCTCCAGAGTACAACGAAATAGGAAACGAATGACGGCAAACGACCAGATTCAGCGGGCGCGGCAAGTCTTCGACATTGAAATCGAAGGGCTTCGGCGGACGCGAGACTCCATCGGGAAAAGTTTCACCGATGCGGTCGAACTGATGCTGAATGTCGTTTCAAATGACGGTATCGTCGTCGTTTCTGGCGTTGGCAAGAATCTTCACGTCGCCGAAAAGATGAGCGCGATTTTCGCCTCGACGGGTACGCGCTCGATTGTCCTGAATCCCGTGCAGGCGATGCATGGCGATCTCGGCATGGTTTCGGCGCGTGACGTGCTGCTGGCCCTTTCGTTCAGCGGCGAATCGGACGAAGTCATTCGCCTGATTCCAGCGATTCGACGGCACGGTCTGAAGGTCGTTTCCATGACGGGCAATTCCAACTCGACGCTGGCGCAGATGAGCGATGTGCACATTGAGATTCCGTGCGGACGCGAGGCTTGTCCGTTCGGCATGGCCCCAACGAATTCGACGACGGCGACGATGGCGATGGGCGACGCTTTGGCGATGGTGATGATTGATGCGCAGAAGTTCCCGATTGAGAATTATGCGATGAATCATCCGGCAGGCGCGATTGGTCGTGCGCTCGTCATGAAGGTGACGGACGTGATGCGCACGGGCGAACGGTTGGCGCGTGTTGCGCCGACGGCGACGGTGATGGAGACCCTGCTGGCCATGACGAAGGCCCAGTCCGGTTCGGCCGTCGTTTCGGATGCGGATGGCCTTCTGCTCGGTATCTTTACGGACGGTGACTTCCGGCGGATTATGGCGCAGGCGGCGGATCGTTCGGGTGTTCTCGGCGACCGAATTGAGACGCACATGACGCACGAGCCGCTGTTCGTCCGCGACGATGTCTACGCGGCTGAGTTACTGAAGGTCTTCGAGCGGAAACGGATTGACGACCTTCCCGTGTGCGATTCGCTCGGCCATGTCGTCGGTCTTGTCGATATTCAGGATTTGCCCAAAATGAAGGTTCTCTAATAAAGAAAGGAACGAAAGCATGAACGCGAAACAGATGATTCTCCTGACAACAGTTCTCTCGGTTGCCGCCGTGGTGGTTGCCGCGCCGACGCGGAAGTCTGCGCGTAATGCGAAGGCGGACGCTTCGGAAGAGGCGGCACCCGTTTCGGGCGTCGATGCGAAGATTACGATCGACCAGTTCCCGAAGACGGGACGGGCCTCAACGCTGATGGCTCCGTCCCTGTCGGGAGCTTCCATCATCGGCCAGTGCTATACGAAGCCGCGCAAGTGGATTGTGCTCGAGTCGAAGTACACGACGTATGCCCGCTGGCAGGATCAACTGACCTTTACCTGGCATGTGCTGCTTGAGACGAAGAGCGCGACGGAGAAGGACAAGACGGATAAACTCCCCCCCTACTCCTATTTTTCCACGTCCGTCACCTACGCGAACATTCCGAAGGGGTCGCATGCGGCGAGCGTCTGTCTGCATCCCTCCTACCTTGAGCGGTATGGCGAGCCGAAGGCAATCGGTCTTGTGATTGCGAACAAGGAAGGCACGGTTCTGGCCGGCGACTGCGAGAGTGAAATCAAGGGCATCCCGACCCACCCGAAGACGCTTGAGCAGGCCTTCTGGAACAACAACGACATTATGAACGCCACGCAGAACGGCGAGCCGATGATCGAGCGCCGTCAGGGTCTGCAGGATCGCGCGAAGACGATTTGGTCGATGGTGAATCCGAATGACTACGAAATGGTGGTGCAGTAATGGCTAAGAAGTTTCTGGCACTTGACATCGGGGCGGCGAACGTCGCCCTCGCCGAGTATGAGGCGGGGTCCGGAGGGGGCTCGACGCTTGTCCGCTACGGCCTTGCGCCGCTGGCGGCCTCGCTTGATTCGGGTGATGCGCAGACGATTCTCGTTCCGGCCCTGATGGAATGTGTGCGTACGTCTGGCATCCGGCCAGGCCCCGTGGCGATTTCCGTCTCGGGGCAGATGGCGTTTTACCGTTTTGCCGCGATTCCGCGCGGCGGCAGCGAGGAGAAGTTCGAGCAACTGGTTCGCTACGAAATTGAGCAGAACGTCCCGTTCCCAATCGATGAGATGGTGAGCGACCGTCAGGTGCTCGGCGAGACGGAAAGCGGCGACAAGTCCGTGATGATTGTCTCGGCCAAGATTGACCAGATTGAGGCGATTACGACGGCTGTTGCGTCCGCCGGCTTCCGTCCCGAACTTGTGGACGTTGCACCGATTGCCCTCACGAATGCGCTGAAGTTCGTCAAGCCGAACGATTCCTCCTGCGTCGTTTTGCTGGATATTGGGGCGAAGACGACGTCGCTTGTCATCGTCGAGGGCGACAAGGTCTACAATCGGTCGATTCCGATTGCGGGCAACAACATCACGCGTGAAATTGCGCAGACCCTTGGCTGTTCCCACGAGGAGGCCGAAGCCATCAAGCGCGAACGGGCGTATGTGGCCGCCGGCGGAGTGGCGGAGGACGAGGACCCGACGCTCGACCGCGTGTCGAAAGTTTGCCGCGCCGTTATGACGCGCCTTCAGGCCGAGATCTCACGCAGCATCAACTTCTACCGCTCGCAGCAGGGCGGTTCCGCCCCAGTTCGCCTCTACCTGACGGGCGGCACGGCGCTTCTGCCGCGCCTTGACGAGTTCTTTGCGGAGAATCTGCGCCTTGAGGTTGAGTTCTTCAATCCGTTTGAGGCGATGGGTGTGGCCGCTTCGATTGATGCCGATGCATTTGGTTCTGATGGTGCGCTTCTCGCCGCGACGGCTGGCGTTGCGCTTCACCTTTCTGGCGCGGCGCATTTCGCCATCAACCTCCTTCCGCCGTCGATTGTCGCCGAACGGGCCGAGAAGGCGAAGATTCCCGTTGTTGCCGGCGCGGGTGTCGTGCTGCTCATTGCCCTGATCCTGGGTTACTTGGGCGTAAGCCACGCATTGGTCGTGTCGGCGGAGGTCGTCGACCGGGTCAATGCGAAGGCAGAGTCGCTCAGCTCGTATGACAAGAAGGTCAAGGCCGTCACGGCGGAAATCGAGAAGTCGTCCGCAGAGGCGGAGAACTTCCGGAAACTGTTGGCGGCCCGTTCGTCCGTTGCGCTTCGTCTGAACGCGGTTGGCGCGGCGCTTGCGCAGGGAATGTGGATTGAGAAGTGGGAGCCTGGACGCATCACCATCCGCGGTTGGAAGGATTGTCTGCAGAGGTTCGAGAAACAGGGCGGCGATCAGGCCATCGCCTCCGAACTCGTCGCCAACCGCCTGAAAAACTCCGCAATTGTCGATCCGCAGAGCGTCAAGATCTCGGGCATGAAGACGATTGGCGAAAGTATTGAACAATTCACAGTGGAGTTGAAGTTCAAATGAGCAAACCGAAGATTGTCCTGGCCGCCGTCGGCGGAGCGATTGTGCTGGTATCACTGGTGCTCGGCGTCTTGATTTGGAGAGTGGTGTCGGCACGGTCGGAGAATGTCGCTGACCTGAATGCGAAGACTTCCTCCGCCAACACCCTTATGGCGAAGTCGGTCTATCCCGGGCCAAAGGGTGTGAAGGCTCTGGAGTCGAATCGTGCGGAATATACGTCGTGGAATGCTTCCGCACGCGAACTCGCCGCGCAGGGCGATTGCTCGTTTGAAAAGACGACCGCGCCCGCGTTCAAGGCCTTCCTCGTCGAGGAAGCCCATCGTCTGGCCGAATTGCCGGGCGGTGTCGAAGGCCGGCTCGTCAAGCCGGGTTTCGCCTTCGGCTTCAGTTCGTACATCACCGAGGATAAGATTCCTGAAGAGGCCGACCTTGCGAACCTCCAGCGCGAATGGTTCGACATCTCAACGGTAATCAAGGCCCTCGCCGTGACGGGTGTCGTTGAAATTGCGGAAGTTACACGACAGACGAAGGTCGCCGCCCCGGCGGAGCCGGATGCGAATGCTTCGCGCAAGGCGAAGAAACGGCGGAATGCGAAAGCCGAGGCGGAGGCCGCCGCGAAGGCCCCGCTCGTTTCGGCCTTCACCGTCGTCTTCCGTGCGAAACCGCAGGGGCTCGTCAACGCCGTCAACGCCATCGTTTCCTCGCGCCGCTTCATCGTGGTGGACGAGATGAGTTTCACCCGCGAAGAGGATTCGCTTGCGGATTTGCTGAGCGGGGATACGAAGAAGGAAAATGCGCCTTCGCGCCGCTCGTCGCGCCGCAGAAACAGGGGCGGCGAAGCGGCGGATGAAGAAGCCACGCAGCCGAAGGGGCTCGTTCCGGGCGGCCTTGTGACGGATCCGGCGTACGCCCCGCTCCTGAAGGTGTCGATGACATTCTCCGTCTACGATTTCCGTACGCGGCAAAACGAGAATCCGAATGAGAATGAGCAGGGGGAGGGAAAATGATGTCAAGGAATGGTAATTTCTTCGCCGCTCACTATGAGTGGCTGGCCGTCGGCGTTGCGGTTCTTGCGCTCGTTGCGTCCGTCGTCTATTTCGCAAGCGAACTCGGTGTCGATCCGGATGCGGCGGCGGCGGATGCCGTCCGCCAACTGGATGCCAGGGATCGTGACGGAAAGGGCGTGACGCCCGTCGATCTGCGGGAGTATAACATCGCGGCGGGATTCGTCCGCTCCTCCAACAATGCACTGGTCAGAGAAATAAAGGGGGCGGAGGCAAGTTTTCTCGCGTCGGAAAAGCGCATTGCCTGCCGCTTCTGCACCAAGCCGATCCCGTTCGGCTCGAAGACCTGTTGGGCGTGCGGGAAAGCCCAGCCCGTGGAGAAGGTCGTCGCACTGGATTCGGATGGCGACGGAATGCCGGACGAATGGGAAAAGCGCTACGGACTGAATCCCGACGATGCGGGCGATGCGAACCTCGACAAGGATGGCGACGGCTTCACCAACCTTGAGGAATATCTGGCGGGCACGGATCCGACGGATGCGAAGTCCCACCCCGACTATCTGGATTCGCTGAAGATTGACTTGCCGCTGAAGGAGACGTTCCTGCCGTTCTACTTCCGCAATGCGACGAAGACGCCGGCCGGCATGCGTCTCGAGTTCTTCGACCCGAAGCGGAAGAGCGATTA
Organism: Faecalibacterium sp. CAG:74; assembly: GCA_963588415.1. Classification (GTDB taxonomy): domain Bacteria; phylum Verrucomicrobiota; class Kiritimatiellia; order RFP12; family UBA1067; genus UBA1067. Next base: position 31,567 of record CAVAHB010000061.1, read on the forward strand.
TGGCACATCTGGCTACCGCTATTCGGTGCTGGAAGGCGCGGACATTGGTGATACTGGCTTCGTCGCGAAGAAATACGAGCACAAGACCGCGAAGCAGAAAATCAGCGGCGGCGGCGCCGGTATGGAAAAGTCCGTGGATATCTCGGTCGTTCGGATCGTGCGCAAGTCGGATAAGAAGGAGATCGTCCTTCAGAAGGACGTGATGCGCAAGCCGGTGGATGTTCAGGCGAAACTCGTCTTCACCCGCAACACGCGGGTTGAGGAGTTCATGGTCGTGCCCGGCGACACAATTTCCCTTTATGGCGAGAAATACGTCGTCAGGGCGATTGTTGGCAAGGGGAAGGGTGCGTCCGTCACGCTTGAACAGGTCGAGAGCGGCAAGACGCGCAAACTTGAAGCACTTGAACCGTAAGCGGAATTAGGTTATAATACACAACTGAAAACTGAAGGAATAGGTTTTGATATGACGAACTTGAAAACTTTGACAGCAATCGGTGCGACCGTGGCCCTCGTGGCCGTCGGTTCGTCTGCGTTCGCGCAAGATGATCTTGACGATCTTCTGAAGGATCTTGAAAGCGACGTGGCGGCCGAACAGGCCGAAGCCCCGAAGCCCGCAGTTGCGGCGCCCGCCGCGCCGGAAGCACCCGCGCCGGCGGTCGAACCCGCCGCGCCCGAACCTGCGGCGGAGCCGAAGGCCGAGGATCCGGCCGCTGCTCCGGCCGAAGAGCCGAAGGCTGAGGGTGCGTCTGCCGCCGAAGAGCCGGTGGCCGAGGAGACCGCCGCCGAAACGGAAGCACCAGCCGCCGAATCGGTTCAGGAGCAGCCGAAGCCCGAAGCCCCGAAGGCCGAGACGCCGGCCGAAGAGTCGAAGGATGCCGAACTGCTGGCGGATATCCGTGCGATGGAGCAGATTCGCCGCAAGGCATTCGATTCCCAGGCGCGCCGCGAAGTCGCTGAAGCGCGTCAGTGTATGGAAGCGAAGGAATATGTGGATGCCGAGAAGCACTACCGTCTGGCGTATCGCCTTTTGAACGATCGTCCGAGTTCGGCGAAATTTCGCCGCGAATGCGAACAGGGAATGGCCGAGGCCCTCTACCGTGCGGCGCTTCTGGAGGAGCAGACGGGGCGCCGTACCCGTGCGATTGAATTGATTGAACAGGCAATCGACATGCGCCACCCGAAGGCCCGTCGCCAGCTCGAGGCCTGGTTGAAGGAAGGCGACCCCTCGGCGCAGAAGACGGATGTTTCGGAAATCATGCACCGCCGCAACGAGGAGGAGTACAAGGCTGCCCGCGTTAAGATTCGCAATCACCTGCGCCGTGCGAAACAGTTGCTGTCCACCCGCGAGATTGATCGGGCTCTTGACGAGTGCGAGCTCGTCCTCGTGAGCGACCCGTACAATCAGGAGGCGATTCGTCTACGCAATGCGATTCAGAAGAAGCGCCAGACGATTCTGAAGCAGGAGTTCGACTCGACTCGCGACGGTTACATCGCAGATGTCACGAAGGCCTGGCGACCCGTCTACGCTCCCAATGCGCGGCAGATTGAGAATGCGGCCGGAACGACCGTCAAGAAGAGTCTTGGCGACGACCCCGAACGTTCGCTTGAGCAGAGCATCATCCAGCGGATGCGCGAAATGCGTCTGCCGACGATTTCCTTCAAGCCGCCGGCGACGATCATTGACGCGGTCGAATACTTCCGCGGCGCGTCGAAGGACTTCGACCGTCCCGACCTCCCCCTTGACCAGCGCGGCTTCAACTTCGTTCTGAAAACTCCAGAAACGCTGCGCACGAAAGCCGCCGAAACCACGACGGACGATTCGGGCTTCGGCTCCGACGCCGAGGAAGATTCTCAGTCCGGCCAGTCGGGCATCCCCGTGATCCCGATGATTACCGCGAGCAACATCACCTTCTACGATGCGTTGAAACTCGTTTGCGAATCGGTGGACTACAAGTTCAAGGTGCAGGGACCGATCGTTATGGTCATGCAGAAGAACATGTCCACGGACGAGATGGTCACGCGCAGTTATCCCGTCGTCGCGGCCTTCCTTGAGCGTATCGGCAGCGCGACTTCCGACATCAAGGAACTGAAGACGACGAGCAGTTTCGGCAGCAACAACTCCTCTCGTCGCGACGAGGGCGAGGAGAATCAGGAACGCGACTGGAAGGAGTTCTTCTCCTTGATGGGCGTTCAGTGGCCGGAGGGCAGTTCGATTCTCTACATCAAGACCTTGGGCAAACTCCGCGTCAAGAACACCTACGAGAACCTTGCCGAACTCGAGAAGGCCCTGACCGAACTCAACGTTGACCAGAAGCTCATTGAGATTGAGGCCCGCTTCGTCGAGGTCTGTCAGGAGGATTTGAACTCTCTTGGTTTCGAGTGGATTCTCAACAGCGACTACAGCCTCAACACCGGCAGTCTCGGCAAATGGCTCGGCGTAAAGGACGGCGCGTGGGGAACGAGCAGCGGCTCGACCACCTATTCGTCCGAGACGGCCCCGGTGACGGGGACGACGGGCGGCACGACGACGAAGACACTTGATTCGATTGTCTCGAAGAGCGAATCGACCTACTATTCGCGCAGCCAGAATGCAGATTGGACGCGCGGACGGGGCTCGACGAAGAGCAACATCGGCATCAACGCCTTTGGCGGCACTTCGTCGGATTACGGCAACGGCAACCGCTATCTCTCGACGGTCGGCAACCACATTTCGGGAAGCGAGAACTCCACGAACGATCAGTTCATGCGGATGAACGCCTTCCTCGGCAGCGCGGATCTTTCGATGATTCTCCACATGCTCTCCCAGCGGAGCGATACCGACCTTCTCTCCGCGCCGAAGGTGCTCACGCGCCCGGGCGAAGAGGCCGTCATCAAGGTCGTCACCGAATACATCTACCCGACTGACTACGACGTGCAGTTGCAGTCCAGTTCCTCTTCGAGTTCGGGCAACAGCAGCGGCGGGCAGAGCGCGATTCTCGCCGTCGTCGAGCCGCAAAGTTTCGTCACTCGTGAAGTCGGTGTCATTCTTGACGTCACCCCGACGCTGACGGACGACGGCAACCTGATCGACCTCAAGCTCAACACGCAGGTTGTCGATGAGCCGACGTGGAAGAACTACGGTATGCGCATCCCGTTCACAGGCAACAGTTCGATGCAGAGTTTCGAGGGCATTGGCGACATCTTCACGGGTCTGAGTGCGGCACTGACGACGATTGGTGCGACACTGACCGATACCGCGAAGGCGGCCTTCACGGAACAGTTGATGGATTCTGCGACCTCGGCCATGAGCAACCTGACTGGCAAGGAAAACATCACCTACTACGACGCGCCGATGGAACAGCCGTTCTTCCATGTACGGTCGGTCGATTCGTCGGTTTCGATCTATCCGGGTGCGACGATTGTGATGGGCGGTCTCATCACCGAGGCGCGCAAGGCGATGGACGACAAGATTCCGTTCCTCGGCGACCTTCCCTTCATCGGGCGTCTCTTCCGCAGCCATGCCGAACAGACGACGAAGCGCAATCTGCTGATTTTCGTCACCACGCGTTTGGTCGATGTCCGCGGGCGTGAAGTCTCGATGGGCGCGAGCGGCGACGAGGCCGCCGCCGAGGTGAAGGAAGCCCCGAAGGCCAAGTAATCCCCTGATATGGCGTCAATTTGAATTATTCTCTCCCCCGGGGACTGGCTCTTGCTTTTATGAGCTTTTTGCAAGGGCAGTCCCCTTTTTCTTTCCACAACGCAATTTTGCCGCATTCGTTTATCGCGTACATCCTCGCAGTCCGCGAGTGGCGAATTTCGCGGTGACGGTTTGGGCGGGCTATGGTATAATATTTGCCAAATGAGCACAGACCTAAAGAACGTACGCAACATCGGCATCGTCGCGCACATTGACGCTGGCAAGACGACGACGACCGAACGCATCCTTTTCTACACGGGCAAGATTCACCGGCACGGCGACGTGCACGACGGCAACACGACGACCGACTTCATGGTGCAGGAGCGCGAACGCGGCATCACGATTCAGTCCGCGGCGATTTCCTGCGAATGGAAGGGGCATTCGATCAACATCATTGATACGCCCGGACACGTGGACTTCACGATGGAGGTTGAGCGGTCGCTCCGGGTGCTTGACGGGGCGGTGTGCGTGTTCTGCGCGGTGGGCGGCGTCCAGCCCCAGTCCGAGACGGTGTGGCGGCAGGCCGACCGCTACAACGTGCCGCGTCTCGCATTCATCAACAAGATGGATCGCATGGGGGCCGACTTCGGGCGCGTCGTGGAGGAACTCAGGACGAAACTCCGCGCGACCGCGTGTCCGGTGGAACTGCCAATCGGGCGCGAGGAGGCGTTCAAGGGCGTGGTTGACCTTCTTGAGATGAAGGGAATCGTCTATGACGAGGCTTCGGAAGGCAAGACATTCACGGTCGGGGACATCCCGGCGGAACTGAAGGAAGAGGCGGAACTCGCCCGCGTCGAACTCGTCGAGAAGGTTGCGGATCTCGACGAGGGCGTGATGGAAGCCTACCTTGAGAAAGGCGACCTCACGAAGGATGAACTGATACCGGCAATCCGCCGGCTCGTCGTGGCGGGCAAGTTCGTGCCGGTTCTGTGCGGAACTTCGCTGCGCGACAAGGGCGTCCAACCGCTGCTGGATGCGATTTGCCGCTACCTGCCCTCCCCGGAGGATCGTCCGCCCGTGACGGCGACGGATCTCAAGAGCGGCGAAAAGGTGACGCGGCGGCAGGACGACGGCGAACTGCTGACGGCGCTCGTTTTCAAGATTGCGACAGACCCGTATGTTGGGAGGCTCTTCTTCGTGCGCGTCTACGGCGGCATTCTCAAGAAGGGTGCGAACGCCTACAATCCGCGCACGAAGAAACGTGAGCGCATCATGAAGATCGTGCGGCTTTTCGCCGACCACCAGATTGAGGTCGATGAACTCCATGCGGGCGACATCGGCGCGGTCGTCGGGCTGAAGGAGTGCACGACGGGCGACACGCTTTGCGCGGAGATGAAGCCGTGCTACCTTGAGCGCATTGTCGCGCCGCAGCCCGTGATGTTCCTTGCGATTGAGCCGAAGAGTTCCGCCGACAAGGATAAACTTGTCGAATCGATGAAGGCCCTCGCGGCGGAAGACCCGACCTGCCAGTTCAGGGAGGACGACGAAACGGGGCAGACGATTCTTTCGGGCATGGGCGAACTTCACCTGGAGATTCTCGTGGACCGCCTGAAGCGCGAGTTCAAATGCGCGGCGAACGTAGGCAAGCCGATGGTGAGTTATCTCGAGACAATCACCGCGCCCGTGACGAAGGAGTTCTTGTTCGACCGCGAACTCGGCGGCAAGCGCCATGCCGTGAGCCTGACGATTGCGCTTTCACCGCTTGAACGCGGCAAGGGGCGCGAAATCGAACTCTCGCGTGACTTTAAGAACCTCGTCCCCGACCGCCATCTGCAGGAATGTGTGGAGCAGGGGTTGCTTGACGGCGTGATGACGGGCGTTCTCGCCCGCTACCCGATGACGGACTTGAGGGTCGAAGGCACGTCGGCGACGATCGTCGATCCCGAGGTGTCGGACGAAGTGGCGTTCAGGAGTGCCGCGATGATGGGCTTTCGCGAGGCGGCGGAAGGGGCGAAGGCCGAGTTCCTTGAGCCGATCATGCGACTTGAGATCACGACACCGCCCGAATCCGTGGGCGAAGTGCTCGGCGACCTCAGTGCACGGCGCGGCAACGTGCTCGACATGGATATGCGCGGCGATTTGCAGATTATCCACGCCCACGTGCCGATGGCGCAGATGTTCGGCTATTCGACGGCAATCCGTTCGCTTACGCGGGGACGTGCTTCCTATTCGATGGAGCCGGACAAGTTCGAGATCGCGCCGAAGAACGTGCGCGAGGAGATTCTCAGCCGGTAGTCGGGACGGACGATGGTGGCGAGTGCGCTGAGTTTTGCAAGTCCGTGGATGCTCCTTCTGGGGCTTCCGCTCGGTTTTGCCGCATGGCGGCTTTTGCGGCGGGGTTGCCGTTCGGGCATCCGCTTTTCCGCGATTGCGCGACTGCCGGCGAAGGCGGCAGGGTGGCGGGCGAAAGTCGCCGCGCTTATGCCATATGTCCTCATTGCGGGGCTTGCGCTGCTCGTGGTGGCGGCGGCGCGGCCGCGTTCGCCACTCGCCCGTGAGAAGCGTTCGGTCGATGCCATTGCCATTGTGATGACGGTTGACGTCTCCGGCACGATGGAAGCCCTCGACCTCACGCCGCTTGGCGAACGGTTCACGCGCTCGACGACGCGCCTCGCCATCGTGAAACGGCTCTTCGCCGAGTTCGTGGAGAAGCGTCCGGACGACCTGATCGGGCTCGTCACCTTCGGCGGATATGCCGCGACGCGCTCGCCACTGACGGCGGACCATCAGGCCTTGCTGAACGTGTTGAAGGGCGTGGAAGTCCCCTCCCTCGCCTTCGACGACCAGGGCCGCCCGATTTCAAAGGAAGAGCAGATGACGGCCATCGGGGACGGGCTTGCGACGGCTCTCGCCCGGCTGAAGGATGCGAAGCCGAAGTCGAAGGTCGTGATTCTCCTTTCGGACGGGATGTCCAACACGGGTGCGGTGTCGCCCGACGAGGCGGCGCAGGCGGCGAAGAAACTGGGCGTGAAGGTCTACGCCATCGGCGTTGGCACGAAGTCGCGGCGGACGCCGTTCTTCACCCGCGACATCTTCGGGCGCGAGAGGATCGGATATTCGGATACGGAGTTTGACGAAGGGCAGTTGAAGTCCATTGCGTCCGTGACCGGCGGAACTTACTTCCCCGTGAACGACCGCGACTCGTTGGAGAAGGCCCTTGAGGAAATCGACCAACTGGAGACGACGACGCTGGAGGCGGATGCCTACGACCGCTGGGCGGAGCATTTCGTACCGTTCCTTCTGGGCGGCGCGGCGCTCGTCTTTCTCGCCGTTTCGCTCTCAATGGCGGTCACGCGCCGCATGGCATAGGAAGGGAAACGAAGAATGAAGACAATCGACTGCGACTATTTCATCGTCGGCTCCGGCATGGCCGGTCTCATGAGTGCGCTTCACCTTTCCGCCTACGGGCGAACGGTCGTGGCGACGAAGGGCAAACTCGCCGACTGCAACACCAACTTCGCCCAGGGCGGCATCTGCTGCGTGATGGATCCCGAGGATACGTTCGACCATCACGCCCGCGATACGATGATTGCCGGCGCATGGCTTGGCAAGCGCGAGGTCGTGCACGAGATTTGCGAACACGCGCCGGAGGGCATCCGCGACCTGATCGACTGCGGCGTGAAGTTCGCGAAGAAGAAGGACGGCTCATGGGACTTGACGCGCGAAGGCGGCCACAGTGCGCGGCGAATTTTCCATGCGGGTGACATTACGGGCGAAAAGTGCGAGAAGGCCATGATTCGCACGGTGCGCAAGCATCCCGAAATCGACATTCACGAGGAGACGATTGTCATCGACCTCATCATGACGAAGCGGCTCGGACTCAAGGGCGAGAACCGGTGCGTCGGCGCGTACGTGCTGAACAAGCCGACGGGCGAAATCTACGCAATCCGTTCGCCGAACACGATTCTCGCGACGGGCGGTTGCGGCAAGGTCTACCTCTACACCTGCAATCCCGACACGGCAACGGGCGACGGCATTGCGCTCGCGTGGCGGGCCGGGGCGCGGATTGAGAACATGGAGTTCATCCAGTTCCACCCGACGTGCCTCTACCATCCGCAGGCGAAGCGCTTTCTCATCTCCGAGGCGGTGCGCGGCGAAGGGGCGGTACTCGTGGATCGGCACGGGCGCGAGTTCATGCAGAAATACGATCCACGCGGGTCGCTTGCGCCACGCGACATCGTGGCGCGGTCGATTGACAGCGAGATGAAGCGCACGGGCGACGACTGCATGTTCCTCGACATTCGCCGCAAGGGCCGCAAGTATCTGCAGACGCGCTTCCCCAACATCTACATGAAGTGCATGGAGTTCGGCATTGACATGGCGAAGGACTTGATTCCCATCGTGCCGGCGGCGCACTACACATGCGGCGGCATTCAGGCGACGACGGACGGGCGCACCTCGATTGCGGGGCTTTCGGCCGTCGGCGAATGCGCCTCGACGGGGTTGCACGGTGCGAACCGCCTCGCTTCCAACTCGCTGATGGAGGCTCTCGTTTGCGCACGGCTCACGGCGGCGCGGCTCGGCCCGCATCCCGAGAAGTTCGCCCGCCGGCCGCCGACAATCCCCGCGTGGAAAATCGGCAACGCCGTGCCGCCCGACGAAGCGGTGCTCGTCGCCCACATGTGGGACGAGATTCGCCGCCTGATGTGGGACTACGTCGGCATCGTCCGGACGAACAAGCGCCTCGCCCGTGCCGCGCATCGCATCCGTATGATTCGCCGCGAAATCCACGACTACTACTTCCGCTATCTCGTCACGCCCGATACGCTCGAACTGCGCAATCTGGCGGTCTGCGCCGAACTGATTATCAAGAGCGCCCAGTTGCGCCACGAGTCGCGCGGGCTTCACTTTACGCTCGACTACCCGAAGATGTCGAAGAAAATCAGGCAGACGGTACTCGATGGTTTCAAGGGCTGACATACTTGAAGTCGAACGCCTGAAGGTCTGGTTTCCAATCCGAAGGGGAATCTTCTCGCGGATTTCGGGATACGTGAAGGCCGTCGATGACGTGAGTTTCGTTCTGCGGCGCGGCGAAACGCTGGGCGTCGTGGGCGAATCGGGAAGCGGGAAGTCGACGATCGCTCGGGCGATTGCGGGTCTAACCAGGCCGACGGGCGGGGTCATCCGCTGCGGCGGGCGGCGAATTGGGATGGTCTTTCAGGATCCGCTTGGCAGCCTCAATCCACGGCAGACCGTGCGCGAGGCGATTGAAACCGTGCCGTATGGTGCGCCCAAGCCGGATGCCGCAGCACTTCTGCACGAAGTCGGAATGGACGAATCTGCCCTCAACCGCTATCCGCACGAGTTCTCCGGGGGCCAACGTCAGCGCGTCTGCATCGCCCGTGCAATAGCCCTTCGCCCGGAGATCCTGATTTGCGACGAGGCCGTTTCGGCCCTCGACCTTTCCGTGCGGGCGCAGGTTCTGGACTTGCTGGCGGACTTGAAGCGCAAGTTCTCGCTCTCGCTTCTCTTCATCACGCACGACATCGGGGTCGTTCAGCACATCGCCGACCGCGTTATCGTGATGAATCGCGGGCGGTGCGTGGAGAGCGGAACGTGTGAGGCCGTGCTGAAGAATCCGCAGGACGAATACACGCGCTACCTGATCGAGTCCGTGCCACGGATCGGCAAGCCGATGGACGATGCGGGCCTGTGAAGCCCCGCATTCGTCACTGCATAAACCCGGCGGCGACGAGTTTCGCCTCGGTTAGACCCTTCGGTGTCGCACGTTTCGCGAGATACTTGCCGATGACATCGCCCTCAAGGTTCACCCTGTCGCCGGGCTTGCGCGTGCCAAGCGTCGTTTCCGCTGCCGTTGTCGGAATCACGTCCACGCCCAGCCAGTCATCGCCAATCGCCGAGATCGTCAGCGACACGCCGTCCACGGCAACCGAACCTTTCAGAACCGACTGTGCTGCGAGGACGCGCCCGCACCTGATGCGCAACTGGAAGTCGCGCCCCTTGCGAATGCGTTCGAGGATTGTGCCGCGCCCGTCCACGTGTCCCTGCACGATGTGTCCGCCCATCGGTTCGCCCGCGCGAAGGGCGCGTTCGAGGTTGACCCTTGTCCCCGGCGCGATTTCGCCAAGTCCCGTGCGGGCTTCAGTTTCGCGCAGGACGTTCGCCGTAAAGCGGGAACTGTCGCACCGTGCAACCGTCAGGCAGACCCCGTTCACGGCGACGGACTCGCCCTCTTCGAGCGGTCGCGCCCACGGCTCGAAGGCAATCTCGACGACAAGCCCCGTGCCACGGCTCACGCGGCGAACCGTGCCCGTCTTCTGGATCAATCCCGTAAACATACGCTCCTCCCGATGAAGTCAACGCCGCTTTTCACCCCGACGCATTCAACGCACCCGAAGTGCGCGGCACTTTTCAGCGGCTTTTCGCCGATGACCAGCGGGGAAAGAACCGTTATCCACTCGTCCACCAGCCCTTCCGCCGCGAGCGACCGGGCGAGGTTGAGGCCGCCCTCGCAGAAGACGTGCAGGAATCCCCGCGCACCGAGATCCGCCATGACGTCCGTCAGGTCGCGGAACTTTCCGCCGCCGACGCGGTAGACGAGCGTACGGTCCTTCGCGTCATCCGTGAATATCTGCGCCGACTTCGGCAGCCGTCCAGTCCGTGTGACGACGGCGCGGAAGAGGTCGTCGTTTCGCCGCACATGGCAGAGGAGGCTCGGATTGTCGCGGCGGATTGTCTCGGCCCCGACCAGCATGCAATCGACGCGTCCGCGCCACGTCCCTGTCCAGGCGCGGGCTTCCGGGCCGGAAATCCACCGCGAACGGCCCTCGTTGTCGCAAATCTTGCCGTCAAGGGACATTGCAAGTTTCACCGTCACAAACGGAAGCCCCGTGCGAACGTGCTTCGCGAACGGTGCGACCAGCCGTTGCGCCCGTTCGACGACGTCCGCCGCGTCCTTGCGACAATCCGTCTGCCAGCAGGCCGTCGCGATGCCGGCCCGGCGCAAGATCCGTGCCGCCTTGCCGCGATTCTTCGGATTCGGGTCGGGGACGGCCCATTCAACGCGCTTCACGCCCGCCGCGACAAGCGCCGCCGTGCACGCGCCCACCCGTCCGGGCTTCGAGCAGGGTTCGAGCGTCACAAAGACCGTCCCCCCCGCCGGCGATTCGCGGCAGTCTTTCAGCGCGGCAACTTCGGCATGGTCGCCGCCACATTTGCGGTGGTGGCCCTTGCCGATGATTCGATCGCCCTTCAGGACGACCGACCCGACGGGCGGATTCGGGCGCGTATGCCCGCACCCCCTCTCCGCTTCGCGAAGGGCGGCTTCCATGCACCGAATCTCCAGCGGCGAAAGCACTTACGACCTCGGTTCGTCCGTACTTGCCGCATCCAGCGACTTTGCGTATTTATCCAGAACGCCGTTGACTATCTTTCGGGCAACCGGCGCGGAAAACCAGTTCACGATGTCGATTGCCTCGTTGATGACGACGGCTCGCGGCACATCCGTATACTTCATCTCCCAAATGCCCATACGCAACACAGCCCGTTCAACGGTTCCGAGGCGGTAGAGGTCCCAGTTGTCGAGAATCTTTGCAAGAATGCTGTCAATCTCATCGAGATTGTGCAAAACCCCGGTGACACGCTCTTCGGCAAAGACCTTGTACTTGGTGGGAATCTTCTTGACCGAATCATCCGCCAAGTCAAGCGAAGCCACTTGATCCCAGAACTCGGACATGAAGGCCGTCAAGTCCTCCAGAATCTTGCCCTCCGCCGAAAGAGGAGGGTTCAAGTCCGCTGAAGTCAACATCTGAATCGCCCATTCACGGGCCTGTCTGCGTGTCACCGTCATTTCAAAGATCCTTACCTTTCAATGGCGCACATTATACCATATTTTGAATGCCGAAGTTTCTTGAGTTTGCCCATTTTCAATCGCCTTACATTCCCTTGCGAACTGCACCCGGGTGCAAAGGGTATCTGCACCCGGGTGCAGAGGGTGTCTACACCCGGGTGCAGAAGGGGTCTACACCCGGGTGCAGAGGGTGTCTACACCCGGGTGCAAAGGGTGTCTGCACCCGGGTGCAGAAGGGGTCTACACCCGGGTGCAGTCCGCCGCGCTTCGGAAGGGGCGGAAGCGGCACTCCTCGGCGGGCGAAGTTTTCACGGCAGAAGGATGCCACGCATTCGCCGTTTTGTGGTATAATAACTCGCATGATTACCGTCACAAAGACCGTGAAGTTCGACGCTGCGCACATCCTCACCAATCATCGGGGGCTGTGCAAGAACCTACACGGGCATACTTACCGCGTCGCCGTCTCAGTCACCCAGTCCGAAGGGCGCAAAGGGGACATGGTCATTGACTTCAAAGATCTCAAAACCATCGCCGAAGAGTTGATTTGCGCACGTTTTGACCACGCCTTCATCTTCAATGCGACATCCGAGGGCGAACGCGAGATTGCTGCGGTCGTTGAGAAGCACGGCATGCGCACGGTGTCCCTGCCGTTTCGGTCGACGGCGGAGAACCTCGCGGCGTATTTCTACGGCGAACTCCGCAAGCGGATTCCCGAAGTCTCGGCCGTGAAGGTCTGGGAGACCGAGGCGAGTTGCGCCGAATATCACGAGACGCGGTGTGTTCTGCCGTCATCGCCGTTTCTGAAGGGGCGGATAGCCGATTCGGCTCTCCGGGAGGGGTTGCATCCTCACTTTGCGAAGGCGTTCGCGTTTCTGCGCCGGCCGGATCTCGCGGCGCTTCCCGTCGGACGACACGAAATTGACGGGGACGACTGCTGGGCGACCGTGAGCGAAGTTGACCTGATGCCGTTCGGCGCGAGCCAGAGGACGGAGGTCCACAAGGCCTTCATCGACATCCAGTCTCCGCTCGACGGGCCGGAGACATACGGACTGCTCGACCTCGCGGGGCGTGAACTCGGCCCGTTTGACACGGAGAAGGATGTCGCCCTTGGCCAGGAATCGACGCGGCCGCTGACGCTCGTGCCGGGCGAGTATGCGATTTTCATGCCGGGGAGCGGTGCGCATGCGCCCTGCCTGACGCTGGGCGAACCGACGCGGCGAAAGAAACTCGTCATCAAGATTCGTGCGTAAGCGGACGGGAAGCGAAAATTGAAGATAATCTCCCTTGCAAGCGGCTCGAAGGGCAATGCCTACTGCGTCTGCAGCGGCGATTCCATCCTGCTGATTGACTGCGGGCTGTGCCTGAAGAACCTGAGGCTGAGGTGCGCCGAGGCAGGACTTTCGCCCGACCGAATCTGCGCCATCGTCGTCACTCACAGCCACGACGACCACGTGAAGGGCCTGCCGTTCTTCCACAAGAACTTCCCGGACGTGCCGCTTTTCGCGAACCTGATGACGGCGGAATCCATCGCGTGGCGGTGCAAAATGGCGGAGGAGGCCTTCACTCCATTTGAGAACGGGCAGTCCTTTGCCGTCGGCCCGTTCGAGATTTCGCCGTTCTCAATTCCGCACGACACCTCCGATCCGGTCGGCTATCTCGTGCGGGCGGACGGCAGGACGTATTTTCACGGAACGGACATCGGGACGCCGCTCGATTCCGTGGGCATCCATCTCGCCGAGGCGGACGTGGCGACGCTCGAATCGAACCACGACCCCGTTATGCTCAGGGCGAGCAGCCGTCCGGAGGAACTGAAGCGGCGCATTTGGGGGCCACGCGGACACCTTTCGAACGACCAGGCGTGTGAACTCGTACGGAAGTTCGCTTCACCGCGCCTGAAGAAGTTGAGTCTGGCGCACCTGTCGGAGGAGTGCAATGCGCCGCATCTTGCCGAAGCCGCCATGCGGGAGACGCTTGCCGCCATTCACCGCGAGGATATCGAGCTTGAGATTCTCGCGCAGAACCTCGTCGGCGGCTGCTGGGAATGCTGAGGGATATGGTATACTATTCACCGCGATGGTCAAAAGTGGCATAACGAAGGAAGAACTCGTCCAGTGGGGCGGCGTTGAGGTATTCAACCAGGCGCTCGCACTCGTCAATTCCGGCGACGTGGCGAAGGCCGAGTATGACGACGACAAACTTGAAATCCGCGGCAGAATCGAACAGCCCGACGGATGGGAAATGCCCGTCACCCTCCACCTCGAACCCGGCGGACGAATCAAGTCCGCCTGCCCGTGCGCGGCGAACCAGCGCTACGGGCAGATCTGCCCCCACGTCGTCGCGCTCGGCATTGCCGTGATGGTGCAGGAGATGGACGACATGGAGGAGGAAACGCCCGATTCGGCGGAAAAAGGCGAAAGCGCCGCGCCGGACGAGGAGTTCATTCCCGTGCCGATGGTGCCGAAGTTCTCCGCGCTCGTCTCGGGATCGCGAGCAAGCCTTTCCATTGAACTTGACGCGCATTACGGTGAAGTCGAGTTCCCCGCCTGTTCGATGCAGGGCGAACGGATCGTGTGGCTTCCCGACGCGGACGACCCGCTCGTTCGGCGCACCCGTTCGCTTCCCGACGAGAAGGCGGCGGCCAAACTCGTGGAGACGTTCGGCTTCGAGCCGGGCTACCGCGAGGGCGACGTGAAATACTACCTCACCGACCCGCAGAAGGTGCTGAACTTCCTTGGTGCGGGTTTGCCGCGCCTGCGGCGCAAGGGGTGGCGCGTGGAACTCTCGGACAGGCTGATGAACCTGACGGACACGATGCCGTCCGTCGTGCCAGTGGTGAAGATACGCGATGCACCGGGCGGCGCGTTCGACGTCGCCTACGAATTCGACGCGATGGGTGCGGACATTTCGCCCGTGGAGATTCAGGCCGCCCTCAACCGGGGCGATGGCTACATTCTCAAAAACGGACACGTCACGTTGCTCGACAACTCCGCCATCGAGGAGATGCACGGCATCTTCCGCGACTGTGCGGCACGTGGAAGCGGCGCGGCGGACGGGTGGTTTCGCGTGAGCGGCGTCCACGCCCCCTACGTGAAGGCCTCGCTTGATCTCCTCGACAGCATTGACCTTGATGATTCCGCCGCGAAAAACTGGCGCGAGGTCGCCGCCGAACGCAACCGCGAGGGCAACGCCAGGTTCGAGCCGGTGGCGCTCGGCCCACTCGACCGCGTATTGCGCCCCTACCAGAAGCAGGGCGTGTACTGGATGCGCTTCCTTGAGAACGCGGGGCTGTGCGGGCTTCTGGCGGACGAGATGGGGCTCGGCAAGACGCTGCAGACTCTCGCGTGGCTTTCGCTTCCGCGTGCGCGAAAGGCCTCGGCGAACAAACCCTCCCTCATCGTCTGCCCGACATCGCTCGTGCGGAACTGGGAGGCGGAGGCGGCGAAGTTCACGCCCTGGATTAAAACGCTCGTCATTTCCGGCGCCGACCGCGCCGACAATTTCCGTCGCATCGGCGCGGCGGATCTCGTCATCACGTCATACGCGCTCCTTCAGCGCGACTTCGAGGCGGCGTATCTTGAACAGGACTTCGCCGTCGTCGTGCTGGACGAAGCCCAGCACATCAAGAACCGACGGACGCGCAACGCCCGTGCGGCGAAGAACCTCCACGCCGACCAGCGGCTCGTCCTCACGGGTACGCCGATTGAGAACTCCGTCACGGACGTCTGGTCAATCTTCGACTTCCTCATGCCGAACTACCTCGGCGACTACGAGACGTTCAAGGTCGGCTACGAGATTCCGATTGCCGACGGCGGCGACGGCGGTGGCGCGGCACAGGCGCGGCTCAAGCGCAAACTGCACCCGTTCATCCTGCGTCGCCTGAAGAAGACGGTCGCGAAAGACCTGCCCGACAAACTCCTGAAGGTTTCGTATTGTCCGATGCCCGAGGAGACCCAGCGCGAATACAACGCCGTCCTGCAGAAGGGCCGGCGCGGCGCGAAGACGAAGTTCGAGATGCTCGCCCTGCTCATGAAGTTGCGGCGAATCGCCTCGCGTGGCAAGGTGGAGGCGTTTCTGGAGCAACTCGACGAAGCCATCGACGGCGGCCACCGCGTGCTCGTCTTCTCGCAGTTCGTTTCGCAACTCGATGTTCTACGAAAGGAACTCGAAAAGGAAGGCATATCCTACTGCTATCTCGACGGTTCCACGAAAGACCGCATCGGCGAATGCAACCGCTTCAACCGAACGCCCGCGATTCCCGTATTCCTCATCTCGCTCATGGCGGGCGGCACGGGCTTGAACCTGACGGGTGCAGACATGGTGATGCACTACGACCCGTGGTGGAATCCTGCCGTCGAAGATCAGGCGACGGACCGCGCACACCGAATCGGGCAAAAGAAGAAGGTCTACGTTGTCAAACTCATCGCGGCGGGTTCAATCGAGGAAAAGGTTCTCGCCCTGCAACGGCGCAAGCAGGCGCTCATCGCGGCGACCGTCACGACGACCGACGCGGCAATCGTTGAAAAACTCACGACCGACGACCTCGCCGAACTCCTCTCGTAGGCTTGCGGCAACCGACGCGAAAAGAAACGCGGACGGGGGATAAGCCCCGTCCGCGTTCGGTGGTGTTGCAACTGCCCGTTCGGGTTAGCTGAGAAGGTCGTCCGACGCACCGTCGTCGGACGACGAAACGACTTCGTCCGCCATCTGCACGTCGGGGCTGTCCGCCGAGGTATCGTCGGTATCGGCGACGAGCGGCATCTGGAGGTCGTCTTCCTCATCGTCCTCCTCGCCCGGAATACCCGAAGTCGGGATACCGTAGAGTTCCTCGTGGTGCTTGCGCTGCTCTTCGCGGAGCTTATCCATTTCATCGTCGGAAATGGTCTCGCAAAGCGGCACGAGCTTGAGGTAGCGGTGGAGCGGGAAGCCCGTGCCGCCGGGGATGAGGTGGCCGAGGATGACGTTCTCCTTGAAGCCGCGCAGTTCGTCAACGCGACCCATTGTAGCCGCCTCGGTCAGAACGCGCGTCGTATCCTGGAAGGAGGCCGCCGAGATGAAGGAATCCGTCTCGAGCGCGGCCTTTGTAATGCCGAGCAACGCGGGCTGGGCTTCGGCCGGCCGCCGACCCTCGTTCATCATCTCCTCGTTGACGCGCAGGAACGTCTGCCGCGTAACCTGCTCGCCCCACAGGAAGTCCGTGTCGCCGGGGTTCGTAATGCGAACCTTGCGGAGCATCTGGCGAACGATAATCTCGATGTGCTTATCGTTGATTTCCACGCCCTGCAGACGATAGACCTGCTGAACTTCGTTGACGAGATACTTCTCAAGTTCCTGCGGACCGGAAACCTCGAGGATTTCCTGCGGAATCACCGGGCCTTCGGTCAACTGCTGGCCCTTCTTGACCCTGTCGCCCTTGAAGACGACGATCTGCTTGCCCATCGGAATGAGATGTTCCTCAACGAGACCCGTGACATTATCGACAACCTTCACGCAGCGCTTGCCACGCACATTGTCGCCGAAGTCAATCACGCCTTCAATCTTCGCGATTTCCGCCGCGTCCTTGGGTTGGCGAGCCTCGAAGAGCTCCGCCACGCGCGGCAGACCGCCCGTAATGTCGCGGGTCTTCGCGGCCTCACGCGGCGTCTTCGCGAGCAACATGCCGGGCGTCGCCTTCATGCCGTCGCGCACCATGACAATGGCGCCGGTCGGAATGTCGTGCGAGTCAAGCATGGCGTTCGCCTTGCCGTCCTTGCCGATGCCGCGAATCTCAATGCGCGGATGCAGGTTCGATTCGCGTGTGTCGAGCACGACGAGCGTCTTTGCACCGCTGACGCGGTCGGTTTCGGTCTTGACGCTGACGTCTTCCTCGAAGTCCACGAATTGAATCGTGCCGGCGGCTTCCGAAAGAACAGGCACGGAGTGGGGGTCCCACGTCGCAACCTTCTGTCCCTTCTTGACCGTCGCCCCGTCCTCAACGAAGAGCACCGAACCCATCTGCAACTGGTAGGTATCGAGTTTGTTGCCGTTCTTCGAGAAGATCTCAAGCGTGCCGTTCTTGTTGAGGACGACTTCCTGACCCTCGTCATTGCGCACCATACGAACGTCAACGAACTTGGCGATACCATCGTTCTTGAGGACGATTTCTGGGACCTTCGCCGTCGCCGAAGCCGTGCCGCCGATGTGGAACGTGCGCATCGTGAGCTGGGTGCCGGGTTCGCCGATGGACTGCGCGGCGATGATGCCGACCGCCGTGCCAATCTCAACCTGCTTGCCGGTCGAAAGGTCGCGTCCGTAGCACTTCGCGCACATGCCGTGTTCGGAATCGCAGGTCAGACCCGAACGAATCCAGATCTTCTCAATTCCGCACTTGTTGATGCGGCTGCAGGCGGCCTCGTCAATAATCTCGTTCGCCGGGACAATCACATCGTTCGTCTTCGGGTCGCGGATCTCGTAGAGAGCCGTCCGACCGAGCACACGGTCGCCGAGTGAAACCTTGACTTCGTCACCCTCGACGATGGCCTCGACCTCGATGCCGTTCACCGTGTTGCAGTCTTCCTGCGTGATGATGACATCCTGCGAGACGTCGACGAGCTTACGGGTCAGGTAGCCCGCGTCAGCCGTCTTCAACGCCGTATCCGCAAGACCCTTGCGGGCGCCGTGCGACGAAATGAAGTATTCGAGAACCGAGAGGCCTTCGCGGAAGGACGCGGTAATCGGGCGTTCGATGATGTCGCCGGACGGGTTCGCCATCAGGCCGCGCATACCGGCGAGCTGACGAATCTGGAGCTTCGAACCACGCGCCTTCGAATCGACGAACATGTAGACCGGGTTGAGTTCGGTCGGGTTCTTGCACTCAGGCGTGACGTTGCGGTCAATCGTCTTGTAGAGGTCGTCGCCGACCTTCTCGGTCGTCGCCGACCAGATGTCAACGATTTTGTTGTGGCGTTCGCCGTCCGTGATGATACCCTGCTGGAACTGCTGCTGAACCTTCTCGGCCTCGGCGCGCGCCTTGGCGATTTCGGCATCCTTGTCGGCCGGACGAATCATATCCTTCAGACCCATGGACGCGCCGGAAACCGTGGCGAACTTGTAGCCGAGCGCCTTAAGGTTGTCAATCGCCGCGACGGTGACGTCGTGCCCGGCCACCTTGTGGCAGTCGAGGATCAGGTTGCCAATCGTGGACTTCGAGCACTTGTCGTTCCAGAAGCCCATCTCCTTCGGCCACACGTTGTTGAAGATCACGCGACCCGCCGTCGTCTCAATCGTGCGACGATCCGTCACGCCGTGCGGACGACCCGTCGTGCCATAATCGGGGTTGCGCAGACGAATGCGCGTGTGGTAGTCGATTGCACCCTCGGCAATGCCGAGTTCGACGTCGGCAATGTCGTTGAAGAGCGGAAGGTGCTCAGTCGAGCAGTCCGTCTTTCCGGCGATTTTGCCCGCGAGTTTATCCTGTTGCGAGGGAACCGTCAGGAAGTAGAGGCCAAGGCAGACATCCTGCGTCGGCGTCATGACGGACTTGCCGGAGGCCGGCGAGAAGATCGAAGTCGATGCGAGCATCATGAGTTTCGATTCCATCTGCGCCTCAATCGAGAGCGGCACGTGCACGGCCATCTGGTCGCCGTCGAAGTCGGCGTTGAACGGGGTGCAGACCATCGGGTGCAGACGAATCGCCTTGCCTTCGACGAGAACTGGCTCGAACGACTGAATCGACAGGCGGTGAAGCGTCGGAGCGCGGTTCAGGAAGACCGTCTTATCCTTCGTGACCTCTTCGAGAATATCCCACACCTGTTCGTCGTGACGCTCAATCATCTTTCGCGCCGTACGAACCGTGTGGCAGATGCCGAGTTCTTTCAGGCGGCGGATGATGAACGGCTCGAAGAGGCGGAGGGCCATCTCCTTCGGAATGCCGCACTGCGGGAACTTCAGTTCAGGCCCGACGACAATCACGGAACGGCCGGAGTAGTCCACGCGCTTGCCGAGCAGGTTCTGGCGGAAGCGGCCCGTCTTGCCCTTCAGGATCTCCGAAAGGGATTTGAGCGGGCGGTTGCCGGGACCCGTGACGGCGCGGCCGTGACGACCGTTGTCGAACACCGCGTCCACCGCCTCCTGCAGCATGCGTTTCTCGTTGCGGATGATGACATCCGGCGTCTTGAGCGCGAGCAGGTTGCGCAGACGGTTGTTGCGGTTGATGACGCGGCGGTAGAGGTCGTTCAGGTCGCTCGTCGCGAACTTGCCGCCTTCCAACGGAACGAGCGGACGGAGTTCGGGCGGAATGACCGGCAGAACGTCGAGAATCATCCACTCGGGCTTCGACTGCGACGCACGGAAGCCTTCGACGACTTTCATGCGCTTCGCAATCTTCTTGCGGTTCTGCTTGGAGCGGGTGTTTTCCATCTCCTCTTCAAGTTCGACCATCAGCGCGTCGAGATCGAGTTTGCGGAGAAGTTTGCGGACGGCCTCGGCGCCCATCTCGGCCTTGAAGGCATCGTCGTATTTCTCCTGCGCGTCGGCATATTCCTGGTCGGAGAGGATTTGGCCTTCCTTGAGAGGCGTATCGCCCGGTTCAATCACCATCCAGTCCTGATAGTAGAGCACGCGCTCGAGTTCGTTCGTCGTCTTGTTGAGCAGAAGCCCCATGCGCGACGGCGAACACTTGAAGAACCAGATGTGGCTCACGGGAACCGCGAGTTCAATGTGGCCCATGCGCTGACGGCGAACCGAGGCGAGCGTGACTTCCACGCCGCAGCGGTCGCAGACAATGCCCTTGTTCTTGATGCGCTTGTACTTGCCGCAGGCGCACTCCCAGTCCTTTGTCGGCCCGAAAATCTTCTCACAGAAAAGACCATCCTTCTCGGGACGATAGGTGCGGTAGTTGATTGTCTCCGGGTTCTTCACTTCACCGTGGGACCAACTGCGAATCGTCTCCGGGGAGGCGAGCTGGACCTTGACGGCGTCGTAATGGGCGGACGCATTGAACGAGCCGCCGAAGATGTCGGAAGTGTTGTAAGGATTCATTGATTGTGTCTCCTGAAAGTTTCCCGATTAGAGGTTGAGCGCACCCGCAAGAAGGTCGTCCGCAGCAGCGGCGGCCGGCGGCGGCGTTGTCGTGGCCTGAGTGCCTTCGCCCTTGCGGCGCGATTCAATTTCGCCACCGAGGAGCTGGGTATCGAGGCAGAGGCCGCGAAGTTCGTGGATGAGAACCGAGAAGGATTCCGGCATCCCCGAGTCGAGGATGTTCGTGCCCTTGACAATCGATTCGTAGATCCGCGTACGGCCCTGAACGTCGTCGGACTTGACGGTGAGCAGTTCCTGAAGCGCATAGGCCACGCCGTATGCTTCAAGCGCCCACACCTCCATTTCGCCCATGCGCTGGCCGCCGAGTTGGGCCTTGCCGCCCAGAGGCTGCTGCGTGACGAGCGAGTAAGGCCCGACCGCACGGGCGTGGATCTTGTCGGTCACGAGGTGGTGGAGTTTCAGCATGTAGATCACGCCGACGACCACGCGCTGTTCGAACGGATCGCCCGTCAGCCCGTCGTAGAGAACCGTCTTGCCTTCGGGGCAAATCCATGCCTGCGGGCCTTCCTCCTGCTCCTGCACGGCGCGGGCCTGCTTGAGAAGTTCGTCGATCTCGGTTTCCTGAACGCCGTCGAATACCGGCGTTGCCGCGTGGAAGTTCAGGAGGCGGCAGGCAAGGCCGAGGTAGGTCTCGAACAACTGCCCGAGGTTCATGCGCGACGGCACGCCGAGCGGGTTCAGCACGATGTCCACGGGGCGGCCATCCGGCAGGAACGGCATGTCGCAACTCGGAAGGATGCGCGAAACGACGCCCTTGTTTCCGTGACGGCCGGCCATCTTGTCACCGACCGAGAGGTTCTTCTTGTCAACAAGGAACACGCGCACCTGCTTCACGACTTCGCCGTCACCGCCGAAGTCGCCGAAAAGCCCGCCTTCGGGATTTTCCGCCGCGTCCTCGATCGCCGCGAACTCCTCCTCGAACGGCTCCATGATGCTGCTCACGCGAGCCTTCGCAGGGCCTTCGTCCATCTGCCAGTGGGCATGGGCCTTGGCAAGTACGGTGAGTTGGGACTTCTTGATCTTCTTGTTCGCCGGAACGATTACGTCGCCCGTCTCGGCATCGGTGATATCGACGGGGAGTTTCTCGTTCATGATTTCGGAAGCGAGGCGCGCGATGAGATCCTTCTCAATCTTCCCGAGCTGGTTTTTACGCTTCTTCTCGGCATCCTTGAGCGCACGCTTCGTGCGCTTCTCGTCGGGGACTTCGGTGTTCTGCGCAGTCGAGACCTGAACGCCCATCACAACGCCCGTCGTGCCCGGCGGGACGGTGAGTGAGGTATCGCGCACGTCGGCGGCCTTTTCACCGAAGATGGCGCGCAGAAGGCGCTCTTCGGGCGAAAGTTCGGTCTCGCCCTTCGGCGTCACCTTGCCGACGAGGATGTCGCCGGGCTTCACCT
>CAVAHB010000062.1:0-26796 GCA_963588415.1 Faecalibacterium sp. CAG:74
ATATATGGACAAGACCTTAGTCCATATATGGAGAACACCCGAGTCCATATATGGACAACCCACGAGTCCATATATGGAGAACTCCAACGCTCCCTGAGGGGTTTCGCCGCGCTCCCCGAGGGGGCAGACGGCGGCTTTCCCGTACACCATAGTACTATAGAAGCCGCCGCGCCGGAAAATGGATGAATCACCCCGACGGGGTGAGATTTTGGTATAATACACAACCTATAAGGATACTAAAGGACATGGCAGAAGAGACGAGCAACTACAACGCCGAGAACATTCAGGTTTTGGAAGGCATGGAGGCGGTGCGCAAGCGTCCCGCAATGTATATCGGCGACACGGGCGAGCGCGGCTACCACCATCTCGTCTATGAGGTGGTGGATAATTCGATTGATGAGGCACTCGCCGGGTATTGTTCGCAGATTGACGTCGTGATCAATCCCGACGGGTCAATTTCGGTGCAGGACAACGGGCGCGGCATTCCCGTCGACATGCACCCGACGCAGCACCGGCCCGCGATCGAGGTCGTGCTGACCGTGCTGCACGCGGGCGGCAAGTTCGACGGCTCGAACTACAAGGTGTCGGGCGGTCTGCACGGCGTGGGCGTGAGTTGCGTGAATGCGCTGTCGGACTGGATGAAGGTCGAGGTGAAGCGCGGCGGAAAGATTCACCACATCGAGTTCTCACGTGGGCACGTGACGAAGCCGCTTGAGGTCGTCGGCGAATGCGGTGCTGAAACGGGTACGAAGGTGACGTTCTTCCCCGACCACACGATCTTCACCTGCCGCGCCTTCAAGTGGGAGACGCTGTGCAACCGCATGCGGGAACTCGCGTTCCTCAACAGGGGCGTGACGATTCACTTCCGCGACGACGAGGGCGACCAGCACCACGAGGAGACATTCCACTACGAGGGCGGCATCGACGAGTTCGTCGCCTACCTTAACGCCAATAAGAAGCCTCTGTCGCCGGTGATTCACTTCGAGGGCGAGCGCGAGGGGCTGACGGGCATGGTGCAGGCGGAAGTGTCGATGCAGTATACGGACTGCTACTCGACGCTTGAGCAGACCTACTGCAACAACATCCACACGGTCGAGGGCGGAACCCACCTCTCGGGCTTCCGCCGTGCGCTGACGGCGACCATCAACAAGTATGGCACGGATAACGGCCTTATCAAGGCGAAGGATGCGCTGACGGGCGACGACATGCGCGAGGGGCTGACGGTTATCGTGAGCGTGAAGGTTCCCCAGCCGCAGTTCGAGGGCCAGACGAAGACGAAACTCGGCAACGGCGAAGTGGACGGCATCGTGTCGTCCATCGTCGCCGACAAGCTGATGACGTTCTTCGATGAGAATCCTTCGGTTGCGAAGGTGATCATTGAGAAGACGCTTCTCGCCTTCCGGGCGCGCGAGGCGGCGCGGGCGGCGCGTGAATCGACGCGGCGGAAGGGCGTCATGGACGGGCTTTCGTTGCCGGGCAAGTTGCGGGACTGTTCCGAGCGCGACCCGGCGAAGACCGAACTCTATCTCGTCGAGGGCGACTCCGCAGGTGGTTCGGCTCAGACCGGGCGCGACCGGGCGACGCAGGCGATTCTGCCCCTGCGCGGCAAGGTGCTGAACGTCGAGAAGGCGCGAATCGACCGAATGCTTGCGAATGCGGAGATTCGGACGCTCATCACGGCGATCGGGTGCGGCTTCGGCGAGGAGTGGGACATCTCGAAGGCGCGCTACCACAAGATCGTCATCATGACCGATGCCGACGTTGACGGTGCGCACATCCGCACGCTTCTTCTCACCTTCTTCTACCGCAAGATGCCGGAACTGATTGAGAAGGGCTACATCTACCTCGCCCAGCCACCGCTCTACAAGGTGGAGCGCAAGAAGAATACCGAATACGTCCTGACGGACGGGGAACTCACGACGAAGTTGCTCACGCTCGGCCTCGACGACTTCGAGGTGAGGGGCAAGGACGGCACGACGTTCGACAAGGAGAAGGCGAAGGCTCTGATGACGCTGCTCGCCGAAATCGAGGCGACGTGCAAGATGGTTGAGGAGCGCGGCTACAGGCCTGAGGAACTCGTCGCGGACGAGTCCGCGCAGGGCGGCGGCGCCTCGATGCTGAGGAAGGAGTTCACGGCGCTCGGCGCATATGGCTTCACGGCGGCGGACTATTTCGGCGGAATGCTCAAGAAACTTCTCGACGACGTGCGGGCGCACGGGCGCGTGGGGCTTTCGATCTACCGCTTCAAGGGCCTTGGCGAAATGGACGCGGACGAACTCTTCGACACGACGATGAACCCTGCGAAGCGGCACATGCTGCGCGTGAAGTTGAGCGATGCCGTCGCGGCGGACCGGATGTTCTCGTTGCTGATGGGCGACGAGGTCGAGCCGCGCCGCAAGTTCATCGAGGAGAACGCGCTCAACGTCCGCAATCTCGACTTCTAAGACATTTGAAAACACAGAAAGAAAAGAAAGGAAAATGAAGATGAAACGGCTGATGATCGTTGGACTCGCGCTTGCGATGGCGCAGGTTTGGGCTGGCCCGCTCGACAAGGCGTGACTGAAGGGAACGACCGACAAAATCCCGATTGACTACAAGGTCGGCGAGAGAATGTCGTTCAAGGTCACGCCGATGGATGTCGGCGAACTTCCGGCGGGCGAATGGTTTCTCGACTGGCGGCGCACGGGCGACGACGGTCTTGAGGAGAAGGGGCGCGAGCCGTTCGACGGCAAGACGCCGTTCACCTACACGACGAAGATTGACAAGGCCGGATTCGTGCGCCTCTATGCGGCTGTCGTCGGCAAGGATGGCAAGCGCTACATCAAGAAGTTCACGGGCGATGCGACGACGCCGGAGGGCAAGCGTGCGATGAATGCCTTCGAGCATGCAAAGAAGGAGGTGTTCTTCGACGGCGGCGCGGGCGCGGACATCGCGACCCTCACGACGCACCCGGAGCCGAAGGACTTCGACGCCTTCTGGAAGGGGCAGTTCGCACAACTTGACCGCGTGCCCCTCAAGGCCGAGCGCATTGAGATTCCCTGCTCGAACAAGAAGGCGAAACTCTATGCGGTTGAGATCCGCTGCGCGGGGCTTCGTCCCGTCACGGGCTACCTCTCGGTTCCGACCGCCGTTGCGGACGGAAAGAAGTTTGCCGCGAGGCTCGAGACCCATGGCTACAGCGGCGACCGATGCACGCATGCCGCGCCGGGGCCGGGCTGGGCGCGTGACAACGAAATCGTCCTCAACATCAACGCGCACGGACTGACGCTCCCCGCGTTCGGCGCGACGGATTCGTATACGAAGGCCCTGCGGTGGGCGATCAGTTCGCACGACTGGTCGTATGCGTTCGACCCGAAGCAGAACGCGGATCCCGAAGTCGCCTACTTCAATGGTATGGTGCTTCGCGTGAAGCGCGCCCTCCAGTACCTGAAGACGGTCGAAGGCTGGAACGGCAAGGATCTCATCGCGTCCGGCGGCAGCCAGGGCGGACTTCAGACAATTTGGGCGGCGGCGTGTGGCGAAGGCGTGACGCGGGCCGAGAGCGGCATCACCTGGTGCTGCGACATGTATACGTCGGGCAAACTCCGCAGGGACAAGTCGCTCAACCTCGCGGCCGACGGGTGGTACATCCCGTGGACGGACGCGCTGGGCTACTACGACGCGGCGAACTTCGCCAGGCGCATTCCGAAGAGTTGCCACACCTTCATTACGCGCGCGGGTCTCGGCGACTACTGCTGTCCGCCGACCGGCCTTGCGA
Organism: Faecalibacterium sp. CAG:74; assembly: GCA_963588415.1. Classification (GTDB taxonomy): domain Bacteria; phylum Verrucomicrobiota; class Kiritimatiellia; order RFP12; family UBA1067; genus UBA1067. Next base: position 3,758 of record CAVAHB010000062.1, read on the forward strand.
AACTGTGGAACAACATTCCCGGCAACAAGAAGATTCTCTGGACTCAGGGGTCGGAGCACGGATACGTTCCGCCGACGTACAAGGAGCGCGACACCGTTCGCGAAGTGAAGTAGGAAGATGAAGGCTCTCGTTCTTGGCCGGGGCAAAAGCGGCACGGCGGCGGCGGAAGAATTGCGTCGGCGCGGTGCGGTCGTTGACTTCACCGAGGGCTACGACCTTGTGGTGGCCAGCCCCGGCGTGCCGGTCAAGAGCGAACTTCAACTCGGGTGCGAGGAACTGAGACGGCGCGGATGGAAACTTCTCGCCGTCACGGGGTCGAAGGGCAAGTCGAGCGTCGTCAAGGTCGTCGCCGAGGCGATTTGCCGCGCGGGCGGGCGTGCCGTCCCCTGCGGCAACTACGGGCGGCCCGTCTGCGACCTGATTGGAGAGGCGCCGGGCTGGGCGGTCGTCGAGGTGAGTTCCTTCCAGATGGAGACGACGAACCTGCCGCCCGACACCTTCGAGGCCGCGGCAATCCTGAATCTGCAGGAAGACCACCTCGACCGGCACGGGTGCATCGGGGTTTATCACGGATTGAAGCGTCGGCTGCTGACGATGGCGAAGGTCGGCATCGGGGGCGCGGAAAAGGACGATGGCCTTGCGGGACTGATAAAGGATTCCTATTTTGACAACGACATCCTGCGCTCGAACGGGGTTGTCGCGGCAAGACTGATGCGGGTTGCGGGGCTGGACGATGCGGCGATTTCGGCGGCGTTCAGGGACTTCGAGCCGCTTCCCCACCGCATGAACGAGGTCGGCACGTTCGGCGGGGTTCGGTGCATCGACGACTCGAAGGCGACTTCGCTCGCGGCACTTGCGGCGGGGGTCGTGATGGCGGGCGGGAACGTCCGCCTGATTGCGGGAGGACTGCCGAAGGGCGACGACCCAAAAAGTGTGCGCGGGGTCTTGACGAAACGGGTCAAAAAAGTGTATCTTATAGGGCGGTGTGCGGAAGTGTTTTCGGCGGCCTGGTCGGATGCGGTGGATTGCGAGATCTGCGGCACGATGGCGCGGGCGGTCGAAAGCGCCCTGCGCGAGGCCGTGAAAGGCGAAACGCTCTTGCTTTCGCCGGGAACGGCGAGTTTTGATCAATTTGAAAGTTTCGGGCAACGCGGGGACGTCTTCGCGGAACTCGTCAAAAAAGAAGGACAAAAGAAGTCATGAAGAAACTCGGTATTGTGTTGGGCGTCGCGGCAGTCGCGACAATCACGGGCTGTAAAGATCCCGACTACACGGGGCGCAGTTCGCACGATTCGCAGAATGATGTGAAGAGTGTCGAAACGACCGGTGAGGTGAAGCCTGCGGCGATTGAGGAGCAGAAGCCGACGGAGAAAGTGGAAGAAGCCTCCTGCACGTGCCCGGTCGGCACGAAGCACGCCCAGCCGTGCGGTTGCGGCGCGGCAGATTGCCAGTGCATCGTCGAAAAGCCCCAGCCCCTGCCGCCGCCGGAACCCGAGTACACGATTTACGTGGTTCGGGGCGGCGACTATCTCGCGAAGATCTCGAAGCGCTACAACATTACAATCGCCGCGATTCGGGAACTTAACCCGTCCGTCAAGAACTCCGACATGATTCGCGTCGGGCAGAAACTGAAACTTCCCGGCAAGGTCGAGATTGGCGCACAGCCCGTTCAGACTCCGGCGAAGGCCTCCGCCACGCATAGGAATGCGACATTCAAGCCGTATTCGGGGGCGACGAAGGAGTATGTCGTCAAGTCGGGCGATACGCTCGGCGCAATTGCCTACGGCAACGGAATCAACGTTCGCCAACTTAAGGAACTGAACGGACTTTCGAGCGATGTCGTGCGTGTCGGCCAGAAGTTGAAGATTCCGGCGGAGAAGGTTTCGGCGAAGGCTCCGACGACGAAGCCTGCGGTCTCCAAGACGGCGAAGCCAGTCGAGGCGAAGGTGTCGGTTGCCGCCGAGCCGAAGGCTGAACCCGTGGCCGAGGGCGAGAAGGTTGAGGCGCCAGCCGCCGCACCCGTTCAGCCGGCTGAGCCGGCTGCCGAGACACCCGTTGCATCGGGAACGACCACCTATGTTGTGCAGGAGGGTGACGACGTGACGGGCATTTCGATTGCGTTTGGCGTGTCGTCTGCGGCGATTCGCGAACTTAACAACCTCGGCGACAACGATCAGGTCAAGCCGGGGCAGGTCATCAAACTGCCTGCTGAGGCTCAACAGTAATCGGCGGTGCGCAAGTCCGCACTATTCGGATTCGGCCTGGTTGTCACGGCTCTCGTGGCGCTGGGCCTTGTCATTTTGTCGAGCGCGAGCGAGGCAAATGGAGTCCGTTTGCACAAGGATGCCTATTTCTTCATGAAGCGGCAGTTCGCCTACCTTGTCGCGGGCGTTGTCGTCGCCGTTCTCGCCGCGTGGTTCGACTATCGGAAGTGGCGCGAGAATTGGTTTCTCGTCGTTCTTTTCTATGCGGTCGTTTTCATTCTGCTGTGCGCGGTCTTCGGCTTCCGGCCGATCAACGGGTCATACCGATGGATTGCCGTCGGGCCGCTGCGGCTTCAGCCGAGCGAACTTGCGAAGCTGGTGATTGTGATTGCGCTTTCCGTCTGGCTTGATCGGGCGGGATGGCGCGTGGAATTGTTCATGCGGGGGGCGTTCTGGCCGGCGGTTGTCATTGCCGGCCTTGCCCTGCCGATTCTCATGGAGCCGGACTTCGGGTCCGTCATGGTGGTTGCGTGCGCAAGTTTCTTCGTGATGTTCATCGCCGGGGTGCGGATTCTTCACCTTCTGATTTTCTTCGGGTGCGGTCTTGTCTGCGTAGGATCGCGTGTTGCGATGAATGCGAACCGAATGGCCCGTATCGCGGCCTTTCTCGGCGGCGGCTCGACGGACGGCGGTGCGGCGCTTGACCCGGCGGCCGAACGCGCCGCACATCAGGCGAAGATGGCACTTGTCGCGATTAAGAACGGCGGGCTGTGGGGCGTGGGACTGAACGAGTCGATGCAGAAGCAATACTATCTTCCAGAGGCCCATACTGATTTCATTTTTGCGATTGGCGCGGAGGAACTCGGCCTGTGTTTTTCGATTGCGGTTGTTCTGCTCTTCCTTGCATTTTTCGCCCTGTCCATCTACATTGCACTCCATACATCGGATCGCTTTGGCCGCTATCTCGTGATGGGCATGGCGTTCATCATCTTCTTTCAGGCGACGTTCAACATCGGCGTCGTGTGCGAGGCGTTGCCGACGAAGGGCATGGCCCTGCCGTTCTTCAGTTATGGTGGCACGAATCTGCTCAGCGCGTTCTTCGCCGTCGGAACGATTCTTTCGGTCGGCATCCACTCCTACCGTGACCGCAAGCGTACGCTGCGGCCGTCGGTTCTGATGAGGTAATGATGGAAGCCGCACCCGCCTATACGGTTTCAGCCCTGACCCAACGCCTGAAGGAGACGCTGGAGGGGCGGTTCTCGCGGATTACCGTCGAGGCAGAAATTGGCGGCTGGAAGCGATACCCGTCGGGACACGCCTATTTTACGCTCAAGGATTCGGGTGCGCAGATTCAGGCCGTGATGTTTGATTCGTCGTTGAGGCGGTGCGAGGCGAAGCATCCGGGCATTCTGAACGAACTGCACGATGGGGCGAAGGTGCTTGTCTACGGCAATGTCACGGTCTATCCTCAGCGCGGCAACTACCAGATTGTCGTTCTTGCCGCGAAGCTTGTGGGCGAGGGCGATTTGATGCGGCGATACCTCGAACTGAAGGCCAAGTTGGCGGCGGAAGGGCTGTTTGATTCGGCGAAGAAGCGTCGGCTGCCATTTCTGGCGCGGCGGATTGGCATTGTGACGAGCGAGGCGGGGGCCGTCATCCACGACATGTGCACGGTGCTCACGCGGCGTTTCCCGAATCTTGAGATACGGCTCTATCCGTCCCTCGTTCAGGGTGAGGAAGCGCCAAAGACGCTGATGTCGGGCATTGCCTATTTCAACCGGTTGACGGACTGGCAGCCCGATTTGCTCATCATCGCGCGTGGCGGCGGCAGTTTTGAAGACCTCTTCTGCTTCAACGACGAGGGCTTGGTTCGCGCCGTGGCCGCATCGCGCATCCCGACGATTTCGGCCGTCGGGCATGAGACGGACTTTTCACTTTGCGATTTCGCGGCGGATTGCCGGGCGGGAACGCCCTCCATTGCGGCGGAAATGGCCGTTCCGCTTCTGAATGATTTACGCAAGCGGCTTGCAGACTGTGCGCAGTCGATTGAGTCGAGTCTGCGTACACGCGGCGAATGGTACGCTCAGCATCTTGACCATTTGTCGGACACTCTTTTCACCGCGCTTTCCGCCGTCGGCGACCGTGTGGCGGCGCGGTTGACCCGTGCGTACGAGCGGCTTCTCCCCGCGCTGAAACTCGCGGCAACGCAGTCGGAATCACGGCTGGTGCAACTGAAGACGAAGTTGGAGATGCTCTCGCCATACGGGGTTCTGGATCGTGGCTATGCGCTGGTGACGGATGAACGGGGCGCGGTCGTGCGGGAGGCGGGTGCGCTCGCGAAAGGCGCGAAACTCAACGTGAGGCTTTCGCGTGGGCGGGTGTTGACGACAGTTGAGAAGGTGGTGTCGGCATCGTGAAGCGAGTTCTCGACATCCTGATTGTCTTGCTCACGGCTCCGCTGTGGGCCGCCATCGGGCTTTTCGTCTCCATCTTGATTTTGCTGACGGAAGGCCGGCCGATTCTCTACGTCTCCGAACGCGCCGGACGCGGCGGGAGGGCGTTTCGATTCCTCAAGTTCTGCACGATGCGCACGGGCGAAGGAAGTGACGCGGATCGGCTGACACGAGTCGGGCGATTCCTGCGGACGACTTCGCTGGACGAACTGCCGCAACTCCTTCACGTTCTCTCCGGGAAAATGTCGCTTGTCGGGCCGCGTCCTCTGCCCGTTCGCTATCTGCCGCGCTATTCGACCGAACAGGCGCGGCGGCACGAACTCCGCCCAGGAATCACGGGATGGGCTCAGGTGAACGGGCGAAATGCCCTTGACTGGGATGCCAAACTTGCTTTGGACGTCTGGTATGTCGATCACAGGACGCTGGGACTGGATTGCCGCATCCTTTTCCTGACGGTTGTTCAGATTTTCAGGCGGGCTGGCATAAACCATCCCGGATGTGATACAATGTGTGAGTTCACGGGTGCATAAGTACAAGGAATACGGAAATGAGAGACTTATTCATAGTCGGTGCGGGCGGCTTCGGTCGTGAGGCGGTGTGGACGGTTGAGCGCATCAACGGTGCGTCATCCGAGCCATTGTGGAATGTGATTGGCTTTGCCGACGACGATCCGGCGAAGGCCTCTGGCAATTTCGAGGGCTATCCGTTGCTGGGAAGCGTGGCGAAGGCCTCTCGCGACTTCCCTGGTGCCTCCGTCTTCGTGGCAATCGGCGACAACGTGATTCGCGAGAAAATCTACCGTCAGTTGCGCGGACACGACTTCCCGTCGTTCGTCGATCCGTCGGCGCAGGTTTCGCCGACGACCGAGTTCCGTCACGGAATCTACATCGCCCCGGAGGCGGTGGTTTCGGTCGGCACGGAAATCGGCAAGTTCGTAATCGTCAACGCCCGCGCCGGAATCGGGCACGATTCGATTGTCGGGGACTTCGCCAACATCTGTCCCGGCGTTTCGCTTTCAGGGCATACGGTGATTGGCGACCACGCCTTCATGGGGACGAACAGTTGCACGGCTCCCGGAATGAAGGTCGGATCGGGGGCGACGGTTGCCTGCGGCACGCCGGTGCTGAGGGATGTCGAACCCGGTGCGACGCTTTCACCCTTTGGGACGCTGAAGGCGTGAAGTGGCTCGTCTATAACGCGCTGTTCGCCGTCGCCTTTCCGCTGATGCTGCCGGGGTTTCTGCTCCGAATGGTGCGGCGCGGAGGCTATCGGGCGCGGATGGGGGATCGCTTCGCATTGTATCCCGAAACGATTCGACGGCGGCTTCTCAATGGGGGATGGGTGTGGATTCACGCCGTCTCGGTGGGCGAGGTTCAGGTCGCCGGCCAGCTGATGCGTGAGTGGCGCAAGGCCGAGCCGTCGGTTCGGTTCTGCTTTTCGACGACCAGCTCGACCGGCTGGCGGATGGCGGAGCGCGAAGTCACGGCGGACGACATTCTCATTTATAATCCGCTCGACTTCCCGAACTTCGTGAAGAGTGCGCTTTCAACGGTCAAGCCACGCGCCATCGTGCTGACGGAAAGCGAAATCTGGCCGATTTTCATCCGCACGGCGAAGAAGCGCGGCATTCCGCTTTTTCTCGTCAACGCGCGGGTGAGCGACCGCAGTGCGCCGCGCTACCGCGCCGCCCGGCTGTGGTTCGGCGACGTCTTCTGGTGTTTTACGCGAATCTTCGCGCAGTCCGACCTGGATAAGAGCCGGCTTGTCGCGGCGGGTGCTCCAGAGGCGAAAGTCGTCGTCACGGGCAGTTTCAAGTTCGACGTGGCGAAGCGCAATCCGTCGAAGGAAGCGGAACTGCGGGACTGGGTCGCGGCGAAGTCGGGCGCGAAGATTCTGCTCGGCGGTTCGACTTGGCCGGGTGAGGACGAAGTGCTTTTGCGTATCTATTCAGATTTGGTTCGGTGCGGGAAAAGCGACGATGTCGTCCTCGTGCTTGCGCCGCGCCACTTTGAAAAGGCGGATGCCGTCGAGGAAAATGTCGTTCGGGCTGGGTTCGCGTGCGTTCGGCGCAGTCGCGGCGAAGACGGGCGGACGGCATCAGTGGAACACAAGGCCGTATTTCTGGCGGATACGACGGGCGAATTGATGGGACTTTACGGGTTGGCCACGGTCGTTTTTGTCGGCAAGTCCCTCTGTGCCCATGGAAGCCAGAACATGATCGAGCCGTGTCTGTGCGGAAAGCCGACACTGGTTGGGCCCTACACTGAAAACTTCCGTCCCGTGATGAGCGACTTGAGTGAGGCGAGGGCCATCATTCAGGTTTCCGACGGGGCGGAACTTGGGCGCGAGATAGGGCGGCTTCTGTCGGATGAATCGGCGGCTGCGGAACTTGGCGCACGGGCGGCGGAAGCCGTGCGCCGTCGGACGGGCGTTGTGCCGCGCTGTGTGACCGCGATTCGGGAGGCGATTGGATGAGGAAGTCGAAACGAAGCAGAATCGGCTTGGTTTGCCTTGCGGTGATTGCCGCGCTGGTGGTCGGATGCCTCGCCTATGTCGGCGGGTGCGGCGGGTCGAAGAAGCCTTTGGTCAAGGACGAAACCAAGACGTGTGAGGCGGTGCGCATCGTCTCCGCCGTGATTGCACTGGTTGAACATCCGGCGGCAACGCGCATTGTCTTGCTTGGCGACCGGGCGGAAGATTACCGTCCGATTTTTGCGGATGCCGGGCTGTCGGTCGTGGAACGAACTGTTGAACTGGCGACGAACGACGTCGTATTCGTTGCCGGGAAGGTGAAGGAGTTGCCCTTCGGACGGCTTTCGCCGACGGAAGGGACGCTTTACGTGCGCTGTGTTGATGCGCGGAATCTGCTCGCCTCCCAGTTCAGGACGATTCTCGAAACTCATCCGGGCGACGAAAAGCACCTGTGGATGCCGGGCATTCACGACTGGGTTCTGGTCGGGCGTGTGGGCGGTCTCGCCAAGAATCTTTCCGCGATGATGGAGGTCTTCTCGCGAGAGGGACTTTTCGACACCCTCGCCCGTGCGGAATGCGATTCGTTTGCGGCTCTTTTCGCGAATTACGTAGGAACGGATGCGGACATCATGTCGGCCTTCAACGACAAGGACGCGGCGGTTCGTGCCGATAACTTCGTGACGCGGGAAGTCCCTGATTTTGGATGGATTGATGCGACGGATGTGGACGCGGACATTCGCACGGCGGTGCTTGCGGACATTCGTACGGCGCAGGTCGTGCGGCGCGTCGTTCTGGAGGGCAACCTTCAGGCGGACGAAGGGCGGCAGGATGAAGCCATTGCGGAGTGGGCGCGGGCGGCCCTGCGCAATCCGCAGGATACGATGCTCGTTGAACGCATCACCCATTTGCGCGTCAACGCCCAGACTTTTGAAAAGGTCGGCAACTTTCCGCTGGCGGCGCGGTGCTACGAGACGATTGCCCGCATCTATCCGAACGACCCCGCGCCCGTGCTGAAGTTCGCGAAATGCGTCGAGAACATGGGCGACAAGAATCTTGCGAAGACGGCGTACGAGCGGGCCAGACTCCTTCAGTCCGCACGGACGCGGCGGAAATAACGGGAAGGAAGACCGTACGCATGGAGATGCCGAAGAAGCCAGCGGAATCCGAGAAGTCCGCCGTTGAGACGGTGGAGGGGACGATTCGTTCGGTTGTCTATCACAACGACGAAAACGGTTACACGGTGCTCCACGTCGAACTGCCGTCGGGCTATGCCCTGCGCCGGCTGAATGAGATTACGGTCGTCGGTAAGGTTCAGGCTGTCTGGGAGGGTGAGGACGTGCGTGCCGAAGGCCAGTGGGTGACGGATAAGGTGCACGGGCGGCAGTTCAAGGCGAACAACATCACCTGCCTGGCCCCGAAGTCGCTGGGCGGAATTGAGAAGTATCTCGCATCGGGACTGATTCGCGGCGTCGGCAAGGTTCTGGCGAAGCGAATCGTCAACACGTTCGGTGAGGATACGCTTCACGTGTTGTCGTGCCAGTCGGCCCGCCTGAGCGAAGTGCCGAAGTTGGGCGCGGCGAAAATCGCGCAGATTCGCGAGAGTTGGCACGCGAACGAAACGATGCGTGAGAACATGATCTTTGGCCAGACCTACGGAATCAGCATCACGAAAATGACGAAAATCGTCCGAAGGTACGGGCCGGATGCAATCGCCATCGTGAAGGCCAATCCCTACAGGCTTTGCCGCGACATCTGGGGCATCGGTTTTGCAACGGCCGATCGCATTGCGCTTTCGGTCGGCATACCGAAGGATTCGCCGCTGCGCGCTCAGGCGACGATTTCCTTCGCCCTTGAGAAGGAGGTGGAGGACGGCGGGCATTGCTGGACATACGAGAACGAACTTCTCGTGAAGGGAAATGAACTGACGGGCATAACCGTCGAGGTTCTCGCCGCCGCCCTTGAGACGGAAATCGCCGAAAAGCGCGTGGCTGTCGAAGGTGAGGATTCGCCGCGCCGCATCTATCAACGCACGCTCTTCTTCAGTGAACGGCGCACGGCCGGACGGGTGCGGGCGATTCTCAACACGCCGCGCACCTTCCGCACCTTCGATATTGAGAAGGCCATCAAGTGGTGGGAGGGCCGCGCCGGATTCACGCTCGCCCTCAAGCAGCATCAGGCGCTCGAACGCTCGCTCGCCAACAAGTTCTCAATCATTACGGGCGGCCCGGGCGTGGGCAAGACGACGATTATCCGTGCACTTGTCGAGATCTACGGCAAGATGAAACTCCGCGTCGTCCTGGCCGCCCCGACGGGCCGCGCCGCGAAGCGCATGGCCGAGAGCGTGGGGGCTCCCGCCCAGACCATCCACCGTCTGCTCAAGTGGAATCCCGTGACGAATCACTTCACCTTTGACGCGGAGAATCGGTTGGAAGGGGATGTCTTCATCTTCGACGAGACCTCAATGATTGATGTCGGCCTCGCGGCGGATCTGCTTTCCGCCTTGCCGGATGCCGCCGTCGTCGTGTGGGTGGGCGACACGGATCAGTTGCCGAGCGTCGGCGCGGGGAGCGTGCTCGGCGACCTCATCAAGTCGGGCGCAATCGTCTCGACCAAACTCGATGTCATCTTTCGGCAGGACGCGGCGGGACTGATCGTCACGAACGCCCACCACGTGAACGCGGGTGAACCGCTGGAGGTGCGTTCGGGTGATACGGATTTCTATTTTATGCGTGTGGAAGACCCCGCGCTCTGCATCCAGAGGGCGATTGACTTCATGACGACGCGCATTCCGCGCAAGTTCGGTCTGGACCCTCTTCAGGACGTGCAGATTCTGACGCCCATGCGTCGCAATTCCCTCGGCACGGAAAACCTCAACGTCGAGATCCAGAAGGCCCTGAACCCGACGGGCCCTGCGCTCGTTCGCGGCGGAACGACCTTCCGCGTCGGCGACCGCGTGATGCAACTTCGCAACAACTACGACAAGGACGTCTACAACGGTGACGTTGGGTTCGTGAAGGGGGTCGATGCGGAGACCCGTTCGCTCGTCGTCACCTTCGACGGTCGGCCTGTTAGATACGATGCGGGCGATCTTGACGAACTCGTCCTTGCCTATGCGATGACAATCCACAAGTCGCAGGGCAGCGAGTACCCGGCGGTAATCGTCATCATCCACACCCAGCACTATGTGATGCTCCAGCGCAACCTTCTCTACACGGCCATCACGCGCGGACGCAAGCTCGTGCTGCTGATGGGCGTACCCTATGCCGTCGATCAGGCGATCAGGACGAACACCGTTCGCGAACGCCGCACGGGTCTCGTTGAATGTCTTGGTCGCCAGACAGACTAAACGCAACTGCTGCGGATTGAAGAGGCTCACGCCGATTTCCTTCGCAATCGCCTTATTCCGCAGCGCCTGTGGTAGGGGAAATCGGCTGGCGGGGGAGCGATTTGCCGCGCTCGAGACACGGTATGGTATAATATCTCCCAATGCGTGAGAAACCAGAGATTCTTTCCCCGGCGGGGGACTTCACTTGTCTGCAGGCGGCGCTCGATGCCGGTGCGGATGCCGTCTACTTCGGGCTTGGCACGTTCAACATGCGCGCTCGGAGCGGCGTGAACTTCAGGATTTCAGACCTACCCGAAATTGCACGGCGGTGTCGGGGGCGCGGCGTGCGCGCCTATCTCGCCCTGAACGCCATCATGTTCGAGGGCGAGGCGGAGGATGTCGAGCGCACGATTCTTGCGGCGAAACCGTACGTGGATGCGTTCATCGTCTCGGACTGGGGCGTCGCCGCGCTCTGTAAAAGGAACGGGGTGGTCTTCCACGCTTCGACCCAAATGTCGATTTCCAATTCTGCCGCCGTCGAGTTCCTTGCCGCCCAGGGTGCGGAGCGCGTCGTCCTGGCGCGTGAGTGCACGCTTCTCGAAGTCGCGCAAATTGTCCGCAAGACCGGGGTTGAGATTGAATGCTTCGTGCACGGTGCGCAATGCGTGGCCGAGTCGGGACGCTGCTTCATGAGCCACGATGCGTTCGGCAAGAGCGCGTGTCGCGGCGAATGCACCCAGCCGTGCCGCCGCCGCTTCCTCGTGAAGGCGGTTGATCTCTACGAGGATGCGGACGGAAACCCCGTGCACGAGTCGGCCACCGCCTTCGAGGTCGAGCCCCACACCGTCCTTTCGGCCCGCGACCTTTGTTCGCTCGGCTTCGTTGACCGGCTCATGCGGGCGGGCGTGGCGAGTTTCAAGATCGAGGGCCGCGCACGGAACGCTGAATACGTGAAGACCGTGACGGCCGCCTATCGCCGTGCGGTGGATGCCGTCGCGGATGGAACCTACACGCCCGAACTCGTCACCGAACTCACGGAATCGGTGAAGCGCGTCTTCCACCGTGAGTTTGCGCCGGGACTCTATTTTGGCCGTCCCGGGGCGAATCAGTTCACGGACAGCGAGGATTCTCTTGCGACGACGGTAAAGCGGCACGTCGGCATTGTGATTGACTACTTTATCAAGGCGGGCATTGCGCAGGTGAAGGTTCAGGATCACCCGCTCGCCGTCGGGGACGAGATTCAGATTCACGGTCAGACGACGGGCGTGGTCGAGATGACGGTCGGGGAACTCCGCCGCGACGACGAGTCGCCCGCCATCGCCGAAAAGGGCACGTGGATTACCTTCAAAGCGCCGCGCTGCCGCGTGGGCGACAAGGTGTTCTTCATCGAGAGAAGGGCGTTTGACCGTGATTGAGATTGATGTCATCAGCGTTCAGCCGGGAATGTTCCGTGGCTTTCTCGAACAGTCGATGGTGGCGCGTGCCGTGCGGAAGGGCGCGTGCCGGATTAACGTGATTGACTTGCGGGACTACGCGCACGACAGGCGGCGTACGGTGGACGACCGACCCTACGGCGGCGGACCTGGAATGCTCATGAAGTGCGAGCCGTGGTTTGAGGCCGTCGAGAGCCGCATCGGCGCGGTGCGACCCCTGCCACCCGACGTACGCGTCGTGATGACGTCGCCCTCGGGCCGGCGATTCGACCAGCGTCTTGCGGAGGAGTTCGCCGCAATGCGCAAACTCGTCTTCATGTGCGGACATTACGAGGGCTTCGACGCGCGAATCCGCACGCTCGCGACGGACGAGGTTTCGCTCGGCGACTTCGTGATGACGGGCGGCGAACTTGCCGCCGCCGCGATGGTCGATGCCGCCGTCCGGCTGATTCCCGGCGTACTCGGCGGCGGCCCCGCCGCGACGGCAAGTGAGAGTTTCGGACGCGAGGGTCTGCTCGAAGCCCCCCAGTATACGCGCCCGCCGGTCTTCCGCGGCATGGCCGTTCCAAAGGTCCTGATTGACGGCGACCACCGCCGGGCGGATGCATGGAAGCGGAGCGAGGCGCGGAAACTGACGGAAGAGGTCCGCCCCGACCTGCTCGACATTCCCTCAACTCGGAAGGATTGAACGTATGATGTTTTTCATCAACAAGATTGTCTTCTTGTTCCTCAACCCGCTGATGCTCGGACTGCTTGGGCTTCTTGTCGGCGCGATGTTTGCCCGTGTCGGTTGGCGGAAGTGCGCAACCGCCGTGAAAGTCGCGGCGGTCGTCTGGCTGTGGTTCTGGTTCTCAAGCCTGCCGAGCCGATGGATTGGCCGTCCGCTCGAATCGTGCTTTCCGCCGCACCCGATGGTCGAAATCCCGAGGGCGGACGCAATCGTTGAATTGGGCGGCGGCATGGCTGGGCATGGCCTGCCGGGATACGGGGCGGAAATGGCTCAGGCCGCCGACCGCGCCTGGTGTGCCGCACGGCTTTGGAAGGCGGGCAAGGCCCCCGGCGTCATCCCGTCAGGGAAGGGCGTCGCCGAGGGTGACGTCGCATTCCTGAAGGACTACGGTCTCTACGATGCGGCAATTTGGGCGGAGGACAACTCGCGGAACACCGAGGAGAACGTCAAGTTCTCCGCGCAACTCCTGCGCACGAAAGTGAAGGCGGAGCGTCCGCGTATTCTGCTCGTCACGAGCGCGTGGCATATGCGGCGGGCGCTTTTCTTCTTCGCGAAGTACGCGCCGGAGATTGAGGTCTTTCCCGTCGCCGCCGACTACGAACACACGCTGGTGGACGAGCGGGAGTTCTCGGGACTTGACTTGCTGCCGAATGCGGATTCCCTCGCCCGCAACACGGCGCTCTTCAAGGAACTCATCGGCTACTGGGGCTACCGTCTGCTGCGGTAGCCCAATTGGTGTCCGAATTGCGGGTTATTTGAGTTCCAGCAGGTGCTCGAAACCCGGCGGGACGTGGTCGGCGCGGTGGGCGATGCAGATGGCCGTCGTCTTCGGATGGTCGTGAAGCCACGTCGAAACGCGCCGCAGAAGTCGCCGCGCTTCCGCCGCGTTTAAGTTCAGGCACGGCTCGTCCAGCAGGAGCAAGTCCGGTCCGATTGCCAGGGCCTCTTCCAAAAGGACTTGCGGCGATTTGCCGAGATAGGTCTGCATTTCGGGACTGACCATTCCAATCTTGCGGCGAACCTTGCGCAGTTCCTCGCCGGGCTGGCGACGCTGTCCGAGGACGGTGACGTCATTCGCGTAGCCGAGCGGACTGTCGCCCGTGATGAGCGCGAAGAGCGTGGTCTTTCCGCTACCGTTGCGGCCTTTGAGCACCCAGTGTTCGCCGCGTCGGACAGTCCAGTTGAAATCCCTGAAGAGCCACCGCTTGCCGAAACGGATGCGGATGTTCCTGAGTTCCACGACGGGCGGCGCATCCGTGGGCGAGCGGAGGACGATTCCGGCGGCGCGGCGCGGCGCGGTCGCCTTTGCGCCCGTATCGGCGGCGGACTTCGTCCCGCCGAACGCAATCGGCAACTCGTCGCGGTTGCGGACTCGCAAAACCACATCGACGCCATCCCGCGAGAGTGCGCTCACGATCTTCTTGAAGCGTTCGCGGCGTTCGGGATCGAGCCCCGCCATGGGGTCGTCGAGAATCAGTTTCTTCGGGCCTTTCAGGAGTGCGCGGGCGAAGAGCACACGGCGCATTTCGCCATTCGAGAGCGAGACGAACGGACGCGGCAGAAGGTCGGTAAGTTCCAGAAGACGCACGACTTTCTCGAACCGCGCCCTGTAGTCCCTGCGTTCCGCCGCGTGGCTCACGCCGACTTCAAACGGGCAGATGTTGAAGACATCCTTGAAGGAAAGATGCTCGCGAACGCTCGTGCCGTCTTCCGAATAGTATCGGCACTGCAGCCAGCCTTCGCCGCTTGAGGCCGCTTCCTGCTGTTGGGCAAACGAGAGGTAGGCAACGCCTTCCTCTTCGTCCGTTCTCCGATTCCGTTTCATTGCCGAACCTTTCATCAGGGCAAAAATGAATACCCGACGCCGCGTTCGTTCTGAAGCCGATTGCCAACGCGCCCCAACTTGCGCTTCAGCCGGCTCATGTGTACGTAGAGCGTCTCTTCGCCCCCCGCGTAGCCCTGTCCGCGAAGGACGTCGAAGATTTCGTCATAGCCGAACACTTTGCCGCGTTCCGTCTGCAAGAGCCACAGGAAGTCCGCCTCGGTTTTCGTCAGGCGTTCGTCCAGTCCCGCGCCGCGCACGGCCAGTCCGTCGAAGTCGATGACGACGCCATCCATTTCGAGCGTCCGTGGGGCGGTCGCCGCCTCGTGTTGCGCCTTCACCCAGTTGAGTGCGCGGCGAATGCGTGCGAGCAGGATTGCCGGGGCGACCGCCTTCGGGATGTAGTCGTCCGCCCCGACGCCGAATCCGCGGAGCTGATCGACATCCGATGCCATTGCCGTCAGGAAGATTACGGGCGTGTGGCGATTCATGGCTCGAATCTCGGTGCAGACGGCGTAGCCGTTCTTGCACGGCATCATGACATCGAGGAGGACGACGTCGGGGCATTCCGCCGCGAATGCCGTCAACGCCTCGTCACCGTTCCGCGCCGTGCAAACCTCATACCCCTCGCCCTGCAAGAGGATTTTCATTCCCTTGCGGATGGCCAGTTCGTCATCCACGACCAGAATCTTCGCGTTGTCCATTTCAATGCGGCGTGGTTTACACGAGCGCGGAAAGCCCGAGGTTCTGCAACGCCGTAATGCGGTCGGCAATCGAGGGGTGCGTCGCCCAGATTGACGTCTTGCGGTCGCCCTCGGCGATTCCCATCGCCTTCAGCGAATCGGGCAATACGCCGGGCTGCAGGTTGCCGAGCCGCCGGAGTGCGGCAATCATCGGCGAAGGCGAACCGAGCAGCCGCGCCGAACCCGCGTCCGCCGCATATTCGCGCCGTCGCGAAAAGGCGAAGACAACGAGCGAGGCGAGGATGCCGAGCACGATGTCGAGCACGAGAACCGTGAGGAAGTAGACACCCCCGTTGGAGCGGCGGCGATTACCCTCGCCGTTCCCCGCGTTTGCGAGAATTGTGGCAATCGCACGCGAGAAGAAGATGACGAAGGCGTTCAGGACGCCCTGCACGAGCGTCAGCGTCACCATGTCCCCGTTCGCCACGTGGCTCATCTCGTGGCCGAGTACGGCGCGCAGTTCCTCCCGTGTCATCTGACCCATGATGTCCGTCGAGACGGCGACGAGCGCATGGTTGCGGAAAGCCCCCGTCGCAAACGCATTCGCCGCGCCCGGGTAGATGGCGACTTCGGGCGTCTTCACGTTCGCTCGGCGGGCCAGGTCTTCCACCGTCGAGACGAGCCAGCGTTCCGCCTCGCCCTCCGAGCCGTCAATCGTCTGCGCGCGGCAGGCGAACTTCGCAATTGGCTTCGACAGGAGAAGCGAGATGAACGCGCCGACGAAACCGTAGGCAAAGGCCAGTATTGCGAGGTCGGCCCAGCGGTCCCCGATCAGTTCGGCGACGCTCGGGCCGAGGAACACGCAGAGGACGTTCGCGACGATGCCGAGGGTAATCAGCACCGCAAGGTTCGTGACGAGGAAAAGGAGCACTCGCTTCATATTGCTTCAACCTTCATTGTGATGTTTGACCGATCGACGACCTTCACGTCCGCCCCGGCGGCAACGGGGGAATCGGCAACCGCCGTCCACTCCGCGTCGCCGATCAGCACACGCCCCGAAAGCGGCGGACGAATCGACTCCGTCACCTTTCCGACTCGCCCGATCGTTTCGTCGTTGAAATTGACTTTTGCCGTCTCGCTGTCGCCGCAGAAGATCCGCGTCATCCACCGCCGCAGGAAGAAAATGTAGAGAATCGAGAAGAGCGAGAAGGTGGCGAGTTGCCACGTCAGCGTAAACGCCTCGCCGAAGAGGAATCGGCATCCCCCGACCGTCGCGGCGGAAAGCCCGAAGAAAAAGATGACGAATCCGGGCGCGAACAGTTCCATCAGCATGAGGAACGCGCCAAGATACATCCAAAGCCAAGCACAACTCATCATTAGTTGCCCTCCTTCAGTTCGACGACCTCCGCACCCGGAAAGATTCCGAGCACTTCGTTCAGCCGCGGATCGTTCAGAATCTCATCGCGGGAAACCGTCCGCCGCTTCGGGGGTGGCGCAGGGGGCGGCGGCGGCATCGCCTCCTTCGGCGGCTCCGGCAGTTCGTGGCGTACACGGCGCACGGGTTGTGCGGGCGGTGCGGACGGCGCGACCTGCACGGACGGCGCACCGCCTTCCTTCAGTGCGCGTACGGCCCGCATCAGTTCCTCAATCGTCGCCGTCGTCGCGATGCGGCTCGCCCGAATGAGCGACATCTCAATCAGCGTCCGCACGCTGAGCGTGTGGCGGAGTTTGTCCTCCATCTCGGCAATCTGGTCGCACACGCGGAAGACGCGCCCCGCATCCAGCCCCTGGCACTGCTCCGACAGCACCTTGATCTGATCCGCCGTCGCCTCCAGCGACTTCGACTTCGGTCCGAGCGCCTGCAGGACGACGAGGTTGCGGAAGTGCTGGAGGAGTTCGCCCGCGAGCCGCCGCATGTTCTTCCCGGCGGAATCGAACGTCTCGATGGACTGGAGAATCGTCTTCACGTCGCCCTTGAGAATTGCTCCCGCCAGCGCCTCGAGCGCCGCACGGCTCACAAGCCCGAAGACGCCGAGGGCGTCCTCTTCCGTCACCTTGTCGCCCCGGAAGGAAATCAACTGGTCAAGGGAGGAGAGCGCGTCGCGCATTCCGCCCTCCGCACCACGGGCGATGGCGAGAAGCGCATCCTCCTCGGCTGCGATTCCCTCGTTGGTGCAGACGTGCTTCAGGCGCGAAACGATGTCGTTCGTCTGAATGCGCCGCAGGTCGAACCGCTGGCATCGCGAGATGATCGTCGGCAGAACCTTGTCGCCTTCGGTCGTCGCAAAAATGAAGCGCACGTATTCGGGCGGCTCTTCGAGCGTCTTCAGGAGGGCGTTCCATGCCGCGTTCGACAGCATGTGGCATTCGTCGATGATGTAGATCTTGAAGCGCGAAGCCGCCGGCTTGAACTGCACCGACTCGATGATCGGTTTCACGTCGTCAACCTTGTTGTGGCTCGCCGCGTCGAGTTCCGTCACGTCCAGCGAACGGCCGGCGGCGATTTCCACGCAGTTCGTGCACGTTCCGCACGGTTCGACACCGTTCGGCGACTGGCAGTTCAGCGCCTTCGCGAAAATGCGCGACAGCGTCGTCTTTCCGATGCCGCGCGGGCCGATGAACAGGTAGGCGTTCGCAATGCGCTTCGCCGCGATTGCGTGACGGAGCGTCGTGACGACATGTTCCTGCCCGACGACGTCGTCAAATGTCATCGGACGGTACTTCAACGGCAGTGCAATGTGCTGTTTCGCGGCCATGCATAGATTATATCACAAATCCTTCCGATTGTTTGACGCGAAAATCCGAAAGCTGGAGGGGTGAGTTCCGCCGCACCCCGTTGACAAGCGAACGGGAGATTTGGTACAATTCTCACCAGTTAGAATGGTATGAGGATAATGCAGGTGGAACTGGCACGGCGGTTTGGATGCGCCGAGGCACTGTTGGGAAGGGTGCAGGAATGCGCTCTGCCGTGTCCGTTTGCCGCTAATACCCCCCCCCCCCAGGCGTAGGCGCATTCAGTGCGGTGCGGGCGCGGCGTTTGCGCGTCCGTCGGACGCAATCCCCTGACGGGATTGCGCAGGGATTTGTTTGCAACCAATTAACTTACAACCAACGAAAACCAAGGAAGGGAATCAACCTATGGATACGAGGATAGCAGGCGGCGTCGTGAAAGCGGCGATGACCGCAGGAGTGGTGATGGCGGCGTTCGCCGGTTTTGCGGCCGACGTGACGCTGACGGGCAGCGACACGACCGGCCAGTCGTCGTGGAATACGGCGGGGTATTGGAGCGACAACGCCGCGCCGTCCGCCGGCAACACCTATGTCGTGCCGAACGGGAAGACGCTGCGCACGCCGAACGCAACGACTCCGTGCGCGTTCGCGGGCGATTCGCTCGTGCTTCAGGACGGCGCGAAAGTCGTCCTCAAGCACGCCAACCAGACGTCGGCCTCGGCGAACTGGGTCGCCTACGGCTGCCAGATTTCGGCGGGGCGCGAATATTCCGAGACGACCGGTTTCGGCGGTACGCTCGAGGTGAAGGGGACGGCCGACAGCCCGACGGTCTTCTCGGGGTCGGGTGACCGGGCCTTTCGCGCCATCGGTGTGACGGCCGCGCTGCGCGGCGAGAGCGACGCCGTCGTCAGGGTGGCGCGTACGCAGGGCACCTCGGGGTCCAGCACGAAGTATGAAGACGATACCGACAGCTTCTACTTCACGTGCACGTTCAGCGGGGACAACGCGGACTACAAGGGCCGTTTCGAGACGACGGCGGAAGGCTCGCCCATGGTCGCCCCGTGGGTCGTGGCGTTCGCGTCCCAGTCCGCGCTCGGCGCACCGCTGACGGACGGAAATGCGAAACTCACGCTCGGCGACGGTTTCGTCCTCAATGGCGGCGAACTGTCGTTCACGGACGGCTATGCGCTTGCGCTGGCGGGCGACGCGACGCTCGCCGCCGAGAGTCTCTCCTTCAGGGATGGTGGAATCGTGAAGGGTTCGGGTTCGAGCGTGCTGACGCTGTCCGCACCGACCGTCCTCGCCGACGCGACGTTTGACGGGGTCGCGAAGGTTGTCTGCGCCGCCGCCGTGAGCGTCCGCTTGGGCTACGCCCAGACTGCCGTTCCGCTGGAAGTCGCCGCGGGCGGCTCCCTCTCCTCGGACGGTTCGCCCTCCGTCGGCTCCGTCACGCTGGCGTCCGGCGCGGCGCTTGCGCCCGGGCTCGGCACGCTCGAGGTCGCGTCCCTCGAACTGGCGGCGGGCAGTTCCCTGCGGACGAGCGTCGCGATGAGCGACGGCGCGGTTTCGTGCGGCTTCGTGCGCGTGACGGGCGACCTGACGGTTCCCGCCCACGGAAAGGTCGCCATCACGATTGATGCCTGGCCTTCCGACGCGCCGGCGGGGACGAAAGTCGCCCTGCTCTCGGCGGCGAATCTCGCGACGGACTTCGCGGCGGACGACTTCCTGCTGACGTTTGCGGACGACGTGTTCGCGGGTGACCTCTCGATCGAGACGGTCGATGGTGCGCCCACGCTCTTCTTCACGAGCCGCGAGACCGTCCGCCTGACGGGCAATGACGTGACAAACGGCGACTCGTGGCAGTCGGGCAAGAACTGGAGCGACGGCCTCGCGCCGAGCGGCGAGAAGGGCTACGTCGTCCCGAGCGGGACGCTGCTGCGGCGTTCGACATGGGGTCAGAACAACACGTTCGCGGGCCATTCGCTGACGATTGCCAAGGGCGGCGACTTCGCAATCGTCGCGCGCACGGCGGATGTCGGCGACCTGCGCCTCTACGACGGCGGCGTCATCTCGACGCGCGGCGACGGGGACGCAAACCGCCTGAGCGGCACGATTACGAGCCTCGGCGCGTGGAATGGCGACGAGACGGCGGACTTCAAGATCGAGGCCAACAGCCAGACCCTCCAGGAGCGTTCGCTCAACCTGGACGCGACGCTGAAGGGTGCGGGCAACCTGCGCTTCCGCTACTACGACTCCTCCAAGGGCGACGCCGACTCCGTGGCCAACAAGGGTTCGCCGACGACCTATTACCTCGTCACGGGCGACAACTCGGACTTCAGCGGACGCATCATCCTCTACCAGAGTTCCGTGTGCGTAGACTTCAAGGACGAGAGCGCGATGGGCGGCCCCGCGCCGGAGTTCCTCGAAGACCGGCTTCGCTTCGCCTACGGCGCGACGCTTCGCGCCTCGACTTCCTATTCGATCAGCGAGCCGACGCGCGGCATCTTCTTCGGCGAAGGCCCGACGACGGACGACGGCGGGCGCATCGAGGTCGCGGTGGGCGCGACGCTGACGATCTCGAGCCGTATTTCGGGCGCGACGACGCTGCGCAAGCGCGGGGCGGGTACGCTCGCGCTCTGCGGCGGCGAGAATGCGTTCAGCGGCACGGTGCGGCACGAGCAGGGGCTTATCCGCATCGGCGCGGCGGGCGCGGTCGCGAACGCGAACCTGCTCGGCGAGGACGGCGCGGTCTGGTGCATCGACACGCCGGACGGCATGACGGTGAAGGGACTGGACGCGATTGCCGAGAACGCGGCGGGTGCGACCGAAATCGTCGTCGTGCCGGCGGCGCTCCTCGAGACGGGCGACCAGAAGCCGAAGAGCGTCGATGCCAAACTCGTGCGGGTGAAGGGCACGGCGGATACGGCGGCGGTTCTCGAACGGGTGAAACTCGACTCCGAGACCTACGGCAAGAACTGGACATTCAAGTTGATTGCCGAGGTTGACGGCGATGACGTGGTCGTCTCGGTGAAGGCGCGGAAGCGCGGCCTGTTCATCATCATCCGATAGGAGAGCGGTCGCCGCCGCGTTCCGCCCTTGATTGCGGTGCGTCAATAGGCTATAATGGCTTGCTGATTCTCAAGAAAGGAGTTTTCGGTGAACGAAATGTCTTGTTTTCAACGCGGATGGCTTCTCGTTGTTCTCATTTCCGTCGCGGGGCTTTCTGCGGCGGAAGCGGATATTCGTGCGCCGAAGGCGAAGTTGCTCTACCCGTCGGAGGCGTTCGAGCTGAAGACGTCGGCGGCGAATTCGGCCTGGCCGGGGCGGCGCATCGTCGCCGTGAAGGGCGCGGCGGACCTTTCGGGCTTCGACGAACTCAGGGCCGAGGTGTCCAACCGCCTGTCGCGTCCGCTTTCCGTCATGCTCAGCGTCAAGAGCCGCGCCCTTCAGGGGCGGTCGCCCGGCGACAGCGTGACGATTCCGCCACATTCCGTGCGGCGGTTCATCTGCGACCTGCGCCCCGAACCGTGGCGGCTTGACGCGCCCCTTGAGTTCATCGGGATGAAAGGCTATCCGAAGGCGCACGGGGAGGCGTCGGGAATTTTCGACCTCCGTGCCGTGACGGGCATCCACTTCTTCATGTGGAAGGGTGAAGACCCCGAGTCGTTCGACATTCTCCGGGTGGCGGCCCGAAGCGGCGGGGAAATCCCCGTCACGGTCTACGCCGCGACGAACTTCATGCCGTTCGTCGATCGGTTCGGTCAGTTCAGCCACGCCGAATGGCCGGGAAAGATACATGACGACGGCGAACTCGTCGTGGCGGCCGAGGTGGAGAAGGCTTGGCTTTCGGCGAATGCGCAGGGGCCTGACCGTGCGCGGGACAAGTGGGGCGGCTGGACGGAAGGCCCGCAGCTCAGGGCGACGGGGTTCTTCCGCACCGAGAAGGTGAACGGCAAGTGGTGGCTCGTCGATCCCAACGGGCGGCTCTTCTGGTCGCACGGCGTGGACTGCGTGGTTTCGGGCGGCGGCGAAACGCCGGTCACCGGGCGCGAGAAGTATTTCGAATGGCTGCCGGAGAAGGGTTCTTCGCCCTTCGGGCGGTTCTGGAGTCTGCAGACGTGGCGGGGTGCGCACGGCTACTACGCGCAGACGAACCACGTGCCGTTCTCAAGGTTCGACTTCGCCGCGGCGAACCGCGTGCGCAAATACGGGACGGACGGGAAGACGGATCTGACCGACCTCACGCACCGCCGCCTGAAGGCCTGGGGACTGAACACGATGGGCGCGTGGTCCGACCCGAAGATAAGTGCCGTCGGGCGGACGCCCTACGTGCTGTGCCTCGGGACGGGCGGAACGCCGCGCCGGGCGAAGTCCGAGGGCTGGTGGGGCCCGCTGCCCGACCCGGAGAACCCGGAGTTCGAGCGAATCTTCCGCTCGCGGGCGAAGTCCTCGGCCCAGAAGATGAAGGACGACCCCTGGTGTCTCGGCGTTTTCGTGGACAACGAACTCTCGTGGAACGACCTCCCCGACCTCGGACACGTTGCGGAAGTCTACTACCGGACGGTTGCGCGGATTCTCAAGGAGGAACTCCCCAACCACCTCTATCTCGGCAGCCGCATCGCGTGGGGGACGGACGAGGTCTACCGTGCGGCGGCGCGGCACTGCGACGTCGTTTCGGTCAACGTGTACAAGCGGGTCTTCGACAGCGACTTATCGGAGGGGTCGGAGGACAAGCCGATGCTCAACGGCGAGTTCCACTTCGGTGCGCTTGACCGCGGGATGTTCCACACGGGTCTTGCGGCGGCGCACGATCAGGCCGACCGCGCGAAGAAATACCTGACCTACGTGAGAAGTTGCCTTGACCATCCGCGCATGGTTGGCACGCACTGGTTTCAGTGGCGCGACCAGCCCCTGACGGGGCGTCCACTGGACGGGGAGAACTACCAGATTGGCTTCCTGACGGTGACCGACGCGCCCTATTCCGAACTCGTCGAGGTGGCGCGGCAGATTGCACGCGAGATGTATGCCCGGCGGTTTTCGCGCTGATGCGCTGGCGTTTTTTCGGCGCGGTATTCGCCCGTGCGGCGTCCTCTATATATGGAGTACGGGAAGACCGCCGTTTGCCCCCTCGGGGAGCGCGGGCGTACTCAATATATGGCCACGGCGTACCTAATAGATGGACGCGGC
>CAVAHB010000063.1:0-13319 GCA_963588415.1 Faecalibacterium sp. CAG:74
GCAGTTGGAAGGGCGGGATGTGCATCCCGCCCTTCCAACTGCCGCATTCAGGCTGAAGAGACCCCTTGCCGTGTTCCGCTTGGAATACGTGGCAAAGGGCGCGAGGCGTGAGTTACTTCTTCGCGTCGCTGCAGCACTTCGGCGTGATGACCTCGACACCCGTCATTTTCGCCGGGTAGCCCGTGATTTCGCACGTGACCTTGCCGTAGACGAAATAGTCCTCGGCGGAGATTTTGTACTTCGCGCCGACAATCGCGTCCGCACCGGAGTCCGAACACGCCTTGGCGTAGGCGGCGTTCCGTGCCTTCGCGGCGGGACCGAACATCACCGGGCACTCCACGTAGTCCGCAATGTGGTCGGCCGTCGCACCCCACGTGAAGAGCTTCAGCACGTGTTCAACGGTCTGCGTCGCTGAGACCGGCTTGTCGGCTATCGTG
This sequence comes from Faecalibacterium sp. CAG:74, assembly GCA_963588415.1. Taxonomy (GTDB): domain Bacteria; phylum Verrucomicrobiota; class Kiritimatiellia; order RFP12; family UBA1067; genus UBA1067. The sequence goes on from CAVAHB010000063.1 coordinate 438, forward strand.
TACTTTTCGTGTACGAAGTCCTTACAAACCTTCGGCGCACGATTGCAATCGCCGCCGTCATTCACGCGAACCACCTTGCATCCACCCGCCAATGCCGCAGCAACCGCCACAAACATCAGTTTCTTCATCTTCGTTTTCCTTTTGTATTGTGTCTCACTGAGTTTGCGAACGAAAGCACGAGACACCAATGTCCCCGCTCGCTACGCCAGAATTATACCACACTTCAAATTGAGATGTCAAAACACCGAAATCGGATGGAGTTTATGTACGGCGGTTTTTTACGATTCCCCCTTGCGGAGAGCCGAAAAAATTGGTAAATTATGCGGTGAACACGAGGGAACGGTTCTCTCGCGTACAAAAAAGGATCAAGAACAATGGCTAAGAAAGAAGTCCCGACCACCAAGAGTGGCATTATGGCCGCGCTCGCCGAGGCTGGTGAAATCACCAAGGCTCAGGCGGTGAAGGTCTACGAAAAGCTCATCGAGCTCGCCTACGAGGGTGCGCGTCAGAACGAGAAGGGCTGGGTAATCCCGGGTCTTGGAAAGCTCCTCATCAAGAAGCAGGGTGCGCGCAAGGTGCGCAATCCGCAGACGGGCGAGGAAATCAAGAAGCCCGCATGCAAGGTTGCGAAGTTCCGTCTCGCGAAGGCCGCGAAGGATGCTCTCGTTCCGCCGAAGCCGGCGAAGAAGTAAGTTCTTTTGATACGACGAAAGGGACGCGAACTCCGTGGAGTTGCGCGTCCTTTTTTGTTTGGCAACAAGACAAAATGCGTTCGCTCATCGTTCGCCATTTTCACAAAGGGAAGCGAAGGGAAATTATGGTATAATGTCGCACATGAAACTGCGGGTTATTTTAGGGCTGCTCTCCGTCTGGGTGAGCGCGTTCGCGGCGTTTGCGGCGGATGCGCCGTCCGTGACGGATGGCGAAATCTGGAACGAGGGGGTTGACTTCTATCGGGCGGGCGACACGACGAATGCGCTGCGGGTGCTGAAGCCGCTGATGCTTTCGAAGACGCACGGGGCGCGCGCGGCGGAAGTCGTGGCGAAACTCGAATATGATGCGGGTGACCTTGAGAACGCCGCAATTGCCGCGCAAATCGCCCTGCGGAAGCATCCCGACGACCCACGGGCGAACCGCAACTTCACGCGGGCGACCGACCGGCTGCCGGAACTGCGCGAAGCGAAGCACGTCGCCGAGGTGCTGAAGGCGGCGCAGGGGAAGGATCCGGGCGCACTGATGCTGTCGGCCACGGCCGAGGCGCGAAACCTCATGGCCGAAGCGGGCGCCTACCGCACGAATGACGCGGCGAAGGCGGTTGCGCTTGCGGATTCGCTGTCGGCACGGGCGACGAAACTTGCGGATGCGTGGCTGCCCGTGAAGGAGGCGATTCGCCAGAGCGTGACGAACGAGGAACAGGCGGCGACGATCCTCGACCAGTTGGCGCAGGCTCAGGCGAAGACGAAAAAGGCCGCGAAGGAACTGGGCGACCTCGACGAGAAGGGGTATTCGACGATGAGCGACGTGGAGCACGACTACACGCGCTTCCTGAAGCTGATGGTGATGCCGCCGGCGGCGATGGCGGAAGACCTGACGGCGCAGTCCAATGCGTGGATGGATGTCGAGGCGTTCAACGACCGCAGTTGGCAGGCGGACGCACTCGACTACACGCGGGCCTTCCGCGCCAAGTTCCCGGCGTGGGCGCGGGCGTACGAACTTGAGGCGCAGGCCGACACGAACAAGCCGCCGTTCACCGCCGAGGATCAGGCGAAGATTGCCGCACTTGCGACGGAACTTGAGAAGTTGCAGATGACGTGCGTCGAGGAAGTCCTGCCGCCGAAACAGGAGGCGGCGGTTGACCTGATTCGGCAGATTCAGGAACTCCTGCCGAAGGATAAGAACGGCGGCGGCGGACAGAACGCCCAGCAACCCCCGCCGAGCCAGCCGAATCAGAAGAACGACCAGCGGGACAAGGACGACCAGAAGAATGACGCGAATCAGAACGAGCCGCAGGACGACCAGCGTCAGGATCAGGACCCCCAGGAGAACGGGGACGAGAAGGAGTCGGAGGAGAACGAGCCTTCCGAACCGGAAGAGCCGAAGGAAGACCCGGCCGTGGAGTCGGTCTTGAAGAAGGCGCAGGAGCGAAACGACGAGCACGAGGCCGAGAAGAAGGCGCGGATGCGCAAGGCCAAACTCCCGCCGAACGAAAGGGACTGGTAATGAAGATTGTCGTTGCGTGCGGTGGAACGGGCGGACACGCCTTTCCGGGGCTGGCCGTGGCGGAGGAACTGCTCCGGCGCGGACACGAGGTCATCGTGTGGAATTCGGGGCGGTCAGTCGAGACGGGTGTGATGAAACGCTGGAAAGGCCCTTCGTTCGCGACGGGTGCGCGGCAACTGCACCCGAAGAACGCCTTTGCGATTTTGCGCTCGATTGTCCGCTGTCGCCGCGAGATGAAGCGCACGAAGCCGAACGTCGTGCTGGCGATGGGTTCCTATTCGAGCCTTCCGCCCGTTTTCGCCGCGCGGAGTTGCGGCGTGCCCGTCGTGCTGCACGAGGCGAACACGATTCCGGGCAAGGCGGTCGAGTTCCTGGCGCGTTATGCGACGGCGGTGGCGACGAGTTTCGAGATGACGGCGAAATGCCTGCCGACGGTGAAGACGGTGCGGACGGGGCTGCCGATACGAAACGAGATTTCGTCCGGAAAGAGGTTCGACTTCATTCCGGCCTCGTCATTCGTCGTGTTCGTGACGGGCGGTTCGCAGGGGGCGCACGCGGTGAATGAATTGCTCAGCGCGGCACTTGTGATGATGAAGGGCGAACTCGACCGCCGGGGCGACGGCGGTCGCGGGCTTTACGTCATCCACCAGACGGGCGAGAAGGACGAGGGGCGCGTGATGGCGGCGTATGCGGCGGCCCAGCAGCCCGCACGCATCCACGCCTTCGAGCAGCAGATGGCGGATGCCTTCGCCTCGGCCGATGTCGTCGTCGCACGGGCGGGGGCCTCGACGTGCTTCGAACTGGCCGCCTGCGGAAAGCCCGCCCTGCTGATTCCGCTGCCGTCGGCGATGCACGACCATCAGCACTTCAACGCGGATGCATTCGCCGCCGCCGGCGCGGCGGACGAGGGGATCCAGTCGAAGTTGTCGGCGCGGCAGATTTGCCGGTATCTGCTTCAGAAATACGACCATCCCGAACAGCTCGCCGCGATGCGCGAGAAGATGTTGCGCCTTGCAACGCCCGATGCCGCCGCCCGCGTGGCCGACCTGGTGGAGGCTTCGGCGAAGTCATGAAAGGGGCGGAGAAGGGGTTTCGTGCGTTCCGCCGCATTCGCCGCGCCTGGTGGGCGCTGATTGCGCTCGGGGTGATTTTCCTCTTCTGCATGGCGGCGGAATGGGTGGCGCCCTGCGACCCGAATGCGGTGGTAGACCCTGCGACGCTCGAAGGCTTTCGCGAACCCGTCGTCGAACACATTTACGACGTGAAGACGGCGCGGTACAATGAAGGCGCGGACGGCGCGGTCTTCGAGTTCGAAGGCCCGGAGGAAGTCCGCTCGCTCGTCCTGTCGGGGCGGACGAAGGACGAGATTCGCGCCGCGCTTTCCGCCGACTACACGATTTGTGAAGTGCCGCGTTCGGGCTATCGGCGCATCTATCTCGAACCGAAGCAACCGCCCGTTGAGCGGACGGTTCTTTTGCCTGCGCCGGAAATCAGTTTCCCGTTCCGTCCGTGCCGGGGTCATCCGTTCGGGATTGACGCGGGGGGGCGCGACGTCTACGCCCGCGTCGTCCACGGTATGCGCATCGCCCTGCTGTTCGGCCTCCTCCTCGCGCTGTCGGGAATGTTCGTCGGCTTGGTCATCGGGGCGGTTGAAGGGTATTTCGGTGGTGCGGCGGACATCGTGATTCAGCGGCTGACGGAGATTTGGAGTGCGATACCGTTCCTTTACGTGATGATTTTCATCGGCTCGACGGTGGGGCGGAGTTTCACGATTCTCCTCGTCTGCTACGCCGTGTTCAATTGGATTGTCGTCTCGTACTACGTGCGGGCGGAGTTCCTGCGGCTTCGTACGCGCACCTTCGTCGAGGCGGCGAAAGTCCAGGGACTGTCGGCCTTCCGCATCATCTTCGGGCAGATACTGCCGAACGCGCTGACGCCGCTCATCACGCTTTTTCCGTTCATGCTGATGGGGGCGATTGGTTCGCTCGCCGCGCTCGACTTCCTCGGGTTTGGCCTGCCGCCGATGACACCCTCGTGCGGCGAACTGATGCAGGAAGCCCAGCAGTTCCGCCATGCGTGGTGGCTCGTCGTCTTTCCGGCGGCGGCGCTCTTCATCGTAATGCTTCTCACCGTGCTCGTCGGTGAAGGTCTGCGCGATGCGTTCGATCCGCGACAGAAAAGCCGCCTTGAATAGTTCACCCGGACGATGGACAAGTTCACGAAAGCGAAGCGGTCGAAAATCATGTCGGCGATTCATTCTCGCGACACCTTGCCCGAGATTGTCGTGCGCAAGTGGCTGTGGGCGCACGGCTGGCGTTTCCGCGTTCAGTATCGGAAGGTTCCGGGGCATCCGGATGTCACAATTCCGAAGATTCGCACGCTGATCGAGATTCGCGGATGTTTCTGGCACCAGCACGAGGGCTGTCCCGACGCGACGAAACCGAAGACGAACCGTGCGTTCTGGACGGCGAAGTTCCGTGCAAATAAGAAGCGCGATGCCGCGCACGAGAAGGTGTGGGCGGAACTTGGCTGGAATCTGATTGTCATCTGGGCGTGTGGACTGAAGACGGCGGCGGCACGGGAACGCACGTTCGCCCGTCTGGAGAAATGGCTCGCCGAGTTCGCCGGTGGTTGCGCCCGGTAAAGTGCCCCCGTTTGCCCACACCCACTTGACTTCATCTGCAATCTATGTGATAATATAGGTGCAGTCGGCGAGTGCTGGCAACGCAAAGCCAATAATAAGGAGTACAGGAGCGTTCATGAGCGATTCATCGATAAAGTCCGTCGCAGGTGCCGCAATGGCACTGGCGTGTTCAGTGATTTCCGCACCTCTTGCGAGCCATGCGGAAGAGGCGTCCTCCGAGGGGGGGGGGACAGGCTGGATTGCCACCGCATACGGAACATATGACTTCTTCTCCGCCGACAACTGGGATCAGGGTCTGATGACCGGCGAGTTCGGTTCGGGACTCGGGACGGGCAAGACTACCCAGACAATCAAGTTCGGGCAGGACTGGGCGGGCAATCTCGCCTTTGCGCATGCCAACGAGGCGACGCTCACCCTCTGCGGCGATGGTTCGCGTGACGCGACGTGGTTCGTGCCGGGCGACGTCGCGTTTGCCGCGCAGACGGGCAAGGGGAAGGTGACGTTCGGCTCGCAGACGGCGGGAAGCAAGTTCTTCATCGATCTCGGCGGCAAGTCCCCGACCTTTACGATGAAGGGAACGAGCGGCTATTACTTCCACAACGCGATTCGCAACGGGATGTTTCGGATAGGCGACGAATCGTCGGCGTTTGTGAGTCTGTTCAACGACGGCGCGGCGATCGAGGGTGACGTCGTCTTTCGCGGAAAGAGCAAGTTCCAGTTCGACAGCAGCGCGAAAAACAGTGTCGGGACGGTGCGGGCGAAGAACTTCGGCCACGGCGGAAACGACCTCGAACTGAAGGGCGGCAGTTCGGCGACGGAAGATGCGATTGACGGCACGCTTCGGATACTGGACGATTCGGCGGGGCTGCGCTACGTTTCGGTTTACGCGCCGACGACGAACACAATCCTGTGTGCGAAAGGCCTTGAGATCCGCCCCGGTGCATTCGTCTGCTTTCGCGGCACTTCGCTGGGGCTTGGCGTTCCGGGTGAGGTCGGTGCGAACCTCCTCTTCGACGAACCTCCGGAACTGGTCGGCGGTCTGATTCCGCAGGCCGTCGCCCTCACGACGACGTCCGAGGGAGGGGGATCCTCCAACCTGTCGTTCGCCGGCTACGATCCGCAGAAGGGCGTTCGCGCTCTGGATCTCGAGACGGAGTTCGTGACGGAGGCCGCGTCGCTGACGGGCGGGACGGAGAACCTGCTCGTTCCGCACGCGACGACGGTGACGATTTCGGGAACGACGACGGTGAACGCCGTCATCCTGCAGGGCGGGAGTTCGAAGGAAGCCGACACCACCTTGAACGCGGCGGATGAAACCTCTCGCCTTCGCGTGACGAGTGGACAGGTGCTCGTCGGCTGGTCTCAGTACAAAAAGACTTCCGTAAATGTGCCCGTCGATTTCGGTGACACGCGGGGATGCATCTCCGTCGCGGCAGACAAGCAGACATATTGGACTGCACCGATTCTCGGCTCAAACGGCGTTGTCTTCGCCGTTTTGCGAGAGACGTTGGGCGGCAACAGCGGACTGAACATTCAGTCTGATTGCAATTACACGGGCGATACCTATGTGAACGCATCGCTCTTCGTGACAGAAAGTCGGAAGGTCTTCCCATGTGGCGACCGCAAGGGTGACCTCTACATTTCTGGGGACGTGGCGCTCAGGGGACAAAGCAAAGGCGACGCAATCCACTATACGGTGAACGGACTGAACGGAACCGGGACGATTCGACGTTATACGTATACTGTCGATCTCTCGCTTGGCGACAACGATGCGGACGGCGACTTCACGGGGACGGTGAACGCTTTCCGGAACGTGACGAAGATTGGCGCGGGCGTCCAGCGGCTCGGCGGCACGATTTCCTGTACGGGCGTGCTGAGCGTCAATTCGGGTGCGGTGGTGCTGGACGGCACGGTCGTCAGCAACGAGACGGCGGCGGCGACCGTCTCGGTCGCGGCAGATTCGGCCATTGGTGGAACGGGCACAATCGAAACGTCCCTCGATTTCGCCGCGAAGGCCAGATTCCGTGTGGGAATTGCGAACGGCAAGGCGAAGGGGCCGCTGACCGTTGCGGCGGTTTCGGCGGCGGGCGAGGTCGTCGTCGAGGCCGAGACCGACGAGTGGAAGGGGTCGTATTCCATTCTCAAGGTGACGGAGGGGTCGCTCGAGGGCATTGTCTTCAAGAAGGGCGCGAATGTCGGGTCGCTGATGCTGAGCGACGACAAGACCGAACTCATCGCCACGAAGCGCGGCGGTTTCGCAATCATCATCCGCTGAGGCGAAACGAAAGGAAGGCTGGAAGATGCGGAAGGCGATTGCAATGGCGTTTGCCGCGTGTGCGGCACTTGCGGCACTTGCGGCGAACGCGGCGAACCTCGTGCCGGAACATAAGCGGAACTTCGACGTGCCGTTCAAGGGGGAGGGAAAGATGGGGCTCGTGTACGTGCCCGTCTTCTTCCCGAAGGGGACGGAAGGGGCGGTCGTCTCGTGCGAGGTGAAGTACGAGGGGGTCGTTTGCGGGGAGAAGAAGTGGTTTGACGCACGAATCATGACGGACTTCATCGACTCGCAGTGCAAGAAGGTGAAGGGCGGCCCGGCGATCGGCGGATGGAAGGGCACGAGCGACGGATGGGTGGGCGTGCGCAAGACGGTGCGCGTCTCCGAGGGCGCGGCGGGACTGGCGCTCATGCCGTGCCTCTTCAACGTGAAGGCGGGGGCGTTTTCCGTGCGAAACCTGTCGGTTGAGGCGCAAAAGACCTTCGTCGAAGATCCGGCGGACAGGGCGAAGCGCGAGGCGGACGAAAGCCGAAAGGTCGAGAACGCGGCGAAAACGCGCAAGAAGGCGCAATACCAACTGGAAAAGTACGGCACAATCATCCCCGCGCCGAAGAATCCGGGCGACCCCTACTGCTCGCTCGTCTCGACGACGTCGGGGAAGATGGTGAACGTCTACCGCGAATACGGCATTCTGGAGGGAACGGAAGCCCTTGCCCTCTCGTGGAAGTGGAAGGTCGCGAACCTCAGGACGGGGGCGAAGCCGTGGTTTGACGCGCGCGTTCTTCTCAAGTTCAAGGATGCGGCGGGAAAAGACGTGAAGCCGGAGCCGTCGCCGACCTACGTCCAGCGCGACACGGCCGGATGGCAGACGCGGACGAATGCGTTTCTTGTGCCGCCGGAAGCGGTGAAGGTCGTCGTGATGCCCTGTCTCTTCAACGTGAAGTCGGGGGAGATGACGATGACGGACGTGCGGCTCGCGAAAGCCGACCCCGCGCCGCTTCGGGTTGCGCGGGCGGAACGGGAGCGTCAGGTGAAGGCGCGGTTCGTGCCGGATGAGGCGGAGAACCGTGCGAAATGGCCGAAGGAGACTCGGGTCTCGGGCAACCGGCTCGTCACGGCGGATGGGGCGGAAGTCTGGTTGCAGGGTCTGAACGCGGGCGGTCTTGAATCCGTCCCAAACGGCGACCAGGTCGTGAAGTCGGCCGTCGTTGGAATAGACGAGTGGAAGGCGAACTGCGTCAGGCTGCCCGTGAAGGAGGATTTCTGGTTTGGGACGAGCGCCTACCTGAACGACGGCGGGGAGGCCTACCGCGCGACGGTCGATAAGATCGTGCGGCTCGCGGCGAACCGGGGCGCCTATGTCGTGATTGACCTTCACCGCTTCCGCGCGCCGAAGGCGGAGCACGCGCAATTCTGGAAGGACGCGGCAAAACGCTATGCGAACCATCCGGCCGTCCTCTTCGACCTCTTCAACGAACCGCACGGCATCGACTGGAAGACGTGGCGTGACGGCGGCTTCGTCGGCGAGGCGGGAAAAGTCGACGAATCGGCGTTTCTCTCGGCGGAGGAGAAGCGGAAGAATCAGGGCTTCGCGTCCGTCGGCATGCAGGCGCTTCTGGAGGCGGTTCGCTCAACGGGTGCGCGGAATGTCGTCATTGCGGGCGGGCTTCAGTGGGCGAACGACCTGACGGGCATTGAAAACGACGAGGGGAAGCCGACCTATCGCCTGACGGATGCGGACGGCAACGGCGTGATGTACGCCTGGCACACCTATCACTGGCACAAGGGTTGGGCGCGGATTCTCCCAGTCGCGGCGAAGCACCCCGTCTTTCTGGGTGAGGTCGGGGCTGCGCCACGCGAGGAGATGACGTTCATTCCACTTGACCAGAAGGAAGATCCTTTTACCTTCGCACCTGACATGATTGCATTCGTCCAGAAACACCGCATCAACTGGACGGCGTGGTGTTTTCATCCGAAGGCGGCCCCTTGCATGATTCGGAGCTGGGACTACGACCCGACGCCCTACTGGGGCGAGTTCGTCAGGCGAGCCCTTCGTGGCGAGCGGTTTGAGATGAAGCGCATGCGCTAAATCCACTTTCGGCGGAAAGAAGTGCCTTGCTAAAACTTCACGCGGCAGCCGACATACCACATGATGCCGCCCATCGGATAGCCGGGGTAATATTCGTAGCCGCCGTCGGTGAGATTCTCAAGCGAGACGAACAGTTCGCCTTCGACGGGCGCGAAGGACTCTATCGGCACGGCAAGACGGGTGTTGAGGAGATAGCCCGCGTCAAGTTCAGTCAGGTTTGCGGCCTCCGACGAGGAGCGCACCGAATAGGCGTACATTTGGTCGATGAACTGACAGTCAAGCGTCCATTTGAGATAGGGGCAAATCGTCCACGTGCCGCCCGCCGTCGCCGTCCAGCGCGGCAAACGCGAAACGGGAGATGTTTCCGGATTCGTGTAGGTCAGTCCCGCGAAGAAGGCGAGGTCGTCTGTCGGCCGCCAGTGGGCCGAGAGTTCGACGCCTGTCGCACGCATTCCCCCCGCGTTGACGTAGCCGCGTGACGTTCGGTCGATGCGGTTCTGCACGTCGGTGTGGAAGACGGTCGCAAGAATGTCGAACGACTCGTCGAAAGCGACTTTCGCGCCACCTGAAAGGTAGTTCATCGTCTCCGCATCCAAAGTTCCACGCGCATAGTCGGTGGCGAGCGCCCGCGTGTAGATGCCGGGATAGTGAACGCCGCGAGACCCCGTCGCGAACAACTGCACCTTTTCCCGCCAGTCCAGCGTGAGTGCGGCGTCAGGACCCCATTCGCCATCGTATTGGCTGTGGAGGTAGCAGCGCGTACCGATGGACGGCGTGAGCGTCCAGTCGTCCGAAAGGCGGAAGTCGTAGCGTAGGCCGAGATAGGGCGCGACAGTTGCAAGCGTGCCGTCCGCCGCGAAAGGAATCTTGCCGTTTACCCGATTGCGGGTCTCGGTTTCGCCGTTTTCGCGCGTGAAGTCGAAGCCGCCGCGAATCCAGAGAGCCGCCCAGACGTTCCACTCGTAGAAGTTGCGGAAACTGAAGTTGAGCCATTCGGTGTGCGCATCGCCGTCCATCGACCCCGTCGGCGTACGGCAGAGGTCGTCCTGATACCAATCGACGATGCCGCGCTCGAAGGCGATGAGCGAGAAGCCCCTTATTCCCTCACGCTCCGTATCGAAGTGCAGCGTGTAGAGGTCGGTCGCGAGGTCGAATCGATCCGTGCGTGGCGTTGGTCCGCTGACCACGCCCGGATCTTCGACTTTGCTCTCCGTGCGCTGGTAGACGAACCCGATGTGTTCGTAGTCCGAAAGGTCGAGACCGAGCCGCCCGAACGCGCCCTTGAGGATGGACGTGTTGTGGTCGCGGTAGCCGTCCGAATACTTGTAACTTGCACCGCCGTAGGCATCGACCGGACCTTCCTTGAGACCCGCCGACGCGGCGGAAAGGAAGGTGTTGTAGCGTCCGTAGGCAAGATCGACTTCCCCCTCGTGACCGGGCGAACGGCGGCGGCGCGTCTCGACGTCCACGGCCCCGAACGTACCCGAATAACGGGCGGGGTGGGGGCTCTTCTGCACGGTGATGGACTCGGCGAAGTCAATGGGCATTGAATCCATGAGCGGATGACCCCACATGCCCGACTCGCGTGGCGCACCGTCCGTGTAGAGGCGGATTTCGCCGCCGGGACGCGCCGTGCCAAGGCCTCGGATGTAGACGCTGCCACCCTGTGCGCCGCCATAACTGCCGATTGGCGAATAGCGCGAGATTGTCACGCCCGGAACCTGCCGAAGTGCGGTCGGAATGTCCTGCGCGTTTAGAAGGGCCAGTTGACCGCGCCCGACAACCACGCTCTCGGCCCCGTCCCTGGTGACGTTCTCCGTCTGCAGGATGGGGCTTGCGGTCACGATGACCGGCGGCAAAGTCCCCACCCCGTTCGTTCCGTTCGCAAGGAGCGGCACGGTCGCGAATGCGGCAACGAAGGTCAGGGAAATTGTCCGAGAGACCGACTTCATGGATACTGGAAAAACGTCGAAATCGCCTACCTTATCGTGCGCGGAACGGGAATGCACTCGAAGTGCCGATCTCGCATCAAGAGGACGCCGCCAGTCTCCAGCGCACCGGCCGCAAATCCGAACCTCGTCCGCATGAATTGTGATGATTGACATAACGAATCCTTTTCATCGTCGGTTTTGACGCGCATTATACATCATCACTGTTCGAACCGTCAAGGGCGCTCGGTCTAGCCCGCTACGCCCCCGCCCGCATGGACTCCTGCTGGTTGCGGTAGAGCGCGTCGAACGCCCCGCAGTCCATCGCCGTGTCCCAGGCGCGCACCGCCGATATCAAGGATCAATCGTCCGCCTCCATCCGCCCCGTCGCCGGGGCGTCCTTCCGCGAACGGGAGAGATTATATCATATTTCGCGTGCGAAAATGCGCCGTGAAAATTGCAAAATCTAACGGGTCAGCAAAAAGGAAAGGAAGGTTATGGAAATCGAAGAAGGAAAAGGACAAGACACGCCACCCCCACGGGGGTGGCCGCCGGCGCGGAAGAAAAACGCCCACGGCGTCGGGAAAATCGTGTATGATGGAAACTGCAACACAAACCATCACACGGAAGACCGACGCCATGAGCAGAAGAAAGTATACCATAAGGAGAAACCCCGGGGAACACCTCACGGACCGCCAGCGCGAAATCCTCGGGACCGCCTGGAACCAGTACGTGAACAGGTGCGCCCGGATATCGCTCCGACATTTCGCGAGGGTCCACAACGTCCCGTTCGCAACATGGCAGCGCGAGTTCAGGCGCGGGGCTGCGGGGCCGATCCTGCGGCGGGGCAACCGCTGGACGTACCCCGAATACGACGTCGGCAGGGCGGTCGCCTCCGCGAACGAGGGCAGGAGCAACATGGGCGCCCCGATGAAGCTCACGGTGGGCATGGCGATCCTCTTCAGGCACGCGGTGCTGGTGCTCAGGAGCTCCCCGTACGACGCGAGGGCGATGATCAGGGAGGCCATGCCGGACAGGGACGTCCCGTGCCTGAAGACGTTCTACAACCACATAGAGGCGGGCGACGTGGGCGTGTTCCACGGCCAGACGCCGTACCATCCCGGTCGGCGGCGGAGGCCGCCTGGGCCCGCGCACGAGGCGAGGACGGTGCCGGGCAGGAGGCTCCTCGCGGACAGGCCGGGGGAGGCGGACGGGCGGAGCGAGCCCGGGCACTGGGAGATGGACACGGTCGTCTCGGGGAAAGGCGGGCGCGGAGGCCTCCTCGTCATGCTCGACCGGTGCACCAGGCGGTGCGTCATCGAGCACGTCGGCCGCATCAGCCAGGACGAGGTCCTCAGGGCCATAGGGCGGATGAAGGCGCGCAACGCCCTGCCCGTCGTCAGGAGCGTCACGACCGACAACGGCTGCGAGTTCCTCGACCAGAGGCGCCTCGACCGCGCGTTCAGGGCCGAGACCTACTACACGAGGGCCTACGCCTCCTACGAGAAGGGGTCCGTCGAGAACTGCAACAGGCTCGTCAGGAGGTGGTATCCGAAGGGGACGGACTTCAACCGGCTCACGGGACACCAGGTCCGACGGCTCGAGGACTGGATCAACTCAATCCACAGGGAATCACTCAACGGGGAGACCGCGTATGCTTACGATTCACGTCTGGCCAAGGTGGCTTAAGGGGTTTTTGCTGACCCACCCCCTTTACAAGTCACCC
>CAVAHB010000064.1:0-10128 GCA_963588415.1 Faecalibacterium sp. CAG:74
CCATATATGGAGAATCCCAACGCTCCCTGAGGGGTTTCGCCGCGCTCCCCGAGGGAGCCAAACGCGGGCTTTCCCGTACACCTTATATATAGCGGCGGCGCGGCGGCTTCGGCATGGGCATCACGAACACGGTTGCGGCCCGGATTTCACCACTGAACACACTGAACGGCTTCGCCGACACAGAACACACTGAACTTGCCACCGGAGAGAGACCAGGCCGACTTTCAGTGTGTTTAGTGTGCCGCCGCCGGCGGCTTCCGTGTGTTCAGTGGTAGAAATCCGTTGATAAGTTTGCATTTTCAGGTAAAACTCCGTATCTTTGTGCCTTTGTGCCTCTGTGTTCAAAAACCGGCTGCCATTCTTGGGGTCAATCCCGCCTGAAAACCGCCGCGCCGAAAAAAGGGCAACCCCCGCACAGCCCCCCTTGCGGGGACGGACGGATTATGGTATTATATGCGGAATCTGCGGAATCGGGGGCTAACCGGTTCCCCTCGCGTCGGTGAAGTGCCGGGGCGGGAAATGCGGACAAAACCCCGGACAAAGGGCACAAATCCGAAAGAAAAGAAGGAAAAGAAGATGCAGAAGAGCTATCGTGCTCCGAACCCGGGCGACAACCGTCCGTGGTTTCTCATTGACGCGAAAGACCAGCCGCTTGGCCGTCTCGCCGTCGTCGTTGCCAACAAACTCCGTGCGAAGGATCTGCCGACGTTCGACCCCTCGGTCGATGCGGGCGCATTCGTCATCGTGACGAACGCTGCGGTGGTTAAGCTCACGGGCAAGAAGGAAGAGCAGAAGGAATACCAGCGCTACAGCGGCTACCGGAACGGCCTGAAGCGGTTCTCCGCCGCTACGATGCGCGCCACCCACCCCGACCGCATGATCAAGGAAGCCGTCTGGGGGATGCTGCCGAAGAACAACATCGCCCGCAAGATGATGACCCGTCTCAAAGTCTTCGCCGGCGCCGAACACACCCACGCCGCGCAGAAGCCGGTTGAAATCAAGCTCTAAGGAGGATTTGAGAAATGGCTACGAAGAAGGCAATTTCCGCCGGAACCGGCCGTCGTAAAACGGCTACCGCCCGCGTGAATCTCGTTGAAGGCAAGGGCGTTTGGACGGTCAACCGCGTGGCACTTGAGGACTACATCCCGTCCGAGGCGCTCCGCGACTACCTGAAGCAGCCCGTCGCCATCAGCGGCTACGACATGTCGAAGGTCGACGTGGTCGTGTTCGCGAAGGGCGGCGGCATCTCCGGTCAGGCCGGTGCGATTCGCCACGGTCTCGCCCGTGCGCTCGTCGCGGCGGACGAGACAACCCGTGCGGCTCTCAAGAAGGCCGGTTGTATGACGCGCGACAGCCGCATGAAAGAGCGTAAGAAACCCGGTCAGCCGGGCGCTCGCAAGCGCTTCCAGTTCTCGAAGCGTTAATCGCGGTGCAAGCGACGGCGGCAGATTCGCCGCCGTCGCTTTCTTTTCCGACGCGCCGTGCTTTGGGCCTTGCGTCGGGTTTATCACGTTTCAATTTTGGTTTAGACATGGCATTTGGTTTTCTCAAGAAGATTGTGACGGCGCTTGCGGGCGGCCGTCCCCAGAAGAAGAATGGCGGACGCGGCGGAAACAAGGGTCGCGGCGGAAACGGGCAGAACGCCGGACGTCCGAAACAGCAGCAGAAGCAGGGGCAGAAGAACGGGCAGCAGCCGCGTTCGAAGGGCAACGGCGGCCGTGCGGCCGGGGCTTCGCGTCCGCAGGGCGGCGGGCAACAGCCGCAGTCGCGTGGCAACGGTGGTCGGCGCGACCAGCAGGGCCGCGCCGGCGGTTCCCAGGGCGGCGGCAGTCGCGGCGAACGGCGGGACAAGCGCGGCGGACGCCGCAGTCGGCGCGGTTCGTCCGCCTCCGTCAACACGGCGGCGGACCAGATGCGCCCGGGCGGCGAAATCTCCCCGGCGGAACTCGAGGCGCGTCGCGCCGCGCACGCCGCATGGGACCCCGCCTCCTTCACGGTCGAACCGCTGGAGGGCAAGAAGCGTTTCCACGACTTCGACCTGCCGTCCGAAGTCATGCATGGCATCGCCGACCTCGGTTTCAAGTACTGTACGGAAATTCAGGCCCTTTCGCTCGAACAGGCACTCGCCGGGAAGAACATCGCCGGCAAGGCCCAGACGGGTTCGGGCAAGACGGCGGCGTTCCTCGTCGCCATCCTGACGCGCTACCTTCGTACGCCGGAGAGCCGTGCGAAGACGGGCGGCACGCCCCGCGCCCTCGTTCTCGCGCCGACGCGCGAACTCGTGATTCAGATTTGCAAGGACGCGGATTCAATCGGCAAGTACTGCAACTTGAGGTGTCTGGCGATTTACGGCGGAATGGACTACGACCGTCAGAAGAAGGAAGTTCTCGATGCGCCGGTCGATTTGCTCGTGGCGACGCCGGGGCGGCTTCTCGACTTCGTGAAGTCCCGCGTCATCGACCTTTCGCACGTCGATACGCTCGTCATCGACGAGGCGGACCGGATGCTGGACATGGGCTTCATTCCCGACGTACGCCGAATCATGATGCGCCTTCCGCCGAAGGACAAGCGGGCGACGATGCTCTATTCCGCCACGTTGAACGACACGGTGATGAATCTCGCGATGCAGTGGATGAACGAGCCGTACAAGGCGGAGGTTGCGAGCGAGACGAATGCGACGGATACCGTGCGGCAGGTCGTCTACATCGTGCGCGCGGCCGACAAGTTCAAGGTGCTCTTCAACCACATCGCCCTGCACCCCGATGCGCGGACGATTGTCTTCTGCAACCGCAAATCGACGACCGAAGACGTCTACGAATCGCTGAAGATTCGCGGCGTTCGCGTCGAGATGCTGTCGGGCGACGTGAACCAGAACAAGCGTCTGCAGGTTCTCGATTCCTTCCGGGATGGCGAAATCAGGATTGTCGTGGCGACGGACGTCGCCGGGCGCGGCATTCACGTGGACGACATCGAATACGTCATCAACTTCGACTTCCCCTACGAGGCGGAGGACTACGTGCACCGCATCGGACGCACGGGCCGGGCGGGCAACACGGGAATCGCCATCAGTTTCGCGGACGAGGACGAATCCTTCGCGATTCCGGAGATCGAGGCCTACATCAAGGAGCCTCTCAAGTGTACGCTGATTCAGGACGACGACCCGCTTCTGAAGGAACTGCCGGCGCGGGGAACGAAACTCGGCCAGGTCGATTCCGCCGCCCGTGCCGCCGTGGATGCGCGCGAGGCCGTGACGGATGAGGAGCGTGCGGCGGCGGCGGCTCTGACGGGCATCGCCAACGCGACGACGGGGTCGGGTGCGCCCGCCTATGTGAAGGAGGACTGCCCCCAGCGCAAACTCCCGACGTTTGAGAACGCCCTTGAACCGAAAGCGCCGCCGCCGGACGAGAGCGACATCTACTCAAAGCCGGTCGAGCAGAAGAACAAGACCGAGGAGTGGAGCGTTTGACGGCCCCGCGCCTTTCGGTGGTCGTGACGACACGGAACGAGGCGGCGAATATCGCCGCCTGCGTTCGTTCTTTCGGGGCGGCACTGGAATCCGGCGCGGCAGAAGCGATTGTCGTCGACAACGGTTCGACGGACGGGACGCGCGAAATTGCCGCGTCGGTCGGCGCGGCGGTCTTCGAGTGCGGGCCGGAACGGTGCGCCCAGCGTAACTTCGGCTGGCGGAAGGCTCGCGGCGAATGGGTGCTCGTTCTCGATGCGGATATGGTTGTCCCCCCTGCGACGGTTGCGGAGATTCTCGAGAAGACGGCGGCGACGGCGGATTCGGAATGCGCCGCGTGGTGGATTCCCGAAGTGCGCACGGGGACGGGCTTCCGCGTGAAGGCCCGCAACTTCGAGCGCAGTTTCTACGATGGCACGTGCATCGATGCGCTGCGGCTCTTCCGCAGGGACGTGCTGGAACGGACGGGCGGATACGACGAGAACCTGCCGCCGGGCGGCGAAGACTGGGAACTCGACATCCGCATCCTTGCGCTGGGGGTGAAGTGCGCGGTGCTGGCGCATTCGCTGATCCACAACGAACGGCAACTGACGCTTGCGCGGATGCTGGAGAAGAAGGCGTACTACACGAGGGGAATGAATGCCTACCGTGCGAAGTGGGCGGGCCACCCCGCCGTCCGAAAGCAGTTTTCCCCCCTCTACCGCTTTGTCGGCGTGTTCGTCGAGCGCGGCAAATGGCGGCGAATCGTCCGCCATCCGGTTCTCTTCTGCGGCGTGATGGCCGAACGCCTTGCCGTCGCCCTGACCTATCTTCTTCACCGAGGGGCGTGATGGCGGACGGCGACTACGAACGGCGCGGCCCGCGCGAGGCCGAACTGAAGCGGCTCAGGCGGATTATCGAGACCGTGAAGGCGAAGCGCGAGAGCCCGGAAGCGACAACCCCCCGCAAATTATGATATACTAACGGCAGTTGATGGAAAGTGCGATTGCCATAGTTGGCATGAGTTGCCGCTTTGCCGGATGCCCGACTCCCGAAGCCCTGTGGGACGTGGTCATGCGGCGGCGCAGCATGTTGTCCGTGCCGGGGCCGGACGTTGAGATTCCATTCGGCCAGCACAACGTCTTCAACCGGCCCTACCCGACGCGGCTGGGGCAACTCGGCGACCTCTACTCGTGCGTTCCGTCAATGCAGAACTTCCCCCGGCAGGTGAACGCCGGCGAGAATCAGGACCTCTACTTCGCAACCCAACTCGCCTTCGACGCGCTGGCGGATGCGTCGGTTCGCCCCCATTCGCGTGAGCCGATTCGCGGTTCGGTGCGCTTCGGCTATGCGCCGCCGTTCAACGCCTCGACCGTGAACTGGCTTCAGCACACGGCCTTCCTCGACCAGACGCTTGACATCATCCGCCGCTTCTTTCCCCAGGCGAGGGAAGAGGCGATGGAGGCGGTCAAGGGGAAACTGGTTGAATCGCTTCCCGTGCCGGATGCCGCGTCGTTCCTGCTCGGTTCGGGCTATCGGTTCGTTTCGTGGATTGCGCGGGAGTGTTCGTTCACGGGTGCGGCGACGATCATGGACGCGGGCATTCTCACGGGTGCGGCGATTCTGATGGATGCCGTCGCGGACTTGCAGGAATACCACGCCGACATGGTCCTTGCGGGTGCGCTGACCCCGCCGCTCAGCCGCGCCTATCTCGAGGGGCTTTCGGGCGAGGTGGACTTCTCGACGCGGACGGAACTGAAGCCGTTCGCCCGCGACCAGGATGGCACGATACCCGGCGAGGGCGGGGCGTTCTTCGTGCTGAAGCGCCGCGAAGACGCCTTGCGCGACCACGATCGGATTTACGCGCTCATCCGCGCGATTGCCATCGGTCACAATCCCGACGACGACTTCTCGGCGATTCTTTCCCGCGCAATGGAACGGGCGAACGTCTCCATTCGGACAGTCGGACTTGTGGAGGCGGACGGTTCGGGAATCGGCGTTTCGGATGCACGTGAGATTGCCGCGATTCAGAAACTGTGGGGCGAGCACCGTCCGGGCGGTTCGCTTGTCGGCGTGGGTTCCGTGAAGGGCAACGTCGGGCATACGCTTCGGGCATCGATGTCCGCGAGCGTCGTGAAGACGGCGCTTGCGCTCTACCACCGCGTTCTCCCGCCGCAGGTGGAGGTCGCCTATCCGTTGGAGACTCTTGCGAGCCTCGGTTCGAGCGCGTATCTGCTGGACGAGGCGCGGCCCTGGATTACGGGAGACAGCGCGAATCCGCGCCGTGCGGCCGTTCTCGGGGTGAACTTCGACCCGCACGCCCCGATTGGCCCGGCTTCCGCCGGCGGCCGCGCCGCCGCAATCATCCTCGAGGAGGAACCGGAGGTGCGCCAATGACGGAACTGGTGATTCTGCGCGCGGCGGACGAGGCCGCCCTTGTGGCCGAGATGACGCGCACGATCGGATTCCTCGACCGCGTGCCGGAAGTCTCGCTGGCGGACGTCGCCTACACGTGTTCGCTGACGGCGGGAACTGCCGCGATTGCCATCGTGGCCGAGACGGTCGCCGACCTGCGCGCGCGGCTCTCGTCCGCACGCGACCGGTTGGGTGCGGGTTCCGTCCGCCGGCTTCGCGACAAGAGCGGGACTTACTATTTCCGCGACCATCTTCTCGGCCCCGGCGGCAACGGGAAACTCGCATTCATCTATCCGGGGGCGATGTCGTTCTACCCGGACATGCTGAGGGACATTGCGATTGCCTATCCCGAGTGCCGCGGCGCATTTGACGAGTTGGAGGAAGCCCTCGTGCAGGAAGGGGGCGCGTTCAAGCCCTCGGACTTCATCTTTCCGCCGGCGGCGCACTACCGCCACGATGCGGACGTGTTCAGTTCGGGCGCCTATGCCCAGGCGCTTGTGGCGAGTTATGCGGGGTGCGTCGCCCTGACGCGCCTCATGCGGCGGATCGGCATTGAGCCGCAGGGCGTTGTCGGCTTCGGCGGCGGCGAACTCGCGGCGACCATCCGTTCCGGCGCGGCGGGGCTGAATCCGCCGCGTCCCGACCGCATTCGCGTGATCCGTGAAATCTACAAGATTGTCGACAAGGCGGTTGACCACGCGGGTCTGCCCGAGACGGCGATGGTCACGCTCCTCCTGCGGCGCGAGGGCGAGGCCGACGAGGTGCTGGCCTCCTTCCCGAAGGGAAAAGTTACGCTGGCGATTGACTTTTCCCCGCGTCAGAAGACGTATGCGATTGAGAAGGACTTCGAGGAGATGGCGACGATGGCCTTCACGGCGGCGGGCATTCGCGCCATGACGCTCGCGCTGAACCGTCCGTTCAACACGCCTGCCTGCGAGAAACTCGTGCCGGCGATCCGCAAGTTCGCGGACGGGTGGATTCGCAAGGATCCGATTTGCGAGGTCTATTCGTGCGCCACGGCGGAGCCGCTGCCCTCGCGTCTGCGGAAGTCGCGGGAGGATGTCGCGAGCCGGTGGACGAAGCCCGTGCGCTTCGGCGACACGGTGCGGCGGATGTATCAGGACGGCTACCGCGTCTTTCTGGAGGTCGGGCCGCGCGGACTGATGGCGAGCGCGGTGGACGATTCGCTGCGGTGCGCGGAGCATGCGGCGATTGCGCTGAACTCGATTCACCGCCGAGGCATTCCGCAAATCCAGCACGCGCTCGCCCAACTCGCGGCGCTTGGCGCGACGTTCGACATTTCGATGGAATATCTCGTGCGCGGCGCACGGAAGGTCGATTTCGATTCCGCCTTCGTGCCGGGCGAGCGGCGCGAGACGGAAATGCGGCTTTCGCGCGCCTTCCCGCGCCTGACGCTGCTTTCGGACGGCACGCCCCTGCACGGCATGGCGGTTCCCGAAGAGCCGAAGGGTCGCGGCGCCCGTGCGGCGGCCCGTGCCGCCGCCGTCGCGGCACGGGAACGCCGCGGGCGGCAGTTCGATTCGGGCGCGATGAACCCGCTCGTCTCCGATGCGGACGTCGTCGATTCCACGCCCGGCGTTTCGCTCGAACTTCGCAAGACCTTCCGCATTGCCGACATGCCGTTTGTCTCGGACTTCGCCATCGGCAACAGCCAGCTTTCCTACGCCTATCCGAACCTGCGGGGGATTGTTCTTCTGCCGATTCCAGTGGCGGCCGAAATCATGGCCGAAGTCGCCGCGATGGTCGTGCCGAACCGCGAACTCCGCACCATCGAGGATTTGGTGAACCGTCGGATGGTGCCGTTCGAAGAGGGCGAACTGACGCTCTTCATGCGGGCCGAGCGCGTCGCTTCGGGGAATCCTGACCTCGCCGCCGTGAAGATTCAGCTGCGGGACGACAAGCCCGACAGCGCCTACACCTGGCCGATCATGGAAGCGACCCTCGTCATGGCGAAGAAGCTGGAGCCGATGCCCGTTCACGTCAAGCCGAACGTGAAGCCGCGTTCGGTTCACTGGTCGGGACGCGACATCTATCCCTCGCGCCTCTGCTACGGCCGCCGTCTGCGTGGCATCTCGTTCGTCGAGACGTGGAGCGAATCGGGGCTGGACTACGAGGTGGAAGTTCCGCCGCTTTCCGGGAACGTCGTGTTCACGCGCTTTCCCCTGTGGCTCGTCAATCCGCTTCTGCTTGAGACAATCGTCAGCGCGTTCACGCTGTGGCGCAACCGCGACCGCTTTTCCTTCGCCTTCCGCGTGCGGCGCATCGAGTTCCACGCGCCGCTCCCGAACGAGGGGTCGAAGGTGAAGTGCTATCTGCGCCTGACGGGCGTCACGCCGAAGAGCCACCTCTGCGACATCGTCGCCTCGGACGGCAACGGCGGCGTGCTGATGACGATCGCCGGCTGGGAGGAAATCGTGAAGTACATCCGCCCGGAGTATCGCGAACTCATCATGCAACCCGCCACGAGTTTCGTCACGAAGTCGCTTTCGGCGGAAACGCTCGGCAGTCCGTCCGCCGATGTCGCCGCCGCCTATGTCACCGACGTGCCGTATGCGGACTTCGAACGCGATGACGAAATCTGGCTCAAGGCGTTCTCGTGCATTGTGCTGGGCGAGAAGGAACGCGCCCAGTTCAAGTCGATGCCGGGTTCGGCGGCGCGGCGCACGGAGTGGCTCTTCGGTCGAATCGCGGCGAAGGAGGCCGTGCGGCGGTATCTGAAGGACTTCCACCAGGCGCGCTGGAGCGATGCGGATGTCGAGATTTTCGCAGACGACGCGGGCAAGCCCTACGCCATCGGTGCGTGGAACGACTACCTTCAGCTTAAGCTCGACATTGCAATCGCCCACACCGCCCAGTTCGTCATCGCCATCGCCGCCACCAACGCCCGCATCGGCGTGGACGTCGAATCCGTGACACGGGATCTTTCGGGCGAGTTCACGGCGGGCGTCTTCACGCCCGAGGAACTGGAACTCGCGGCACGTGCCGTGAATCCCGCCCAGTCAATCATCCGCTTCTGGTGCGCGAAGGAGGCCGTGTCGAAGGCCCTCGGCACGGGCATTCGCTACAGTCCGAAGGAGTTGGTCGTCACCGGCTATCAGGCGGATGCGGGTGCGCTTTCCGTGCGCCTCACGGGTGCGTGGGAGGAGGCATTCCGCAAGTTGAAGGGCCGCGACATCCCCGTCACGTTCCGCACGATGAACGACCACGCGCTCGCCTTCTGCTTCATTCCCCAGACGCTTTTCAATGAAGAGTAAGAACCAGTTCCCCGAATACGCCTGCCCCTATTCCCGACGGCTTGCGGCGGAATCGCCGCGCTTCGCTCGGCAGGTCTACGACGCGGCGACAAAACGGCCGCCGTCCCGCGCCGAACCGGACGCGGCCTATTCGGCAGACCCCTTCGGCGAACTTTCCCACGCCTCGAAGGTGAAGGGGCTGAAACAGCGCTTCCCCGACCGTGTGCTCGTGATGACGACCGACCGATGCTTCATGAACTGCCGCCACTGTACGCGGCAGGGACTCTTCGGCCGCACGGCGACGGTCGAAAGCGCGGCGGATCTGGCGCGGTGCGTCGCCTACGTGAAGGCACACCCGAAGGTTCGCGACGTCCTCCTTTCGGGCGGCGACATCCTGACCCTGCCCGACGAAAGGGTGATGGCGTTCGTGAACGCCTTTGCCGCGCTTGAGCAGGTCGAGGTCGTGCGCGTCTGCACCCGCGCCGTCTGCACCAATCCGCTGCGCATCACCGCTGCGCTTGCAAAGGCGCTCGGCCGCTCCGGGAAAGTGTGGGTGAACACGCAGTTCAACTGCGCGGACGAGGTGACGGACGAAGCGCGGCGGGCGGCTGCACGGCTTGTCGGGGCGGGCATTCCCGTGAGCTGCCAGACGGTTCTCCTGAAGGGCGTGAACGACTCCGCGGCGGAAATGTGCCGCCTCTTCCGCGCACTGACGGCGGCGCGGATACGCCCCTACTACGTCTTTACCTGCGACCCGATTGCGGGCATCGACCACTTCCGCGTTTCAGACGAGAAGGCGCGGCGAATCGAGCGGAAGTGTGCGGAATCCGTCGGCGGACTCGCCCTGCCGCGTTTCGTGAAGGACGTGCCGGGCGCACGGCGCAAGTTGCCGATCTGACCGACCTGTTTGAACTCTCGTGCGCGGGTTGCGGCGGATTATGGTATAATGCGCGGCATGAGATCCGAGCAGATACCCTACGGCGTGAAGGACTTCAAGCGCATCCGGCTTGAGGACCG
>CAVAHB010000065.1:0-22649 GCA_963588415.1 Faecalibacterium sp. CAG:74
CTGTAAATCTGCTGGCTTACGCCTTCCAAGGTTCGAATCCTTGCCCCACCACCATTCAGGCAGACGGTGGGTATACCCCCTTGCGCGATCTGTGCAAGTTATGATATACTATCCGCCGTTTAACCGTTCGGGCGTGGCGCAGTGGTAGCGCAGTTGACTGTTAATCAATTGGTCGCTGGTTCGAATCCAGCCGCCCGAGCCAATGTAGGAAAACTCGACAGATGTCGGGTTTTTTGTTGTTTTCCATCAAACCAAACCCCGATGAAAAAGGTCAGACTTCAGGCACAGTGGGAGTGGGAAATGGTATAATAGGGGTCGTATGCAAGGAATTGAACTTCTTTCCCCGGCGGGGGACTTCAAGACGGCACTCGCGGCGTTTCAGGCGGGCGCCGATGCCGTTTATTGCGGGCTTCTGGACTTTTCGGCGCGGGCCTTCGCCACGAACTTCACCTCCGAGGATCTCAAGAACCTTGTCGCCTACGCCCGTGCGCACGGGAAGAAGGTCTACGTCACATTCAATACGGTCATTGCGGAGAGCGAAGTCGGCGAGGTAATTCGCCGTCTGGCGGAACTCGATGAGATCGGGCCGGACGCGCTGATTGTTCAGGATCTGGGCGTGGCGCGAATCTGCCGCGCCCACTTCTCGAACCTTGCGCTCCATGCCTCGACGCAACTCGTCGCCCACAACCTGGAGGGCGTTCTCGCCCTGAAGGATCTCGGCTTCACCCGCGTCGTTCTGGCGAGGGAACTCAGCCTTGAGGAAATTGCGTCCATCGCCAGGCGGTGCGGCGGGCTGGAACTCGAGGCGTTCATCCACGGTGCGCTCTGCTATTCGATTTCGGGCCTCTGCCTCTGCTCGGCGATGGAAAAGAACCGCAGCGGCAATCGCGGCAAATGCGCCTACTGCTGCCGAATCGCCCATCCATCCTCGGACGGGCGAAAGATATTTCCGTTCTCAATGAAGGATCTGCGCCTTGGCGAGGACGTGCGCAAACTCGTTGACGCGGGCGTCGTTTCGCTCAAGATCGAGGGGCGGATGAAGAGCGACCTCTATGTCGCGAGCGTCACGAAATACTACCGCCAGATACTGGATCGTGCGGCGTCCGAACCCGGCAGATACGTCACGCAGTCCGACCTTGAGACGGTCTTCTCGCGGCGGACGACGGAACTTTACCTGAACGGTCGCCCCGGAACGAAAGATGCGGAGGAGTCGCCAATCGATCCCGATTCGCTTGGACATCTCGGTGCGCCCATCGGCACGGTGAAGCGCGTGACGAAGGACCGCGAGGGGCGCGACTGGCTGCGCTTCCACACGGCGCGTGCGCTTGAAAAGCACGACGGACTTCAGTTCGCCGCGCCGGACGGCGGCAAGCCGCTGGGGTTCGGCATTTCCGAAATGCGGCTTGCGATTTCGCGTTCGCCCGTGTTCGAGGTCGCGGCGGGTTCGGATGTCGAGATTCTCCTGCCGGCGGGCGAGACCGATTTTGCCGCGCTGATTCATGGGGGCGATACGGTCTACTGCTCGATGTCCAACGCGGTGCGGCGAATGTTCCCCGTGCCGTCGTTCCGTCCGAGCGACTATCCGGGCGGGCGGGCGGTGGACGTGGAGGTTGCGCTTGAACCGACGAAACTGACCGCCCGTGCGGACGGCGTCGAATGTTCGGTGACGGGTGAGTTCGGGCCCGCGAAGAACCCCGACCGAACCTACGAAAGCGTGGCGAAGGCCTTCTCCAAACTGGGCGCAACGGATTACCGTCTCGGCAAATTGACGCTGGTTGATGCGGCGCGGCTCTTCGCCCCGATGAGCCTTCTGAACGACTTGCGCCGCGACCTCGTGGAAAGACTCGACGCGCATTGGGCGGACGGACGCCGTGCGAAGATCGAAAGGGCCGAATCGGACGATGCCGAGCCTTCCGCCGCGCCGCCACCGACGAAGCCGCTCAGGACGATTAAGATTCGCGCCGACCAGAACCTGCCGCGGGGAGAATGGGACGAAATCGTCATCGCCATCACGCCCGACGACGTGGAGCGGCTGACGGAAAACGACGGACATCCCGACAACGTGCGCCTCGCGACGCCCGTCTACACGGCCGAGCCGGACTTCAGCCGCCTGCGCATCGCCGTGAAGCATCTCGTCCGCGCCGGTTTCGACAAATGGGAGGCGAGCGACCTGGCGACCCTGCGTCTGCTGAAAAGCGTGGGCGTGACGGACGTCACGGCGGACTGGACGCTCTACGCCTTCAATTCGCGCGCCCTTGCGGCACTCTCGGAACTCGGTGTTCGGCGGTTTGTGGCGAGTCCCGAAAATGACCGCGAGAACCGGCAGTATCTTGCGGAGAGCGGCTATGCCGTCGAGTTCCTCGCCCAGCAGTCCACGCCGCTTTTCATCTCGCTGACGAAGCCGGTTGAGCAGACGGAACTCACCGTCTTTCGGCGCGGCAACCTGTGGGTCACGACGAAGTCCGTTCCGCGCACGTTCGACGTGCCGGAGGGATGTTCGAGCCGCATCGACCTGAGTTGGGAGGCCGAATGATCCGTCAGGTGTTCGCACGGGCGGCGAAGATCTTCTGGCTTTTGCCCGGCTTTCTCCTGTGGGCGGCCTATCCGCCGATGGGCGAACGTGCGGACTGTCTCTTTGCGCTTGCGCCGCTGATGTGGTTGACGCGGCGGGCGGACGCGAAGACGAACGTCCGGCGGTGGTTCGCAAACGGATTCCTCTTCTGGTTCGCGACGCTTGCGTGGATGCCGGCGATCGTGAAGAACGGCGGCCCGTGGCCGCTCGTTGCACTCGGCTGGGCGGGGCTTGCGGCGTATTGCGCCCTCTACTTCGCCGCGTACGGATACCTCGCGACACGGATGTGGGAAATCGTGAAGGGCCGCAGTTATGCCCTTCGGCTGGTGGCGCTCCTGATTGCCGAACCGCTCCTCTGGGCGGGACTTGAACTCGTGCGCTCGCGCTTCCTCGGCGGGTTCGCCTGGAATCAGCTCGGTGTCGTCGCCGTGAACACGGGGTTTGGCGCACCGGCGGCCTTGGGCGGCGTCTACCTCCTGTCGATGGTCGTCATCCTGATTAACGGGACTTTCGCATCGATTGCGGAGCGAATCCTGCCGAACGCGGGGCGGGCGGATGAAGTTGCCGCGCCGCGCTGGGCACGGAGTGTGGAGACGCTTCTGCCGTTCCTCGTCGTGTTCGGCGTGTATTCGGCGGCGAACCGCGTTCCGGTCGCCGCTCCCGCCGAGAACGGGCGGACGCTTTCCGTGGCGCTCGTCCAGCGGAACTTCCCCTGCGTGTTCAAGGATCGGGAGGAGGAGCCGATTCCCGTCTACTCGAATCTGCTTGCGAACGTCGCGGTGCTTCGTCCCGATCTGGTCGTTCTGCCGGAAAGCGCGATGTGCGAGTTCGGGCGGGTGGATTGTGCGAATGCGCGGCGGTTTGCGAGTTGGGTGATGTCCGCGGCCGGGGCGCGGGCGGTTCTCGCAGGGGGCGGACGGGAGACCGACTCCAAGTCCTTCAATTCCGCCGCGCTCTACACGACGAACGCCGTCAGTTACTACGACAAGGTTCATCTCGTGCCTTTCGGCGAGTTCATTCCGGGCGACAAGATTTTCCCCGCCTTGCAGAAACTCGCGCCGGTCGGCAGTTGTACGCCGGGCGAACTCAGGGTGCTGGACTTCGACGGGCTCAAACTCGGCGTGGCAATCTGCTTCGAGGATACCGATTCCGCGCAAGTCAGGCGGCTGGCGAAGATGGGGGCGCAGGCGCTCGTGTTCATCACCAACGACAGTTGGTTTTCCCTTTCGGACGAGACCGAGCAGCATACGTGGCAGGCGGTGGCGCGGGCGATTGAGACGGGCTTGCCCGTCGTCCGCGTCGGCAATTCGGGCGTGACGGGAACGGTGCTTCCCGGCGGGCGCGCGAATTGGCTCGTCGGGGCGGACGGGCGGCCGCTTGTCGATGCGCGTGGCACGATGTTCGACCGGATCGTAGTCGCCGAGAGTGGTGCGGCGACGCCTTACACAAAAGTCGGCGACATTCCACTTTTTAGTTCGTTCCTACTTCTCACGGGGACGATATTTTTGATAAAATACAAGGGTTGCTATGAAAAACGAAGATACTTGTCCATGTGAATCGGGTCGTGCGTTCGGCGAATGCTGCGGTCCAATCATTTCTGGTGCGGCGAAAGCCGAGACGGCGGAAGCGCTGATGCGCGCCCGCTATTCGGCCTATGTGACGGGCGCCATTGAGTTCCTGCGCACGAGTGCCACGAAGTCGGTGCAGGAGGAGTTCGACCCCGAGGCGTCGAAGCGGTGGAGCGAGATGGCCAAGTGGCACGGGCTTGAAATACTCAGGACTGAGAAGGGCGGGAAGGATGACGAGAACGGCATCGTCGAGTTCCGTGCGCTTTACTCGGCGAGGGGTGAGTTCTGCAATCACCACGAGGTCGCCCAGTTCCTGAAGGAGAAGGGCGAATGGAAGTTCGCCGAGGGCGAACTCGTCGCCGAAAAGCCGATCGTCCGAGAAGAACCGAAGATCGGGCGCAACGACCCCTGCCCGTGCGGAAGCGGCAAGAAATACAAGAAGTGCTGCGGAAAGAGCAAGGCTTGAGTTCAAACCCACAGTTTGACCGCTGGTATGCGGCGCGGCACACGAACATCGTCGTTTCGCCGTCGCATCAGTTGGAGACATTCGGCAACACGCTCGTCAACTACCACCTCATCTCGGAGTTGGAGGATCGCCCCGGCAAGATTCGCATTCGCGAGGGTCGGCTTGAGGCGCATCGTCCGCTCGTCATTACGCCGAACTTCTCGCAAATCGAGGCGGTCGGCCTTGGCGATGAGGCGCGTGCCTACCTCGAATGGCTGAAGGAGAACGAGGACAACCTGAGGATTCTCCAATACGGCTACCGGCTCACGAGCGACAATTTCTCCGAGCAAATTGTGACGGACTCGATGGCGGGCGTAACCGAGCGCGTGAAGGCGGCGGTCGTCGAGTCGAACGACAAGTTTTCCGCCGTTCTGCAGGGCGTGGACGACCCGTGGGATGTCGCGCTCGTCGAATTGTGGCGGCACGAGGTCGCCCGAAGTGCACGGAAGAACATTCGGGAACTGGACGAACGCGGCAAACTCTTCAACAGGAACTGAGGATAGAAAAGGAATGGAACGCAGGACGAAAATCATTGCAATCGCAAACCAGAAGGGTGGCGTCGGCAAGACGACGACGGTCGTCAATCTCGCGGCGGCCCTTTCGGCGCGGCATCGCACGGTGCTCGTCGTCGATCTCGACCCGCAGGCCCACGCTACGCTGGGGCTTGGGCTTGAGAAACAACCGGGCGTTTCGCTCTATCCCGTTCTGCTGGGCGAAAAGCCCATCGAGAACGTGATTCAGCCGACGAAGTGGACGAACCTCAACGTGATTCCGTCCGAGGTCGATCTTGCCGGGGCGGAACTTGAGTTCGGTGCGCGGGAGGATCGGTTGGAGATGATTCGTAACGCCCTCCAGCCGGTGAAGGATTCGGGTGCGTTTGACTATATGATTCTCGACTGTCCGCCATCGCTTGGCATCGTGATGACGAGTTCGCTCGTGGCGAGTGATTCCGTCCTGATTCCCATTCAGGCGGAGTTCCTGGCGATGGACGGCCTCGCGCTGATTACGGGGTCGATTGACCGCATCCGTGCGTCTGTGAATCCGAGGCTTGAACTGAACGGCGTGGTGTTTACGATGGTGAATGCGCAGGCGAAACTGACGCACGACGTGATTGCCGAGGTTCGCAACCACTTCGGGGAGAAGGTGTATGAGACGCTGATACCGAGAAACGTGCGCGTTTCGGAAGCCCCCTCGATGGGAACGCCGGTCGTGTTTCTCGATCCACGCTCGAAGGGGGCCGAGGCCTACAAGGCGTTCGCGTGGGAGTTCATGGCGAAGAATCCGACGCGCTACGACCTGCCGAAACCGACCCCCGTCCCCGAACAGACCGTTCCCGAACAGCCCGCCGCCGATGAAAGTCAGTGTCATCATACCGAATCACCGGTCGCAGGCGACGCTGCCCCGGACGCTTCGGTCGCTTGAAGTCGCCGCGAAGGGGCTTGAGGTCGAGACGCTCGTCTCCGACGATGAGGCCGGGAAGGGGCCGTCGTGGGCGCGCAATCGCGGTCTCGAACGGGCGACGGGCGATTACGTCTTCTTCGTTGATGCGGACGACACGGTTCGCCCCGGTTTTCTGAAACGCCCGATTGCCGCGCTGGAGGAAAGCGGTGCGGACTTCTGTCTTTGCGGGTGCGCGGATGTTAAGCTGAAGCGCGATTATGCGCTTTCTGGCAATGAAAGCGTTCGATTCGCTCTTCTTCCTGCATTCATTGGGTATTCAATGGGTGATGTAAGGCGGTGGAATGCGGGCGGAGAACTTGCGGAAAACCGGGAACTCGGCTACGTGTGGCGCGGCGCTTTTCGGCGCGACTTCATCGAGCGGAACGGACTGCGCTTCGACGAGAGCCTTCTCGTCAATGAAGACGCGGCCTTTTGGGCGGAGTGTGCGCTTTGCGCCGAACGGACGGTTTCGGTGGCGGAGACTCTGTATGACTATTCGCCCAATCTGAACGGCGTGAGTTCGACGGCGCGGCGAACGCGGAAATACTGGGACTACAAGTTCGCCATGTTGCGCTGCCGGGAGCGTTTCGAGGCGAAGTACGGTGGCGTTTGGCCGCATTGCGAGGCGAGTTGCGTGTTTTCAGTCCTTGAGATGATGCGGATGTGGAAGGGGGCGGGGCTTTCCTTCGGCGAGTTCCGACGGGGTCTTGCGGACTATCTCGCAAACGAACGGGTGAAGCGGGCCGTCCGCGACTTCCCGACGTCGTTTCGGCATCCGCTTGTCGCGGCGGGCGTGACGGCATTGAGGCGCATGATATGATTCGCGAGGAAATACTTGCCAACCTCGAACGCCGCGCCCGAATCCTTCGGGCAATTCGGGCGTTTTTTGACGGTCGGGGCTTCATTGAGGTCGAAACGCCCGTCCGAATTGCCGCGCCGGCCCCCGAACCGCACATCGACTGTCCACACGTTCCCGCACCGAACGGCACGAACGGCGCGGCGACCTATCTGCGGGCTTCGCCCGAATTGCAGATGAAGAAGTTGCTGGCGGACGGCATGGAGCGAATCTACCAGATTGGCCCCTGCTTCCGTGAAGGGGAGAAGGGGCGGCGGCACAACCCCGAGTTCACGATGATCGAGTGGTATCGAAAGAACGCGACCTATCTCGACATTGCGCGGGACACCGAGGAACTTCTTGCGGCGCTTTTCCCCGAAAGGCCGGCTTTCCGACGTCTGACCGTGCGCGAGGCCTATCGCGAGTGTGCGGGCTGGGACCCGTGGACGGACTGGAATCAGGATCGCTTCGACTTCGACATGGCGACGAAGATTGAACCCAATCTGCCGCACGCGCCCGTGTTCCTGATGGACTATCCGCCGCAGGCGGCGTCGCTTGCGAAGTTGCGCGGCGACGTGGCCGAACGATGGGAACTCTACGTCAACGGCATTGAACTTGCGAATTGCTTCACCGAACTGTGCGACGCGGCGGAACAGCGAAAGCGGTTTCTTGCGGCGCGGACGGAGCGGAAGGAACTGGGCGAGGCGGATTATCCGCTCGACGAGGAGTTTCTTGCGAAACTGCCGCGCATTGGCGCGGCATCGGGCGTCGCTCTCGGAATCGACCGGCTCGTCATGCTGCTTTGCGGTGCGAACGAGATTTCGGCGGTGATGTCACCGGAATGAAAGGAAGGAAGAAACGTGAATCGGTTTCCAAACTGGGCGGAAGTCACGCCCGAACGCATTGAAAGGGAACTCGGCCGACTCTTGAAGGCGTCCGAGGACGCGGTTGCCGCGATTGAGGCGGGTGAGCCGACGACATACGAGGCGCTCGTCTGGAAGTTGGACGACGCGACGCGCGACCTCTGGCATTGCTGGGGCGCGGTCGGGCATTTGCTCGGCGTGATGAATTCGGAGGCCTGGCGCAAACTCGAGGAGGCGTATCAGCCCCGAATCGTGTCCTTTTCCCTGCGCGTGGGTCAGTCCCGCAAACTCTACGACATGGCGCGGACTCTGCTCGCCCGAATGCCCGAAGGCGATGGCGTCCGCCGGCGAATCCTCTCGCGCATGGTGCAGTCGGCCGAACTTGCTGGCGTCGGGCTGGACGGGGAGAAGCGGACTCGCTTCAATGAGATTCAGGCCAAACTCGCCCGTCTTTCAGCGGACTTCGCGAACGCCGTCATCGACGCGACGACCCCCGACATTGCGGATGCGGTGTATCTGGAGGCGATGAAGCACGAACCCGACCGGGCGAAGCGCGAGACGCTCTACCGCAAGCGCACGACCCGTGCGCCGGAGAACGAAGCGCGGATTCCCGAGATTCTCGCCCTGCGGAAGGAAAGCGCGGCGCTTCTCGGCTTCGCCAACTACGCGGAACTTTCGCTTGCGACGAAGTGTGCGCCGTCCGTCGCCGCCGTCATGAAGATGATCGACGACCTTGACTCGGCAACGGTCGAGGGGGCGAAGCGCGAGGACGCGGAACTGGGCGACGACCCTGAACCGTGGGACGTCGCCTACCGCGCCGAACGCCTGCGCGAGGCGAAATACGCCTATTCGGAAGAGGAACTCAAGAAACATTTCGAGTTCGGGGAGGTTCTCGCCGGGCTTTTCCGAATGACGAAGTTTCTCTTCGGCGTGGATGTCGAGGAGGTCGTCGGCGCGGCAAAGCCATCCGTCTGGCAGAAGGACGTGCGCTTTTTCGCCGTCCGCGAGAAGGGCGAGACGATGGCGCACTTCTATCTTGATGCCTACGCACGGCCGGGCCAAAAGCAGGGCGGGGCGTGGATGAACGAATTCCGCAACCGCTCCGTCCGCCGGGGCGAACCGCCCGTTCTGCCGCTTGCCGTCGTCGTCCTCAACCTGAAGGAACCCGACGCGGAGGGGAAGAGCCTTCTACCCATGCGCGAGGTCGAGACCCTCTTCCACGAGTTTGGCCACGCCCTGCAGTGCATGCTGACGCGGGTGGACGAGGAGGACGCGGCGGGCATCAACCTCGTCGAGTGGGATGCCGTCGAGGTGGCGAGCCAGTTCATGGAGAACTGGTGTCTCGACGACCGGACGGGAATCGAGATTCCACCCGAACTGAAGGCGAAAGTCAGGGCGGCGAAGAACTTCCGCGCCGCAAGCATCTGCCGTCGTCAGCTGGCCTTCGGGAAAACGGATATGCTGCTGCACCTTGCGGACGCCGTTTCGGACGCAAATGCTGTGAAAGCGCATGAATTCGCGCATTTCGGGCTTCCGACGATTCCCGAAGACCGCTTCCTCTGCGCCTTTACGCACATTTTTGCGGGCGGCTACGCGGCGGGATACTACGGCTACAAGTGGGCGGAGGTGATGAGCGCCGACGTCTACGGCGCGTTCGAGGAGGCAGGGCTCGCGGACGATGCGGAAGTCGTCCGCCTCGGAAAGGCCTATCGCGAGACGGTTCTTGCGCTGGGCGGCAGCGAAAACGCGCTTTCAGTTTTCCGCCGCTTCCGTGGACGCGATCCGGGAATCTCCGCCCTGATTCGCCAGAACGGGCTGTCGTCTTCCAACGGGCGCACCTGATTTGTGATATAATAATGCCCCGTTCACGGATAGCAAGGAAACGCTTGGCATGTGGAATTATTCAGAGAAGGTGATGGATCATTTCCGGAATCCCCGGAACGTCGGTTCAATCGAGCATCCGGACGGTTCGGCAACCGTCGGGTCGCTTGCGTGCGGCGATGCGCTCAAGTTTCAGTTTAAACTCGGTCCAGACGGACGAATCAGCGAGGCGAAGTTCCAGACGTTCGGGTGCGCGAGCGCAATTGCAAGTTCGTCGGCACTGACCGAAATGGTGATCGGCAAGACGCTTGAGGAGGCGAAGAAGATTACGAACAAGGAAATCGCCGACTATCTCGGGGGGCTTCCGCCGCAGAAGATGCACTGCAGCGTCATGGGACGCGAGGCGATGGAGGCGGCCATCAAGAATTACGAAACCGGCGAGAACGCCGACAAAAACCTCGAGGAAACGGTGCTCTGCACGTGCTACAATGTTTCCGAGAACGAAGTTCGCCGCGTGATTACCGAAAACGGGCTGACGACCGTCGAGGAGGTGACGAACTTCACGAAGGCGGGCGGCGGCTGCGGACGCTGCAAGGGGCGCATTCAGGAAATCCTCGACGAGATCAACCGGAAATGAAGTTGGGATTCGACAACGAGAAGTATCTCGCCGAGCAGTCGGAGGAGATTCGCCGCCGCGCGGGCAAGTTCGGCAAACTTTACCTTGAGTTCGGCGGGAAGCTGATGAACGACTTCCACGCGGCGCGATGCCTGCCCGGCTACGACCCGAACGTGAAACTCAGGCTTCTGCAGACGCTGAAGGATCAGGCGGAGGTCATTCTCTGCCTCTACGCGGGCGACATCGAACGCAAGAAGATGCGGGCGGACTTCGGCATTTCCTACGCCGACGACGCGCTGAAGCTGATTGACGACCTGCGGAATCTCGGGCTGACGGTGCGCGGTGTCGTCATCACGCGCTACCAGGAACAGCACGCCGTCAAACTCTTCCGCGCGAAACTCGAACGGCGCGGCGTAAGGGTCTACTACCACTACAAGACGGCGGGCTATCCAGCCGACGTCAACACGATCGTCTCCGACATGGGGTATGGCAAGAACGAGTTCGTTCGCACGGAAAAGCCGATTGTCGTCGTGACGGCGCCGGGGCCGGGTTCGGGCAAGTTCGCGACCTGCCTGACCCAGATCTACCACGAGTATCGCATGGGCAACGTCGCGGGCTACTCGAAGTTCGAGTCGTTCCCCGTCTGGAATCTGCCGCTCGACCATCCGCTCAACATCGCCTACGAGGCGGCGACAATCGACCTGAACGACAGGAATATGATCGACCCCTACCACCTTGAGGCGTATGGGGTGAAGACGGTGAACTACAACCGCGATGTGGATGCGTTCCCGCTGCTGGTGGCAATCTGGCAGAAGATGACGAAGGGGGCGTGTCCCTACAAGTCGCCGACGGATATGGGCGTGAACCGCATCGGCTTCGGCATCGTGGACGACGAAGTCGTGCGTCAGGCTTCCCGACAGGAGGTCATCCGGCGCTTTCTCCGCTACCAATGCCAGTTTGCGGAGGGTACGACCGACCGCGATTCGGTGGAGCGTGCGAAGGAACTGATGGAGTCGCTTGGGCTGAAACCCGAAGACCGCGTGGTCGTCGAGGCTGCGCGGCAGACGGCCGAGGCGGCGCGGTTGCGCGGCAAGGGCAAGGCCGGCGGAACGATCGTCTCGGGCGCGGCAATCCAGTTGAAGGACGGGCGCATCGTGACGGGGCGCAACTCGGACGAGATGCACGCCGCCGCGGCGATGGTGATGAACGCCGTCAAGGCGATTTCGGGCATCCCGAACCAGATTCCGCTGATTGCGCCGAACGTGATTCAGGCAATCGCCCACATGAAGCAGGACATCCTGAAGGTCGGCTACACCTCGCTGAACCTTGACGAGGCCCTGATCGGGCTTGCGATTTCCTCGACGACGAACCCGGCGGCGCAGATTGCCATGGAGAAGTTGAACGAACTTCGCGGCTGCGAAGTCCACATGACACACATGGTCACGCCCGGCGACCAGGCCGGTCTGCGCCGTCTCGGCTGCCGCCATACTTCCGACCCCTACTACGCGACGACCGCGCTCTTCACTGGCGAACCGTGATTCGGAATCAGCCGCCGCCGCAATTTTTCGGCGCTGGCTATTGACGAACGGGGCTGAAAATTGATACAATTCCCGCGTTTCTCCAAAAAAGGCGGGTGTCTTTATGGGGAACATAAAAACAAGAAGGAAAGAATCAGATGGAAATCTATGTTGGTAACCTCGCGTACGCGACGACTGACGATGGACTCAAGGCGGCGTTCGCGGCGTATGGCGAAGTTACCGCCGTTCGTGTCGTGACCGATCGAATGACCGGTCGCAGCAAAGGATTCGGCTTCGTGACGATGCCCGATGCCACTCAGGCTCAGGCGGCGATCGATGCCCTCAACGGACACGAACTCGACGGGCGCACGGTGCGCGTGAACGAGTCGCAGCCCAAGCCCCATGAAGAGCGTGGCGGCGGTTTCCGCGGCGGTGACCGTGGCGGACGCGGCGGCTTTGGCGGCGGACGCGGCGGTTTTGGCGGCCGTGGTGGCTTCGGCGGTGGACGCGGCGGCTTTCGCGGCGATCGCGATCGTGGCCCTCGCCGCGAGACGCGCTGGTAAAATCGATGCCTGTCGATTGTTGAAACGGAGCACGGCCTTGAACGCCGTGCTCCTGTTTTATATGGTATAATACGCCCCATGAATCTTCGACTGGAATATGCTTTCTTGGCGTTGGCTTTCGTTGCGGTCGGCTGTTCGACGATTCGCCGCGCACGGGATGCGCAGACGGATGTCGCCGTACGTGGCAACGAAACGCAGGCCGCGTCCGCCGCCGAACGGCTTGACCTGCGCGGCAAATCGCTTGCCGAACTCGTGGACTTCGCACTGACGAACCGTCCGTCGGTCGTTTCGGCGCGGCTCGCGGTGGCGGATGCGCGGCTCGCCCTGCAGGAACTCGAGGCGGATGCGCCGCTTGTCAGCGATACCCCGTGGACGGCTCCGCACCTCTCCTTGAACGGTGGTTACAGCGAGTCGAGCGCGGGGACGCACTGGGGCGACCACGACTACCGCACGGCGGGCGGCCCTTCCGCCTCCCTCTCGCTTGAACTGCTGATCTGGGACTTCGGGCGATACAACGCGAAAGCCCGCGCACAGGCGGAAAAGGTCGTCGCCGCCGAAGTCAAACTCGTGGATGCGGGCTACACGGTCTTCGACGAGGTTGCGACCACCTACTTCAACTTCTTGGAGAAACGTGCGCTTCTCGAGGTGTCACTGACGAACGAGACGGAGTACGCGGATCACCTCGCCCGTGCCGAGGCACGGCTCGAGGCGGGCGAGGCGAACAAACTCGACGTACTCCGCGCACGGCTCGACCATACGCAGGCACGGCAGAAGACGGTTGCCGCGTCGAACCTCGTTGCAACGGCGGGGGCGGAACTCATGCAGGCGTTGGGCGTGGATGTCGCGCGCGGCACGTGCGAGGAAGTCTTCGGTTCGGACCCGCAGGGCATTCGCTTTGTCCAGCGCGGCTTTGCACGGACGACCTACGGCGTGGGGGAGGCGTTCGACCTGGCGCGGACGAATGCCCCGGCGATGCGCGTCGCAAGGGCGCAACTGAGAGCCGCGTCGCATCAGGTCGATTACACGATTGCGGATCTGATGCCGTCCGTTTCGGCTTCCGCGACATTCAGGTGGTCAGACCCGCTCTGGTATTGGAACTGGGGCGTCAGCGGCGTGCAGTCCATCTTCCAGGGCTTCCGCAAGACGACGGCGGTTGACCGCGCGGTCGTCGCGATGCAACAGGCGGCGGCGGACGTGGACGCGGCGGAACAGAGTCTTTCCGTCTCGCTTGAGACGGCAATCGCCAACCGCGACGATTCCGTGAAGGCGCTTGAGACGGCGGTCGCGTCCATCCGCAGTGCGCGGGAGAACCTTGAGATGGTGCGACGGCAGCTTTCGGTCGGCGACGTGAGCCGCATCGAACTGACCGAGGCGATTGCGGCGCATTCCGCCGCGATGGGCGACTGCGTTTCGGCGTTCTATCAGGGTCAGCGGGCGGAGGCGACGCTTTTCGCCAAGATTGGCCGCTATCCCATCTATCAAGAGGAAAAGGTTGAGGAGGAAATTCCGTGAAGCATGGTTCAATGGTAAATTGGCTGAGGTGTCTGGCGGTTGCCGGGCTTATTGGTGTCGGCGGGTGTTCGGGCGAGGGGGGGCTTGGCGGCAAGCCGAAGCTGCCGACCTACCGCTACGCGCCCATCACGCGGACGGACATCGTGCGCACGGTCGAGGCGACGGGTACGATTACGCCGCGCAATTCGCCGAGCGGCATTCCCGTTGGCGCACAGGTGAACGGCAAGATTGTGAAACTGTTCGTGGACTACAACTCGCCCGTGACGAACGGGCAGGTCGTTGCGCTCATCGACCCGCAGGTCTACGATGCGAACTACAAGAGTGCGGTCGCCCAGTTGCACGGCAACGAGGCGAACATCAAGTTGCGCGAGGCCCAGCTCGTGCTCGCCGAGAAGACGCTCATCCGGAAGCAGAAACTCTTTGCGAAGGGAATGTGTTCGGAATCCGACCTTGATGCGGCGGTTGAGTCACGCGATACGACGGCCGCCCAACTCGAAAGCGCCCGTGCGGCGGTCGAGCAGTCGAAGGCCGCCGTGAGCCAGGCGCGGGCGAACCTTGACTACTGCACGATTCGTTCGCCCGTGAACGGGGTCGTGCTTGACCGCAAGGTGGAGGAGGGCGAAACAGTCGTCTCCTCGATGAACGCCGTTCCCGTGCTGACGATTGCGGAAGACCTGAAGACGATTTGGGTCGAGGCCACCGTGCCGGAGGCGGACGTCGGCAACATCCAGATCGGGCAGACCGTCTCCTTTACGGCGGATGCCTACCGGCGGAAGTTCACGGGACGGGTGCGGCAGATTCGGCTTGCCGCGACGACGACGAACAACGTCGTCACCTATCCGATTATCATCGAGGCGGAGAATCCGAACGAGATGCTCTTCCCCGGTATGACGGCGACGCTTTCCATCGAAACGGCGCGGGCCGAGGATGTCCCGGCGGTGAGCGCGGCGGCTTTCCGCTTCCGTCCGAAAACGGAAGACCAGGCGGATGCGGAAGTGCCGCGTGGGCGCAAGATCTGGCTGGAGCGTGCGGACGGCAAACTGGAGGCCGTGACGATTGCCGACGGCGTGTCGGACGATTCGTTCACCGAACTGAAGGATGCCGAGAACCTTGTCGGGCGCAAGGCCGTGATTGGCTACGAGACCGCCCAGACGGCGAAGGCACTGAAGGACGACGCGACAAACCCGTTCATGCCCAAGCCGCCGCAACATGGCACGAAGGGCACGGCTCCGGAACCGAAGAAGTGATGGAACACCTCATCGAAATCCGCGACCTGCGAAAGACATACGCCATCGGCGAAGAGCCGGTGCACGCGCTCGACGGCGTGTCGCTTTCCATTGACAACGGCGAATTCGTCGCCATCATGGGCGCGTCGGGTTCGGGAAAGTCAACGATGCTGAACATCCTCGGCTGCCTCGACACGCCGACGGCGGGTTCGTATCTGCTGGACGGGCTTGAGGTGGCGCGGCGTTCGCGTGCCGAACTCGCCCACATCCGCAACCGCAAACTCGGCTTCGTCTTCCAGAACTTCAACCTTCTGCCGCGCACGAGCGCCGTTGAGCAGGTCGAGTTGCCCGACCTCTATCTCGGGCGGCTCACCCGCGCCGCCCGCCGCCGCCGCGCCATCGAACTGCTGAATCGCGTGGGCCTGGGCGGGCGCATCCAGCATACGCCCGCCCAACTTTCGGGCGGCCAGCAGCAGCGCGTCGCCATTGCCCGCGCCCTCATGAACCAGCCGCCCGTGTTGTTCGCCGACGAACCGACGGGCAACCTCGACACGAAGAGTTCAATCGAAATCATGAATCTCTTCACCGACCTCTCGAGCGAGGGCATTACCATCGTTATGGTGACGCACGAGGACGACATCGCCGCGTATGCGAAGCGCCATCTTCTGATGCGCGACGGCAAACTCGTAAAGGACGACCGCGCATGAACTTCGTGATGATCTTCAAGGTGGCGATTCTCGCCATCCTCCGCAACAAGACGCGCTCGCTCCTGACGTGCATCGGCATCATCGTGGGCATTGCGGCGGTCATCGCCGTGATGGCCATCGGCAAGGGAGCCTCGACCATGATGGTGAAGGAAATCTCGTCAATGGGCAACAACCTTGTCATGGTCTTCCCCGACCGCAACCGGCAGGGGACGGTGCGTGCGAGCCTCGGTTCGGGCGAGACGATGACGGCGGGTGATGCCGAGGCAATCCAAAACGAACTCAGCCATCTCGTCGCGGCCGTCAGCCCGACCGTGAACGTGAACAGCCAGCTGATTCGTGAGAACCGCAACTGGAACTCGCGCATAAGCGGCGTTTCGTACGAAATGCCCGAGATCCGCAACTGGGAGGTTGGCGAGGGCCGCTTCTTCGACGAGAGCGAACAGAAGAAGTCCGCCCGCGTCTGCGTCCTCGGCGTGACGGTGAAGAACAACCTCTTTGCCGAAGACGAGAACCCGATCGGCAAAATCGTCCGCATCGGGGCGATGCCATTCAAGGTCGTCGGCATTCTCGCCTCGAAGGGGGCGAACGGGTGGGGACAGGATCAGGACGATACGGTGATGGCCCCGTATACGACCGTCAGCCGCGTGTTGCAGCGATCGAAGTTCCAGTCCATCAAGATGATGAACATCTCGCTTCGTTCGATGGACGACTTGGAGGAGGCGAAGCGCGAGATTACGGCGCTTCTGCGCCAGCGGCACAAACTCGCGGACTATCAGGACAACGACTTCGAGACGCGCGATACGACGGAAATCATGAACACCATTGGATCCGTGACGGGGCTGATGACCGTGCTGCTGACGGCGGTCGCGGCAATTTCGCTTCTGGTCGGCGGAATCGGCATCATGAACATCATGCTCGTCTCGGTGACGGAACGCATCCGCGAAATCGGGCTTCGCATGGCGATTGGCGCGACGCCGGCGAACATACTCTGGCAGTTCATCCTTGAGGCGGTCGTGCTTTCCACGGTCGGCGGACTGATTGGCGTGGGGCTTGGAATCGGCGCGGCGCAGGCGATCGGGGAGATTCAGAACTGGCCCATCGTCATCGAGGCGACGAGTGCGCTCTATGCGTTCCTCTTCTCGGCGTTCGTCGGAATGTTCTTCGGCTTCTATCCCGCCTACCGGGCCTCGAAACTGAACCCAATCGACTGTCTGCGCTACGAATGATGCCCGCGAATCGGGCGGGCGGGCGTTAGATCATGTCCTTCGTGCGCAGATAGGCGCTGTACGCGCAGTAGGTCTGCCACGCATCGAACTTCGAGGCGAGTTCCCATGGCGCGTGCATGTTGAGGAGCGGCGTACCCATATCCAGCACCTTCATGCCGAACCGGGCCATATACTGCGAAATCGTGCCGCCGCCGCCCTTTTCCATCTTGCCGAGTTCGGCCATCTGCCACGTTACGCCGCCCTCGTCCATCACTTTTCGGATGAATGCGACGAATTCGGGCGAACAGTCGCTCGCACCGCCCTTCGACGTGCCGCCCGTGTATTTCGACGCGGTCGGGCCGTGGTGGAACTTCGCGGCGTTGCCCGTCGAATCGAGATCGGCGAAATGCGGGTCGGCTGTCGCCGTGACGTCGGCGGAGAGCATCGAACTGCGTTCCAGGGCGCGGCGAACCAGGATGTCGCGTGCGTCCTTCTCCTGGCGTTCGATCATCTCGGCCACGGTGTTCTCGAAGAACGAACTCTGCATGCCCGTCGAACCCATCGAGCCGATTTCCTCCTTGTCGCACATCAGGATGGTGGCCGTCTGCACGGGCGTTTCGTCAGAGGCGTCGATCAGTGCTTTCAGCCCGGCGAACGAGCACACGCGGTCGTCGTGGCCGTAGCCGGCGATGAGCGCACGGTCGAACCCGACCTCACGCGGCATTCCCGCCGGTACAATCTCCAGCTCCGCCGAAAGCAGGTCGTCCTCGGTCACGTCATACGTCTTCTTGAGATACTCAACGAAAGTCGGGCGGTCGGGCTTCTCCGTGCCGTCCTTCTCCCTGACGGAGGTCGTCCACGCGATTACGTCGAGATCCTCCGCCGGGAAGAACTCCGCCACCGTCTTCTTCTCCTGATCCTTGCCGAGGTGCGGCAGGATGTCGGAAATCATGAAGACGGGGTCGCCGGGATTGTCGCCCACCGCAACCTGAACCTTCGAGCCGTCCTTGCGGACGATTGTCCCGTACAGCGCGAGCGGCAGAACGAGCCACTGGTATTTCTTGATGCCGCCGTAGATGTGGCAGTCGAAGTAGATGTAGCCGCCCTTTTCGTAAATCGGTTTCGGCTTGAGGTCGAGGCGCGGCGCATCCGTATGGCCGCCCACGACCTTGATGCCGACCTCGGAAATCTTCTTCTTGCCGATGACCGCCGCCATCACCGTGCGGTCTTCGCAGCCGCGGTAGACGCGGTCGCCGGGCTTCAGCGTCTTGAAACTTTCAATCGGACGGAATCCCTTCTCCTCCAAAAGTCGGACGCTTTCCGCATAACTGCGGCGTTCGGTCTTGGCGATACCCAGATAGCGCATGTATTCTGCGCAGTACTTTTCCTGCGAAACGTATTTCTGCTTCATGCCGCGTATTATACCACAAACCCCAATGGCTCTGCGGAAAGGCCATGGCGAAACGGACTAACCGTGTTGGCGTGGGCGGACGCGGTGTGTCGCCGTCGCCGTGAACGGGTCTTCCGGCCAGTAGTGCCTGGGGTATCGTCCGCGCAGATCCTTGCGGACGAGTTGGTAGCCTTCGCGCCAGAATCCGGCGAGATCCTTCGTAATCTGTACGGGACGGTGCGCCGGGGAGAGAAGCGTCATCACAATCGGCACCTTCCCGCCCGCAACCTTCGGGGTGGACATCAGCCCGAAGCACTCCTGAAGCCGCACTTCCACGGTCGGTTCGTCGCCCTCGTAGTGGATGGTCAGATGACTGCCGCTCGGAACTTCCATCCGTACGGGGGCAAGGCGGTCGAGTTCGCGGCGGTCGTGGCCTGTTTCGGCAAGCAGGCGGTCGAAGACGCGGAAGAGGTCGAGTCGCTCCAGGTCGCGCCACTTCGTCATTCCGCCGACGAAATCGGGAAGCGCCGCGAGCAGGGTCGCGTCGTCGGCAAGCGGCCAGCCGTCGCAATGCCGGTGCAGAAACGCGATGCGGGCGCGGCACTGGAGCGACTCCTTCGTCCAGCACGGCAGGTTCTCCACGCCTTTTAGGCGGATACCTTCCATCATTGCCGGCACGGCGAGTTCGGGCGAAGGCGGCGCGGCGCTTTCGCGAATCGCCATTGCGCCTAACTTGCGTCGCACGACGCATTTGACGCGGTCGTTGCGGCGATCCCATTCGCAGACCGGCTCCTCCACAATCTGTTCGGCGAAGCGTTCCTCGATTTCCTCCTCATTGATGGGACAGGCGAGGAAAATCTTCGCATCCCCGACGCGGTCATCCAGTTCGCAGCAGACGAGATAGGGCGACTTCGCGAGTGCGTCCGTCTGGTCGAGGAATGCGC
The DNA here is from genome assembly GCA_963588415.1 of Faecalibacterium sp. CAG:74. Lineage (GTDB taxonomy): Bacteria > Verrucomicrobiota > Kiritimatiellia > RFP12 > UBA1067 > UBA1067. The sequence continues at coordinate 19,285 of CAVAHB010000065.1, forward strand.
CGCGCCCCGACACCATGCGGAACGAGCCGTTCCCCCGGTTGCGCCCGATGCGGTCGGGATAGGCGAGGGCGAGCATCGCCCCTTCCGAAAGTTCGCGTTCCAATGGACGCGGCGAATGCGTCGTTGTCCCAAACCGCCGCGCCAGTTGAAGGATTCGTCGCGAGGTCGGATGATTCGGCGTTTCGCGCACCGTGTCGGCGATGCGGCGAATGTCCGTCTCGCGAATCCGTCCGCCCTCCTCGACGATTGCCGCGAGAACCGGGTCGCCGCCGCCAAGGCACATGTTTGCCAGCCGGGGGTGCATCGGCAGTTTTGCCATCGCCTCGCCCTTTTCGGTCAGGCGACCGTCGATGTTGAGCGCACCGAGAAGCCGAAGGAGCGACGAGGCCTGCTCCCACGAACTCGCGGGTGGTGGCGTCATCCACGGCAGGGACGTGCGACCAATCGCCCCCCACGCCGCACTTGTCAGTACAATCGAACAGAGGTTGGCGTCGAGAATCTCCGGGGTCATCCGTTTCGGGCGCAACTTGTCCTCGCCCTCCGTCCAGAGCCGATAGCACGTGCCCGCCTGAACGCGCCCGGCGCGTCCGCGCCGCTGTTCGGCGCGATCTTGGGAAAGCGGTAGCGTGACGAGTCCGCTCATGCCCGTTGCGGGCGAGAAGCGCGGTACGCGCATCAGCCCCGAATCAATCACGCAGGAAATGCCGGGTATTGTCACCGAAGTCTCGGCGATGGAGGTCGCAAGAATCACCTTGCGTTCACCGGTCGGTTCGAAGATGCGGTCTTGCTCCTCCTTCGGCAACGACCCGTAAAGGGGAAGCACCGCCACGCCCGGGCCGACGGATGCAAGGCCTTCCGCCGTGCGGCGGATCTCGCCCTCGCCCGGCAGGAAGCAGAGAATGTCGCCCGCCGTTTCGCGCAAGGCCCGCGAAACCGCCGCGACCATTCCCATCTCGCCCAGATAGCGCGTCTCAACGGGAAACATTCGCCCCTGCGCCCGCACGACATCGGCATCGCCGAGGTGCGCGGCCACGTCGTCCGCGTCAAGTGTGGCGGACATCACGAGGATGCGCAGGTCGGGTCGCAGTGCGCGGCGAACCTCAAGTGCGAGGGCATAACTTATGTCGCAGGCGAGGGAGCGTTCGTGGAACTCGTCGAAGATGACAAGCCCCACGCCGTTCAGTTCAGGGTCGTTCAGAATCCTTTGGGTCAGAAGACCCTCCGTGACGATTTCGAGGCGCGTACGCGGCGAAATCTTCCGCTCCAGACGCACCTGATAGCCGACCGTCTCGCCCACACATTCGCCGCGCTTGCGGGCGATGAACTGGGCGCACGTGCGCGCCGCAAGCCGGCGCGGTTCAAGCATGATAATCCTTTTTCCGGCGAGCCACTGTTCGTCGAGCAGGGCGGGCGGAACGCACGTCGTCTTTCCACTCCCCGGCGGGGCCGTGAGCACCACATTGCGATTCCGCGCCAGGGCGCGGCGGAGTTCATCTATCTTCTCTTCAACCGGAAACATAAGTGACATAAACGCGGACATTATATCATATTTTGGCGGACTCATTGGCAGTTCCCGCAGCAAAACCTTCTGCACCCGGGTGTAGACACCTTCTGCACCCGGGTGTAGACACCCTCTGCACCCGGGTGTAGACACCCTCTGCACCCGGGTGTAGATGCCCTCTGCACCCGGGTGCAGATTGCAAGGGAAAGGGACTGTGATTGAAAATGGCTAAACTCCAGTTTAGACGGGATTGACAAGGCGGGTGGCGATTCGGTGCGGTGTCCCGTATATATAAGGAGTACGGGGAAGCCCCTCGTAGGGTGCTGACTGCGAAACCTCCACGGGACGGTTTTTTTGGTATAATATGCGGCCATGAGAGTAGTTGATGACATCTTCAATGCCAGCGTGGACGGCCATCGGACTGATTTGTTCGGGAGGTGGCGCGTCTCGCGTCGTTGCGGATGATCTTATGCGATGTGCAAGAGGAGGTAGTAGTTTTGAGAGAAAGGGTCGCCAAACACGTTGCGGAATTGCCGAAGAGCGGCATCAGGAAGTTCTTCGACATTGTCGCGCAGTCAAAGGACATCGTATCGCTCGGCGTGGGCGAGCCGGACTTCGACACGCCGTGGCACATCTCCCGCGCGGCCGTCACCTGCCTCGAAAACGGGGGAACGCACTACACGTCCAATCTTGGCACGCCCCAGTTGCGACAGTCGATTGCGAAATATCTGGCGCGGCGGTTCAATGCGGAGTTCGCGTGGGAGAAGGAGATCCTCGTCACGGTCGGCGTCTCCGAGGCGATTGACCTCGCCATCCGGGCGATTTGCGCACCGGGGGACGAAGTCCTGTACCATGAGCCGTGCTTCGTGAGTTATGCGCCGACGATCCGATTGGCGCACGCCGTACCCATCGCGGTGGAAACGCGGGTCGAGGACGAGTTCCGCCTGACGGTCGAGGCGATGGAGAGGAAGGTTTCGCCGCGTACGAAGGCGATTCTGCTCAACTTTCCGTGCAATCCGACGGGTGCGACGCTCTCCATCGACGACATAAAGGCAATCCTTGAATTCGCTGAACGCCACGACCTCCTCATCCTTGCGGACGAGGTGTATTCGGAACTGAACTACGGGGTTGATCCGGAGGGGCCGCTCGTCTCCTTCACCTCGTTCCCGGAATATCGCGACCGCGTCATCCTGCTGAACGGGTTCTCGAAGAGCTGGGCGATGACCGGCTATCGGCTCGGCTATGCCTGCGGGCCGGTGGACGTGATTGACGCGATGATGAAGATTCACCAGTATGGCATCATGAGCGCCCCGACGTTGAGTCAGGCGGCGGGCGTGGAGGCCATGGACTTCGGCGACAAGGACGTGGACTACATGCGTCGGGAATACCGCAAGCGCCGCGATTATCTGGTCTCAGCCCTGAACGAGATGGGGCTTCGCACGCTGATGCCGAAGGGGGCGTTCTACATCTTCCCGAGCGTCCGCGAGACGGGCCTGACCGACGAGGAGTTCGCCATGAAACTCCTGAAGGAATACGGGGTCGCCTGCGTGCCGGGCGGTGCGTTCGGCCAATGCGGAACGGGATTCGTCCGCATGAGTTATGCGACAGGCCTCGATAAAATCAAGATTGCCGTGCAGCGCATCGGCAAGATGCTCGGTGCAATCGGGTGACGATTCGCGGCAGATTGTCGGCAAATTCGCCCCTCTGTTCCGTGTTCGGTCGGAAAAGAGGGGCGAACTTCTCTGATCCGTGTGCTTGAAAAGCAGTGAAGCAAGGTCGTTTTTGTAAGATAAAGAACTTTTTTAATTTTTCTTCAAACACCCCATTGCGTCCCATCGGAATCTTTTGCTATAATATGCACCTG
>CAVAHB010000066.1:0-3920 GCA_963588415.1 Faecalibacterium sp. CAG:74
ATTATAGCACATTTTACTTCCGCTGGGGTGACTTCGGCGAATCAATCCAAGACAAATGGAACGCGGAAGAGGCATACTTCTCCTTACGATCCTTGCAACCGCCGGCGGATTATGCTACACTTTCCACCATGAAACGAATCGGAATCTGTATCGAATGGGATCGCTCGTGGGGACGCGACATCTGCGAAGGCGTCTGCGCCTTCGCCCAAACCCGGCCCGACTGGTCGCTCACCCTGCTCAAACCAGCCGATTTCAAGAAGTCCGCCACGCCGACGGGCTTTGACGGCTTCATCACCCACATGCCCGACACCCTGCTCGGGAGTCTTCTTGCGAATGCGCATGGCGTCGTTGTGGATCTCGCCTGCCGCACCCGCTACGATGCGCGGGTCGTCCGTGGAATCTGGCAGGACAACGCCGCGATCGGCAAACTCGCGGCGCGGCACTTTATCGAGCATCGTTTCACGCGCTTCGCGTTCTGCGGTTATGACGGGCAGCCCTTTTCGGATTTCCGCAGGGATGCGTTCATCCGCTATCTCGAACGTCATCGATGCGCCGTTGAGGTCTACGCCTGTGCGCCGTCCGTGACGCGAACCTTCGCCTCCGACGCCGTGCGCGGCGAGCGGCCCGATTCCGCTCCCGATGCCCGGCAGCTCGTCCGCTGGCTGAAGTCCCTGCCGAAGCCGATCGCGATCTTCTGCGCGAACGACCTGCGGGGACTGCAAGTCATCATGGCATGTGCGGCTGCCGGAGTTGCCGTGCCGCAGGAAGTCGCCGTGCTGGGGGTGGATAACGATACGCTCGTCTGCAATTTCGTCACCCCGACGCTTTCTTCCATCGACCCGGACGCGACCGCGCTCGGATTCGTCGCGGCGGAATCGCTCCATCGCGCAATGGAAGGGGACTCCGAACCCTCCGTGAAGACGGTCGTCAAGCCACGCGACCTGATCGAACGGTCTTCAACCAATGTCTTTCCGCTCGACCCGCCCTGGCTCTCCGATGCGCTCGTCTACATTCGGAGGAACATCAACCGACATCTTTCCGCGCAGGACGTCTACGCGGAACTCGGTCGCTCCCACACGAACGTCAATGCCGCATTCCGCGAGAAGCTGGGGACGTCCGTCCAGGCGGAAATCCGCCGCGTTGCACTTGAAGAGGCCAAGCGCCTGCTCCACAAGACCGATCTTTCGATCGCGGACATTGCCAGGCGCACGGGTTTCCACACGCCGCAATACTTCTGCAACGTCTTCACCGCCGCCTTTGGCAAGGCGCCCACCACCTTCCGCACAATGTCCGCTGACGGCTGATTGCAGCCGTGATGGGCGAAGCAGCCACCCTCCGCACCCGGGTGCAGACACCCTCTGGACCCGGGTGTAGACACCCTCTGCACCCGGGTGCAGTTCGTAAGGGAAGGTAAGGCGGTTGAAATGGGTCAACTCCGGTCGTGCGCCTATTGCCCGCATCATTCCACAAATGGTATAATACACTCCTCATGGATGCAATAGACTTCGATTCGGATTCCTTCTCGGATATCGTTGCGAAAGACGGTCGCTATCAGGCGCGGGCCTATGCGCTTCTGATGGACGTCGTGCACTTTCTCGGGATGAGTGGCAAGCATATGTCGGCTGCGGACATTATGGACGAATTCGAGAATCGAACCCTCGATCTGTATGGCCCGCTCGCCTATACGGTGCTTCGGGAATGGGGCGTGACGAAATGTGAGGACATCGGCGAGATGATGGTGAACCTCGCCGAGACGCATCGGGTGAAGCGCGATCCGGGCGATACGCCCGACGATTTCGTCGGCGGCTATGATTTCAGGGAGGCGTTTCTCGGCCCGTACGAGGTATGAGTTCGCGCATTGAGAGGTTCGGGTGGAAGGGTCCCGTCGCGCCGGGCATCGGGCGCATCGTGAGCACGCATGGCGACTACTACCATCTCGTCTGCAACGAGGCGGAAGGGGAAATCCTCGCCCGCAAGAAGAAGAGTGCGTTCATGTCGCCGGAAGTGCCGCGTCCGATTACGGGCGACTTCGTGCGCTTTCGGCACAACCGGCAGGGCGAGAGCCTGATTCTCGAGGTTCTGCCGCGCTTTTCCTCGTTCGTGCGCAAGGACCCGACGGCGCGGCGAAAGGCGCAGACGCTGGCCGTGAACTTCGACACGCTCTTCATCATGATGAGCCACAACGAGAACTTCTCCCTGCCGCGCCTTGGGCGCTTCCTCGACCTTTCGGAGGAGTGCGGCGAGGCGGAAGTCGTGATTGTGCTGACGAAGAAGGATCTCGCCGCGCCCGGCGAATCGGGTGCGGCCCGCGTGCTCGCCGAATTGGGGGCTGACGGCAGGGCCGTCACGGCGCTCGACCTTTCCTGCAAGACGGGCGAGGGGATGGATGCGGTGCGGCGGTATGCGCAGGCGGGGCGGACTCTCGCCTTCATCGGCAGTTCGGGCGTCGGAAAGTCCACCCTTCTCAACGAACTCGCGGGCGAGGACTGGATGGCGACGCAGGAGATTCAGGAATGGAGCGGAAAGGGACGCCACACGACGACGAGCCGCGAACTCGTGATGCTCCCGAACGGCGCGATGGTCATCGACACGCCCGGCATCCGCGAAATCGGCAGGGTCGGCGAGTGCGACGAACTGCTGGTCAAGGGCGAAGCCTCGCACCGCTATCGGAAGTAGACCCCGGACATGACGACGACATTCTGGACGTATTTCAACTATGCGCCGTATGCGCTTTTCGCGCTGACGATGCTTACCTTCGTACTGCCCTGCCGCTTCCGCGTGAGGGCGCAGGCAATCTGGGCGATGGTGCTGCTCGTCTGTTTCGCAAAGTTCCTCGTCTACCGCGAACTGGGGGGCGACTCGTTCGCACCGTGGCTTCCCGAGAAGGTGATCTGGGCCTGGAACTGGAGTTACGCGGGGGCGTGCATCCTGCTCGTGCTGGGCGTGCTGACGGTTTTCTGGCGTTTCCCGCGAAAGGGACTTGTTCTGCCGCTTCTCGCGTGGGGGCTTGCCGCGTGGGGGATTTGGAACGGCATCAAGATTCCGGTCGTGCGCGAAGTTGAACTCGCCTATCCCGACCTGCCGCCGAACCTGGAGGGCTACCGCATCGTGCAGGTGAGCGACATCCACGCCTCGACGGCGGCGCGACGCTGGCGCACGGCGGCAATCGTCCGTCGCGTCAACGAACAGAAGCCGGACCTCATCTGCCTGACGGGCGACTTCGCGGACGTTGCGCCCGGGTCGTGCGGCGACTGCCTCGAACCGCTGAAAGACCTGAAGGCGAACGACGGCACGTGGGCCATTAAGGGCAATCACGAACTCGACCACGAGTTTGCCGCGTGGCTGCCGTTTTACGAACGCTGGGGCATCCGCTTTCTGCGCAACGCCTGCGCCTTTCCCCGCCCGGGACTCGCCCTCGGCGGCGTGGACGACCGCGCCTTCGACGGGGGCGCGATTCCGCCCGTGAACCCCCACGTCGGCGCGGCGTTTGCGTCGGCGACGAATGGCGAGTTCCGCATCCTCCTTCAGCACCGCCCCTCGGGCGCACTTGAGAACGCGGCGAACGACGGCGTTCGTCTTCAACTGTCGGGCCATACGCACGGCGGAATCTTCCCGGGTATGCGTGCCATCATCAGGGCGTGGAACGGTGGCTATGTGAGGGGGGCGTACGACCTGCCGTCGCAGAGCCGCCTTTACGTCTCGCCGGGCGTCGGGCAGTGGGCTGGCTTCCCGATTCGTTTCTTCGACGACCCCGAAATCACCGTCATTACCCTCCGCAGTTCAGCCATTCGGATCTCCCATTTCAGCCGACGGCCTTCCCCCCGCCCCTTTTAGGAGGCGGCGTGGCCAATGCCCCAGTTGATTGGGTCGCCAGACAGACTAAATGCAACTGTGGGCGGGTTGAATGCGACATAGCCCCG